>JAFEAR010000022.1 GCA_018266335.1 Bdellovibrionales bacterium
GGGGGGCATCGGCGGCAATGCTCCACTCTATCTGGTGACGCGCGACCAGGCCACGAACCAGGTGCTCGAAAGCCGCCTCCTGTTTCCCGCCCGTGCCACGTTTGCCTCGACGACGCCGCTGGGGACGCCGCTCGTGGTGGGCTCGGCGACGGTGCCCACGACCACACCGGTGGCGGATGGCACGCTGTACTATCATCAGGATGGCCTCGGTACGGTGACGGAACTCACCGATGTCAACGGCAGCGTGGCCAAAGCCTACGCGTATGATGCGTACGGGAATATTCTGGAGTCACCGGGTACGGTGGAGCAGCCCTATACGTATACGGGAAGAGAGTTGGATGCAGAGTCAGGGCTCTATTACTATCGGGCTAGATATTATGATGCACAGATTGGGAAATTCACTCAACGTGATCCTATTGGTCGTGTCGGAGGTAACAACTACTATGAGTATGCCCTTGGAAATCCGACATTGCACTTTGATCCATTTGGGTTAAAGGCACAGATTGTGATTTGGGCTCCGGTGGGAATTGGCACATCATCGTTTGGCCATGTGTCCACCAACATCAATGGCACAACCTATTCATTCGGGCCAAATGGGATGACGAACGAGCCCACTTCCGTATTTAATCAAAGGAACTCGTTCCGGAGTTCGCTGGGGTTGGATTTGACCCTCACAGCCGAACAGGAAAAGGCACTGGAAGAATGTCTCAAACGGGACCAACCCGACTATAACTTTCTGACGAACAACTGCGGTGCGCCAGTGCAGAGATGCCTGAATTGGATGGGTTACGACATTGGTAAAGTATTAACACCATCACAGCTTTACGAAAGTATGACTGGAGTTGGTCTCGTAGGCGGTACGATCTTTTATCCCGGAGCGGGTACCAAGCCTGCTCAAGCTAAATAGAGGTTTATGCTATGGCGATAAAAAGGTTGATCGGTCGGGGCATTTCGGTTGTTCTAGGGGTGATGATTCTCCATGTCTTCATGGGGTGCCAAGGTGAGGAGCTGGCCGAAATCGATGGTGATGTCAATGTGCTAGAGCATCCGTTGCCTCTAAGGTTTTCTGATCCCAAGACATATACTCATCCGCCAGATTCACTTCCCATCAATAAAGTGCTAGTTGTGCTCACGAAAGGGCAGATGGTTCCAGTCATGCGACGTATCTATGGGAAAGAGTTTCTGGCATATGAGATCCAATTGCCTGACAGTAGTAAAGGATATCTGTTCCATGGTGATGCCTTTCATCTTGTTGATTCGAGACGCGCTCCATAACTGCAACTGTTCGAGCCTGATATGGGCTACACCTATTATCCCGCCTCACAGGTCACCAGCATCCTGCTCAACTCACCGCGACCAGCAGCCAGATCAACAAGGCGGACTATGTCTACAACCCAGTCGGCAATCGAACGAGTCTGACGGATCGCCGAGGGTCGCAGACGTTTGGCTATGATCAATTGGATCGGCTGATCATTGCGAGCCATACGTGGCTGCCCGACGCTCAGGCACTTGTCTCTTAGGCAATCTCAGCTAGTGATGATGGCCTTCATCCACATGCTCACCATTTTAATCGTGCCCGATGGTCACCCTGTTCGTGACTCTTGATTCCACGACGTACGCGCCCTATCAGGGTCAGTCATTCTTTAGAAAAGTCCAGCTAAGGAATCCTCAAGTTTGTCACTGAGTACCTTGCTGGCTTCCGGAACGGACAGCCACATCTTTTGGTCAGACGCCACGATTCTCGCTTGGTGGAAGCGGCGAGTGCCTTTTCGGATTTCGCTGATCTGTTGGGTGACCTGTCCAGCTTGAGGCGGGGAGACACTTTGTTGATTCAGAAAGCCAAAAGCTCCAGGTTGTGACTGTGGTGTGCCTGGCCCTGGCATACTATTGGTCGTGACAGATTGTTGAATTTCTTCCTTGGTGCGCTCCTGTACCATCGCGTCGACCACGCAGGCGACGATAGAGTCCTCTGAGAATTTGCTCGCGGCAAATCCCCCAACCGCTCCTACCGCTCCGAGAATTGGAATCTGGCTAAGCGACGCCCCGCTGAGTGCTGCGGCCGAGCCAGCTGCGACTCCGATGGCCCCACCGAACCCGCCGGCGATCAAGGCATCGACGGTTTGCCCGGGCTTTAATTTATTGCAGAGTACTACCTGGCTCTGGAGGATGTACTGAGCTTTGTCGGGATTATCAACGATTGCATATCCCTTTGCTCTGATCTTGTTCGGGAGTTCAGCAAAGTTGATATTGGGGTTGTCGCTGGTGTTGCGATTTTGGAGATAGATTGTCTTCTCTTCCGACGGGGTGAGAAAGATGGCGTTACTGCTTGTGAGATTCACTGTAGTGCTCCCCTGAAATCAAGCCACCTGGGTTGCTTGTTGCGCGCGGTATTGGACCGGGCTCCGATACCCGAGGGCGCTATGGGGCCGTTCCTCGTTATACCAGTGGACCCAGTCCCGAATGATCCGCCGCGCCTCCTCAAACGTCTGGAACGTGTGTTGCCAGACGCACTCGTCTTTCAAACTCCGAAAGAACCGCTCAATCATCCCATTCTGCTCGGGCGTATACGGCGTGATGAACTCCTGCTGCAGCCGATAGTCTCGACAGGCCTGGCGAAATCGCCGACTCTGGAAAATCAGCCCGTTATCGCTGCGTAAGACCGGCGCGTGCGCAGGCCGGAGGGTCCCGAAGCGCTGGAGGCAAGCCGCTTCGACGGCGCGCTCGGCTTCCTTCGCCCGACTCCGTAACGCGAACTCGTAGCCCACGATTTCCCGATCATGGCAATCAATCACGGCGGCGAGATGGGCCCAGCCGTCCTGGCCACAGAGAATATGCGTCACGTCCATAGCCCACCGTTCATTACTGCGGCTGGCTCGGCTGATCCAGCCCTGCACGCGTGGCCGCGGGGTACACGACCGCTGATGCACCAACCACCGTTTCTGCCGGAGTACCCGATACACGGCCTTCTTGTTCACGCGATGGGGCGTTTGGCCGCGTAGCACGGCCCAGAGATGCCGATAGCCGAACGTGGGGTACTGCTGAATCAACTGCCGGAGCGGCTCGACCCACGGCGGGTCCACGGCCACAGGACGTCGACGACCCGCTGGGGCGCGATGCAGCCTGGCCCGTCCGACGGCTAACACGCGGCAACTCCGCCGTTCCGAGACACCCGACAGCGTGGTTCTCACGCGTCGGATGTCTTCCGGTCTAAAGGGTACGGTTTCAAGGCCTCCCGTAAAATGTCGTTATCGAGGACGAGATCCCCAATCTTCTGTTTCAGCTTCTTGATCTGCTCGTCCTTCACGGCCTCTTCATCCCTCGGGCGACTCCGCAGGGCGTTCTCGGCCCCCAGCAGAAACTTCTCCCGCCAGTCCTCCACCTCCGCGACGGTCAGCCCGTAGGTCCGAGCTGCTTCGGCGACGGACGTCTCGCCCTTCATGATACTCACCACCAGTGCCACGCGCCGCTTGGCCGTCCACCGTTCAATTGGCTCTGCCGATTCCGATGCCATAACCACCTCCTCGGTCCACCCAGGACCATGTCGTAGGGGTGGTCTCAATTTCAAGGGGAGCAGGATACAGTAAGACTCTTCTCAAAATTATTCACCGGACTGCTCAGCCCCAAATCCTCCCACGATTGCGTGTACCACGCAGTTTCCTGGGAACTGAACTCCGCTTGAATGGGGACACAATGTAGTCCGAACGGAGGGCTGTCGATCGTCCACTCTGCAGAATCTCCGGCCACGCCCATCAATGCAAGGACTCGCGTTTGAGCGGGGGCGTGGACCCCATCAACCGAAGACACCCATCGGTCTTGGTGGCGCGCTGGGAGATCACCAAGATTACGAGTGTGAAAGACCTCGACGAGAGACAATTGAGACTGACGACTCTCCTGGGAACAGAAAGACCGGGCCAGAGACATCGCAATGAGTTGACAGACCTCCTCGGAAGATTTTCCAACTGTCTCTAAATCTCGTACCCACGAGCCTAAACGACACGCATCACCGAGGGAGAGCTCTCGGAGATCAAACGTCGATTCTTGGCCTTTGACGCTCAACGACATACTACCCTCCAACTCCCTCTCACCAACTCACAACTCAGTAGGCCGCTCTCCGATTCACTCTGCCGTCAGAGAATCGCTCGTGGACGTCACGCCAACTCTATGCACATTACACGTATTACGACTACTCGTCCCAAGCACAGGCGGCAGTATGACAAAAACACGTTCTGTGACTCAATACCCAGCTTTCCTGCGCATGGTTTTTTCCA
>JAFEAR010000230.1 GCA_018266335.1 Bdellovibrionales bacterium
AGACCAAATTCAGTACCGTTAGCCACTTCCAGGGCTTCTTCGAAGCTTTCAACCGGGATGATGGCTGTGACGGGTCCGAAAATTTCTTCCTGAGCAATACGCATGTTTGCTTTTACATCGCAGAATACTGTCGGCTCATGGAAGAAGCCTTTGGCGCGGTCGCCGTCGGTGAGAGCGTTGCCGCCGCAGAGCAGCTTGGCGCCTTCTTTTTTGCCGATTTCAACGTATTCTTTGACGGTGTCCAGTTGTCCTTGGTTGACCACTGGTCCGACCTGATTGGACTCATCAAGACCGTTGCCGATTTTGAGAGCTTCAGTGGCGGTTTTAAATTTGGTGCAGAATTCTTCGTAGCGAGCTTTGTGCACGATGATACGGCTGGCTGCTGTACATCTCTGTCCAGCGGTGCCGAAGGCTCCCCAGAGAGCGCCTTCCAGAGCGAGTTCGATGTCGGCATCTTCCATGACGCAGATGGCGTTTTTGCCACCCAGTTCGCAGGAGATTTTCTTCATCAACTCGCCGCAACGGCCGGCGACGCGCTTACCAACATCGGTGGAGCCGGTGATGGAAACAGCGCGAACACGCGGGTCTTCAACGAGAGCCATACCTACTTTGGAGCCGGAGCCTGTGACCAGATTGAGGACACCCGGAGGAAGACCGGCTTCGTTCAAGATTTCCACAAACATGAGAGCGCAGAGCGGGGTGTCGGTGGCTGGTTTGATTACCACGGTGTTGCCGGCTACGAGAGCAGGCAAGGTCTTCCAGCTAGGGATAGCGATAGGGAAGTTCCAGGGAGTGATCAAGCCCACGACGCCAATCGGCTGTCTGATGGACATGGCAAATTTGTTGGGCAATTCGGAGGGAACAGTCTGACCAACCAGACGGCGACCTTCACCGGCCATGTACTTAGCCATGTCGATGGCTTCTTGCACATCGCCGCGGGCTTCTTTCAAGACCTTACCCATTTCTCTGACCATGGTCTGAGCCAGCTCTTCTTTACGGGTTTCCAAAAGATGAGCGGCTTTCAAAATGATCTCGGCACGGTGCGGAGCGGGAGTTGCTTTCCAGCCGGGCAAGGCTTTGGCAGCGGCATCCACAGCGGCTTTTACATCTTTTGGTGAGGATGAAGCAAAGTGTCCGATTACTTCATCGCGGTTAGCCGGGTTGTAGCAGGGAAAAGTTTCACCTGTCTCGGATTTGACCTGGCGACCATTTATATAGTTGCCGTAAGTCTGAGGCTTATCGCCTTTCTGAGTTTTAGCTTCCGGCGCTTTTGTTTGAGTACTCATCGTCTTCTCCTAATTAAACGGTCATTGCCTTTTCGAGAATATCCATAGCCTTGTCGGCGTCCGCATCGGAGATATTCAGAGGCGGAATCAGACGAATTACCTGACCGGCGTTACCGCAGGTCAATACAATCATTTTTTGCTCTAAGCAACGCTCAGCCACTTTGTCGGCCCACTCTTTAGATGGTCCGCCTTTTTCGTCGTTAAACTCGATACCGATCATCAAGCCGCGTCCGCGCACTTCACCGATATGGGACTTGCCTTCGGCAAATTTGCGCAGTCTGGCCATCCACTTGTCGCCCAGTTTGGCGGCACGCTCAGCCAGTTTTTCTTCTTGCATGACTTCGATGGTAGCCAGGGCAGCGGCGCAAGATACGGGGTTGCCACCAAAGGTGGAGCCATGACGTCCAGCCGGCCACTTTTTGGTCAGCTCGGACTTGGAGATAAAAGATGCCAGAGGCAGTCCACCAGCCATGGCTTTAGCCATGAGCATGATGTCCGGCTCGACGCCTTCGTGCTCGATGGCAAACATTTTGCCGGTGCGGGCAAAACCAGTCTGGACTTCGTCGGCTACCAAAAGGATGCCGTACTGATCAGCTAGTTTGCGCAGACGAGAAAAGAAGCCTTTAGGAGGAACGATGTAACCGCCTTCACCCTGGATAGGCTCGACGAGGAAGCAAGCTACTTGCTCAGGATGAACGAACTGATGGAAAAGCATTTCCAGGTTTTCGAAAACTTCGTCCACAACCATGTCCGGGTTGCCGCGGTGATGAGAGCGGTACTCGTAAGGGAAGATGGAAGTGTGGATGGAACCCGGCAGGGGCTCATACTTTTCACGGTAATAAAGTTTGCTTGTGGTCAGCGCTGTGGTGAAAATTGTGCGACCGTGAAAAGAACCACGGAAGTTGATGATGGCCGGACGTCCGGTCACATACTTAGCCAGCTTCATGGCTCCTTCCACAGCTTCAGCGCCGGAGTTGGTTAAAAATACGGAGTCCAGTTTTTTGCTGGGAGCGATTTCAACGAGCTTTTCAGCCAGCTCGATATAGCGCTTGTGGTGCACGGTGACAGATGTATGCATTACTTCGTCGAGCTGCTTTTTGGCAGCAGCAACGACTTTGGGATGGCAGTGTCCGACAGAGTTGACGGCGATACCGGTACTGAGGTCCAGATAGGCATCACCATTCATGTCATAGATGTAGCTGCCGCTGGCTTTCTCAGCCACTATGCGGGCAGACCGGGCCAGTACGGGATTGACAAATTTATCGTCCTTATCCAAATAGACCTGGTTTTTATTCTTAATATC
>JAFEAR010000231.1 GCA_018266335.1 Bdellovibrionales bacterium
GCTCCGTCACCGTGCAATTCAGCCAGGACGAACTGCGTGACCTGATCATGAGCGCCGTCCGCCGAGCCGGTATGACGCCCAGCTATGTGACCGTCAGCTACGACGCCAAGGCCGGCACTTCGGCCAGCATCAGCATCAAGACGGCCAACAACAGCACCGGAACGGTCAGCCAGTCGCCCAGCGAACTGATCGGCACCCTCACCGAAGAGCTCAAGGCTCAGGGCTACACGGTCTACGCCGACGACGCCAACGCATTCCACTTCACCTACACCTCCGGCGGCTTCGGCAGCCGCTCGGGCACCAGCCTGCGCGTGACGCTCTCCACCGTGCCGGTGTGATGTGACCTGCTGAACTCAGCTTAATGAAGTGAAGACCCGACAGAACAGGGAGGCGAGCAATCGCCTCTCTGTTCTGTGTTTTGGTGTTTTGGTGTTTTGGTTTTTGCACTTTTGAATTTTTGCTTTTTTACCCATCCTCGCTACTTGGTGTAGTATATCTGTTGCAAAAAATTTCTAGTCGTCAAAAACTCTCGCGCTCTTCAGGCGTCCTAACAACTCCAGGCATACAGGCGACATCAGCCTGTCATGCCTTATCCACGGACATATTGACGCCACTCGGAGAGAAACAAAATCCATCTCTCCGAGACCTTTGCAAACGTAGAGGTTTAATTTAACGCGAAGTGAACTTGGTCCTCAGTGGCGCGAGCCGTAGCTGCCGGGCACACAGCGGTGCATGGCGTCGCCGCGACGAGTGCCGTTCTCGCTGATGCCGGTCACTATGGACAGTGCCCGTTTCACATCAGGATGGTTGACGCCGATGAGCTTCTGGTCACAGCGCCGCATGACGTCTTGCGCCCATTTGCGGTCCTGGTCGGAGATGAGCTTCCAGTGGGTTTTCGGTTGGTTCGATGCTCTTTGGCGACTGGGCATTAGAATTTTCCTTTTTCATGCCGTAATAAGTCTCATGTCTTTTAGATTACGAGCCGGGCACCTTTGTCTCTGCGCTTTTAACGCAAAGGAAATTGGCGCCCGGCTCAGTCAGAGTCAGTCTTACTGGTGGTAGTCGATCAGCCCGCCTTAGCGCACGAGCGCCTCAGCGAGGACAGCAGCCGCCGCCTCGGGATTGCGAAATTGCTCCGGACCGAAAGAGACCGGACTGAGGAGCTGACCACCGTTGCCCTGCGGCAGGATGTTGCACAGGCCAAACTTGGCCGCGTAACTCATGCCGATGGCCACGGGCTTGCCTTCCAGGAGGATGGCCGCGATCTTGGTGAGGGCGCCCAGGTGGGTGCGGTCGTGGATCCGGAAAGCGGCATTGATGCCCGCTCCACGAGCCACGTCGACCTTGATGTCGACCTCGCCCAGAGTGACCTCGAAGACCGAGGGAGCGTCCGGCTGCGACGGATTGGTGAGGACAATCTTGCCGACACCGTTGCCGCGCCGCCGGGCGTCCTCGCTCCACTCCACGTCGTAGCCGTAGGCGCCGATCGTGCGACCACTGGGCATGGCGTCCATGGTCTCGGTGGAGAGCACGAGGTCGCCATCCACCGCCACGGTGTAGGCGCGCTCAGCGATGAAGCCGAGATAGACGAGGTCCAGAGCGCCGAAGGTGATGCTGCCGGTCAGTCCGCCGAAGCCTTCGCCGCGATTGAAGAGGCGGGTCGAGCGGTCGACGGCGCCGACGATGTTGACGCCGAGCTGGTCGAGATTGGAGCCGTAGCCAGAAGCAGAACCGTTGTTGTCGGCGCCGTTGGCAGAGTTGATTTGGTCGGTCATGGTCTTCTCCATTAGATATAGAGCTGTGAACTACTTGTTGCTGCTCGTTGGTGACGTTGTCGTCGAATCAGTGAGCCCACTGACGCATCGGACGACGCATCAGGTAGCTCTTCTCGTCTTGGCCGCAGGTGGGACGGCAAGCCGGTTCGGCTTCCCATCCGACCCCTTCCAGGAGCTTGAATGCCCGCTCGACCACGGAGTCTTTGGTGTCGGCGGGGATTGCCACCTCCCAACAGGTGCAGCGGGGATTGCTGCGCCGCTTGGCGTTATAGCCATCGACGAGCACGCGCGACAGCTCGATTGCTGCCTCGAAATCCGCCTCCATGGCGCCATCCTGGGCGACCAGAGCGACGGGGTCCGATTCGATGTGCCGCCCAAATCCTGGGATTTGCAGCGGCGCGTCATTGACAAGCACTCGGAGTCCTCCGAACTTGGTGGGTTTAAGCATGTGACTTCTCCTCCTAACAGGGGTCTAGATGAGATTGCTGTGGGGGATAAACCTCCAGGTATTGGTTAGATTGCTAAACTCTGCTCGCCTACGAACTCGGCAAAAGTACCGGCTCGTTTGGCGTTCAAGTAGTAGCCGTAGAGGAAGTGTTCCTAGACGGCGTTTTCGTAGAGGGCGCATCGGCCAGGAAGCGGTCGAGGCGCCGGCAGAGACGGTCCGCGTAGAAGACTGCGGGTTCACCATCCAGGCGACGGAAGACGAGATGGGCAACATCCTCAGCGCTGGGCGACTGCGAAGGTGCAAGAGCGCCGCAGGCCGGTAACAAGGGACGATAACCGCGCTGCGCATATTCCGCCTCGATGGGAGCGAAGAGCGGCATGACCTTGACGGTCTGGTCCGGAGGGGATTGGCCGATGCGCAGACATTTCTCAGCCCTGGCCAGTATGTTCAGGACTATGAAATATCCGCGGACGACCTCTTGGTCTGAGTGTTCACCGATAGTCATGAAGAAGCTCCTTTCGATAGCTGAAGCTTTTATTTAAAGACGTGCGTGCCCAAATCAAAGCAGAGCTTTGAATAAGTGCGGTGAAGACTAGTGGTCAGACAGTTAGGGTTGGGGCCTTTCTTAGTTATAAGAAATGGAAATTAGGACTCTATCCTGACAAGAACGAAGCTTATTAGCATCTACTCATATGTGGAAAACCGGTGGTAGATTGGCTTATTTAATATGCAGAAGCTAGCGCAGATTAGCGAGAGCCCTACACCACCAATGGTGACAGCCAAAATTTTGTAATCGTCCGAGAAAGTAGTAATCGAGCTAGCGCCAGGTTTCATGCGCTTTTTGAGCTTTACACTATATGCATTAATATATTTTGGACAAAAATTTAGTTGTAGAGGATGTCAGATGCTTAGTTGAAATTAGTGATGAACCTTACTGGGGGCTGCACCTGATAGTGTTGAAGGTGCTTAAACAATAACCCGATCAACGCGCAATCCGCGCAGGAGGTTCATCATGTCC
>JAFEAR010000232.1 GCA_018266335.1 Bdellovibrionales bacterium
ACGGACGTCAAAATCAATCCGCCCCTGACCGACGCGAACTTCAATTTGGGCGCTCCCAAAAACGCCAAGAAAGAATATATTGGGAAGTAGCGGTTTCGCCGCCATCCCTCTCCGTGCAAAAGCCCAAACAGCCTCACCTCCCGTTTCTCGATTGGATGCGGGGTCTGGCGGCAACTATCATGTTGCAGGGGCACACTTTTCATTCGTTCACCAAGCCGGAACTGCGCACCGAATCCGCCTACGTCCTGTCGCAGTTTGTCGGCGGCCTCCCGCCGGCGATCTTCCTCTACCTCACCGGCGTTACCTTCGCCTTCATCCTCGATAGCAACGAACGCCGCGGCCTTTCCCCCTGGGAACGTTGGGTCGCCGCGCTCAAACGCGCCCGCTACCTGTTCGTCCTGGCGATTCTGTTCCGCATCCAGCTTTGGGCGTTCGCCTGGCCCTGGAATTCCTGGACCGACCTCTTCAAAGTCGACGTCCTGAACATGATGGGACTCACCTTGTTCCTGCTATCGCCCTTGGCTGTCGTACCCCTGAGCAATCGCGTCCGAATTTCGGCGCTTTTCGGCCTTAGCGTCGCCGTCGCGTCCCCCATCATTTCGCAACTGGACTGGAAGTGGTTGCACCCGTTTCTGGCAGCCTACATCGTTCCCGATTTCGCGATGTTTCCCCTCTTTCCCTGGGGCGCGTTCGTCGGTTTCGGCGTCGCCTCGGGCTGCCTGCTCAAGCGTTGCAAGCCGGACAATCTCGATCCGATGATGCAATGGACCGCGATCTTCGGCTTCGTCCTCCTGTTCACCGCGCAATATCTGTCGAACTTGCCCTACTCTCTGTACACGAAATCGGATTTCTGGCTGAACAGTCCCGGGCTGGTCTTCATGAAACTCGGCGCAGTCATGATCCTTGCGGCATTCGCCTACCTCTGGGGGTTGCGTCCGTGGGCCGGAAGTTGGAGCTGGGTACGGCAATTGGGTACCACTTCGTTGCTGGTCTACTGGGTCCACATCGAACTCGTCTACGGACGCTGGTTCGGCTATTTCAAGGACCGCCTCGACACCTGGCAAGTGGTTGTATTTTCGGTCTTGTTGATCCTTCTGATGATCGGACTCTCCCTCATCCAGACACGTTTGAAACGCGTCCCCTGGAGCGACTGGCGCAACTTCGTCTCCAGCGGCCCGGCCCAACCTCAGCGCGTCCCCGCCTCGACCGATTGACGGCGGAACGGTAGCCACAGTAGCCAGAAGAACGTCAGACCGATCAATTCTCCCCCCAGGATATAGATGGGCCATGGTCCAAGAAAATCCAGGACCGAGGCACTTTCCGGCTTTCGACATAGGTACATGTAGTTGGTCCCAAACACCCAGTTGAATAGCCCCACCGCCACCGCGTAAACATTCAGCGCGCCAAGCACCCGCCAGACGCATCCGGCCCGCAACCGCATCTCGCCGCTCCACCACAGGTACAGCACGCACATCACGATTCCGCCGTGGGCTAGGAAAAAGTACACCGTGGGATAGCTCGGGAAGGGCTCCCATAGATCCGGCGTAAGAATCGCCATTGACGTTCCCACTAGACCGGCAAGAAACGAAAACTCGAAAGCCCACTGGACCTTCCACAGCATCGCGATCACCGTGGCCCAGAGAATCACGTCGCACAACTGCAGCGGCAGCGTCCCGGGAAACTGCAATGAGTTGTGCCTCACCTTAAAGCCGTACCAGATCAACTCGTTCAGCAACAAAAGCGAGCCCAGGGAAATCCGGGTCAATCTGGCGGTATCGGGAAGCCGCCGAACCACCGTCGCGAAAATCCACGCAAGCCCCGGGATCGAGGCAAGAATTGCCAGGTGTATGGGCCCGAATAGGACGAAATTGCTTTTGTTCATGGGTCACGCTTGGGCAGTTGCGCCGCCGGTCGCTATCTAACTGATTCTACAGCGCCGTTGCGGGCAACAATCGTATCACTGGGCACACGGCCGCACCTGGTGGCACACATTTTCGCCTTCGGAGAATAAAACGTAAATCTACGTAAAGCGACTCCGTTGGCCTGATTTTGAAGATTTCCTCCGGCCCCCCGCGTATTTCGGTGATTTGAGGTCTAAAGTCGATCCCGGCCACCCTCATTTGCGGGTACCAAAGGCATTCCCGCCGCTGTGGGAACGGGCTACGGAATACGACGGACAGATGCCCCTCGGGGCTATGTTGGGTCAATTGTTCGGCCCAAAACGCGATGTTACGCTCAGTCATCTTCGTTCGCGGGGGTGAAGATTTTGGCCGTATTTCACTCGCGGAAGGAAGGATTTTCGAGCTAGCGAATATGTCACGACTTTGCCTATTTCTCTTTGTTGCCTGTGCCGCTCTTTGGGCCCAACGCCCAGCGCCAGCCGGAGGTGGACTTGCCGATACAACCTCCCTTCCGGTTCAAAAAATCGGTCCCGACGACCTGATCGGTCTTTCCGTCTATGACTCGCCGGAGCTCACTCGAAACATCCGTGTGTCGAACGACGGAACCATTCGTCTGCCTCTGCTTCGTCAGAGACTGAGTGTGGCTGGCCTCTGGCCGGCGGAGGTCGAAACCGCGGTAGCCAACGCCCTTCGGCAGGAAGGCGTCATGGTCGAACCGGTCGTAACGGTCAATGTCGCCGAGTACCGAAGCCGCCCCATCAAAGTCGTCGGTGCCGTAAAGCATCCCGTCACGTTTCAAGCCACTGGCGAAACGACATTGCTCGACGCAATTTCGCGAGCAGAAGGTCTCTCCGACGATGCCGGCCCGGAAATTCTCGTCAGCAAAGTGCAGACGGGCGAGGACGGCAAGTCCCGTACCCTTGTCCAGCGCATCCCCGTGAAAGTCCTAATCGACGCCGCGGACCCCGATTCCAACTTGCAGCTCCAGGGCGGTGAAGAAATTCGCGTCCCCGACGCCGGACGCATTTATGTCGTCGGCAACGTCAAGAAGCCGGGCGCCTTTCCGATCAAGGATTCTTCCGAAACCAGCGTCATGCGACTGCTCGCTCTTTCCGAGGGGCTGCTCGCCTATAGCTCAAAAACTGCCTATATCTACCGAAAAGAAGCCTCAGGGGGGAAGAACGAAATTCCCATTGACCTCGAGAAAATCGTGCAGCGAAAAGCTCCCGACGTCTCTCTTGTCGCCAATGACGTGCTCTACATACCGGACCGTACCGGCCGCAAGACGGTCATGACGACTCTGGAGAAGTCTCTCCCTCTAGGCGCGGCCGCCACCTCCGCACTCATCTGGGCCATTCGATAAACACCAGGAAAACATTCAGAAAATGCCGACTCCGAATCAAGACGGAAAGCAACAGGGACTGATCGCCCTCCCCGGGAACGTCGCCAGTTCCGGAGCTTTGACTCCGATTTACCTGCAGCAGGTGTCGCCCGGACTGGGAAACGCCGGCGACCCCGAGATCGCCGAGCAAAGCGTCCCGCTCACTCATTACCTATGGACGATCAAACGTCACGCCTGGAAAATCGGCGCGTGGGTTGTCCTTTGCATGCTCGGCACCTTTTTGGTTTCCGTACGCTTGGCGCCGATTTATGAATCGGTCGCGACAATCGACATCGACCGTCAGGCCCCCAGCGCAATCGTAGGACAGGAGGCGGCGCGTGCCGCTGGTCCAAACGATGCCGATCAATTCCTCGCAACCCAGGTCAAACTATTGCAGTCGGACGCCGTGCTGCGGCCGATAGCGGCAAAGTACAAGCTTTTGGAGCATGAAGGTCAAACCAAAGGCCTCTCCGAAGACAAGATAAAGGCGTTGGTCGCGGCCCCGGTCACGCTCAAAAAGCTATCCGTCTCCCGGCCGCCCGCCACCTATCTTTTGGAAGTCGCCTATCGTTCCTCGGATCCGGAACTGGCCGCCAATGTCGCCAACGCCATCTCCAAGTCGTATCTGGAACACACCTATCGCATCCGTCTGACCTCTTCCTCCACGCTGTCGAGCTTCATGTCCCAACAACTGGACGAACTCAAAGCCAAGATGGAGCAGTCGGGACAGCGCCTGGCGGCATTCGAGCGGGAATTGAACGTCATCAGCCCCGAGGAAAAAACCAGCATTTTGTCCGCTCGCCTTCTGCAACTAAACACCGAATACACCAACGCCCAGGCGGATCGCGTCCGCAAAGAGTCCGCCTACGATTCGATGAAAAACGGTTCGCTCGAAGCGGCACAAGTGTCTAGCCAGGGAGAAGCGTTACAGCGTTTGAGCGATCGTCTGAATGAAGCCAAGCAGCGGCATTCATTGACGCGCACCACATGGGGTCCGAACAGTCCGGAGTTCCGCAAATCGTCGGGCGATGTCGCCGAATTGCAGCGCCAGTTCGACGAAACCCGGCATAGCATCGGCAAGCGGATTGAAGTCGAATACCGCACGGCTTTGAGCCGCGAACAGATGCTCAAGCAAGCAGTCGCGTCTACGAAAGCCGAATTCGACAGCCTGAATGGACGTTCTTTCCAGTATCAACAGGCAAAGCGAGAAGCCGAAAACGACAAGCGGATCTATGACGAATTGCTTCGCAAAATCAAAGAAGCAGAAATCAACTCAGGCATTCAGAACAACAACATTCGCATAGCCGACTATGCCAAACCTGGCGCTAAGCCGGTATTTCCCAATATTCGTCTCAACTTGTTTCTGGCGCTCCTCGTCGCGCTCATTGTCGGCATCGCCGGCGCAATTCTCGCAGACCTCATGGACAACACCATCACGGACCCGGAGCAGGCGGCGCGGGTCTTGAATACGGATATCGTAGGAGGTCTTCCGTCGATCAAGCTCCTGGACTCGCAACAAGCCTCGTCGGCTGCTGCGGGATCCCTGGTCAAATTCGGTGATGCTTCGCCGGACAAGATTTCGTCCTACGAAGAGGCGATACGCACGCTCCGAAATTCGGTCCTACTCGGGGACTTCGACCGTCGAATCCGTTCACTCTTGATCACAAGCGCCGCGCCCGCGGAAGGAAAGACCACCACCGGCGTCCACCTGGCTATCTCGCACTCTCAACAACGGAAAAGAACGCTGTTGATCGACGCCGATCTACGCCGCCCCTCGGTACACAAAAAAATGCGCGTTCCCGCCAACGTGGGGCTTTCCAACTACCTCACCGAGAACATCGACTGGCGTGGCGTCATCGTGAAAGACGAAGACTATCCCGACCTCGACGTCATCGCGGCCGGCCCTCCGTCCAGAAAGGCATCCGACCTCATTGGCGCGCGCATGGTCGATCTGATCGACGAAGCGAGCAAAGAATATGACCTCGTCATCGTCGATGCCCCGCCGCTCCTCGGTTTTGCCGAGCCCCTCCAGATGGCCACGGGCGTAGACGGGGTGCTTGTGGTGGCCTGCGCCGGCAAGACAAGCCGAAAGGCAGTGGGCAGTGTCCTAGCGACGCTTACCCGTCTGCGCGCGAACGTCGTAGGCGTGGTCCTGAATCAGGTCAAGCCCGGTATGAGTGAGCACTACTACTATTACGGCTACCACCGCAACTATTACATGGCTCATCCGGAGCCTGAGAAGAGCTAGATGTTTCCATCGCGCAGCTTCGCGAAAGCCGTTA
>JAFEAR010000233.1 GCA_018266335.1 Bdellovibrionales bacterium
TAAACGTAGGGACAAATCATAATCCTGAGAACCATCGCACTCGGGGCGCAGCCCACCCACGTGATTCCACAGGTGCCGCGGAACCATCAGACAATGGCAAACCCAGTTGATGAACAAGTAAGGGAAGTCCGGACGGTCGGGCTTGCGCAGCCGCGAACCGTCAACGGTTTCATCGCGTTCATTGATTTTGTACTCGTCGCAGAACATGACGGTGTTGTCGGGACTCGCAACCATGCGCAAAGTTTGCTCGTAACGGAACAACAAGTCGGGACGAATCCAATCGTCGTGATCCATGAGCACCAAGAAATGCTTGGTGGCTTGGGCCGCCAGCGCATTGGTCACGCGCGAGATGCCTCCTCCCGTAGCCGCCCGATCGAATTCGAATTGCTTCAGACGCACGGCATCCGGCCGCTCCTGACGGAGGGCAGCAATGACCGCCGCTACTTCGGAAGGTTGGGGGCCATCGAAACCCACCAACAGCTCAAAATCGGGCGCCGTTTGATCGAGGGCGGCAATGAGGGCCCGCCGGAAGTACTGGGGTTTTGGCTTATAAACCGGCATGAGAATGGAGTAGCTGTAGCGCTCCTCCCGGGGCAGCAGGGAGTGCAGGCCCAGGCAAGTACGACGCAGTTTCACAAAGCGCGCACCTTCCAGCTCGCCCAGGTCCTCGGTGGCTTCAAAAAAGTTCTCCAAAAAGCGGCCCGCAGACTTGTAGGCCGTGTAGGAAAAAGTCTTAAGGTAGGCCCGCAAGTGACCCTTCTTATGTCCCTCGTAAATTCGCAGTACGATGTTCTTGAAGAGCAGGGTGCCGAACACGGTCACCACATAGCGGAGGACATAGTAGACTTTCATGCCGCATATATAATATGCCTTACTCAGACGTACCATCATGTATAAAAATCAAAAAATTGCCGTAGTTGTCCCCGCCCATAACGAAGAACTTCTCATCACCCGTGTCATCGATACGATGCCGGATTTTGTGGATCACATCATCATCGTGGACGACACGAGCAAGGACCGCACTTCGGAAGTTGTTGCAGCCCGCGCCAAGACCAATCCTAAAGTGGTGCTCATTCGCCACGAGGTGAACCAAGGCGTCGGCGGCGCCATTGCGACGGGGTACAAATGGGCCCGCGATCACGACGTAGACGCCGCCGCCGTGATGGCCGGTGACGCCCAAATGGACCCGGCCGACTTACCCGCTCTTCTCGACCCCGTCGTGGCGGGACTCTGCGATTACTCCAAGGGCAATCGCCTCGTAACGGGCGAAGCCTTCAAAAAAATTCCCAAGGTTCGCTACTTCGGCAACTCGGCACTCTCGCTCCTGACTAAAATTGCTTCGGGCTACTGGCACGTGGCCGATTCGCAAACGGGCTACACCGTCATCAACAAACAAGCGTTGCACGCCATCAACTGGGACCTCATGTTCAAACGCTACGGGCAACCCAACGACTTGCTCGTCACGCTTAACGTAAACAATTTCCGCGTACGCGACGTTCCCGTGGCCCCCGTGTACAACATCGGCGAAAAATCCGGCATCAAAGTGCGCAAGGTGCTCTTCACCATTAGCTGGTTGCTCGTAAAACTCTTTCTGTGGCGCCTAAAGGAAAAATACATCATTCGGGATTTTCACCCCCTGGTGTTCTTCTACGCCTTCGGCGCACTCCTGTTTTTTGTGGGTGCCCTGCTCTTCGCACGCCTTCTGGCTTTCTGGTACATCGATGGCGCCATTCCGCAGATTAACTTTTTGACCTGTATGTTCTGCGGCATCATGGGCGTGCAATTCACGCTTTTCGCGATGTGGTTCGACATGGAGAGCAACAAGCACCTGCGCTGATTGCGGACATCGAAGCTCATGGCCAAGAAGCTGATCATCGTTGGAGCGGGCGAAGCGGGCCGAATGGTCGCTACCGAGATTCTTCGCACTCCGGCCCTCACGGGCAAGTACGAAATCACCGGCTTCATTGATGACGACACTCAAAAAACGGAAGTTCTAGGGTTACCCGTTCTGGGTCCTATTCGCGAAGCCGAAGCCGTCCTCAAAAAGCACCGGGCCGACGAAGTGCTCATTGCCATTCCCTCGGCCAGCCGCGACCTCATCAACAGCATCGTCGACGTGGTTTTCAACTCCACCGCACGCGTTAAAATCGTACCGGGTTTTCACGAAATCATTGAGGGCAACGTAACGGCCCGCGAAATTCGTGGCATCGAACCCGCCGACTTGCTGGGTCGCGAAGAAGTCGGTTTCGATATCGAGAAGATTCGCAGCTTCTACGAAAACAAAAAGCTTTTCGTCACGGGGGCCGGCGGATCGATCGGCTCCGAAATTTTTGCTCAGCTACTCGAGCTCCCCATTCGCGAAGCCATTGCCCTAGGACACGGTGAAAATTCTATTTACTCGCTCATCAGCCGCTTCGGCGGGGACCGCCGCTTTCGGTACGTTATTGGCGACATGCGCGATGCCGCCAAGATGGAGCGCGAACTTATGCGCTTTCGCCCGGACGTGCTCTTCCACGCCGCGGCCCACAAGCACGTGCCCCTCATGGAAGACTATCCGGACGAAGCCGTGCGCAACAACGTTTTCGGCACGCTCGCCACTGCCCGCGCGGCTATTGCCGCCGGCGTGAAGGACTTTATTTTTGTTTCCACCGACAAGGCCGTAAACCCCACCTCGGCCATGGGCGCTTCCAAGCGTTTAGCCGAGCGGATCGTCCTCTCCCTCAACGGCCATCAGAAAACAACGCACTTCTCCCTTACTCGCTTTGGCAACGTGCTCGGCTCGCGCGGCAGCGTAGTGCCCGTGTTCCAAGAACAAATCGAACGCGGCGGCCCCCTAACGGTCACCCATCCCGAAATGACTCGTTACTTTATGTCTATTCGCGAGGCCGCGCGGCTCGTCATCAAGTCGGGCTCGGCTGCACGCGCCGGCGGCCAAATTTTTGTGCTCGATATGGGCCAACCCTTCAAAATTGTCGACCTCGCCCGTCGTATGATCCGCATGAGCGGCCTGTCGGAAAGCGACATCCCCATTGTTTTTTCGGGTCTACGTCCCGGCGAAAAAATGTACGAGGAAGTCCTTACGGCCGACGAGCACCTCAGCAAAACTGATTTTTCCAAGCTCTTCGTCTCCACGCAGCGGGAAATTCCTTTTTCTCCCGCAGAAGTTCAATCGATCCTTGCCGAGTTCGAAGAAGTGATCGAAACTGGCGACGGGGCCGAAGTTAAGTGTCGTCTCCAGAAGTACGTTCCGGAGTACCGTCCGCAGGGACTCCGCAACTAAACGCCGGAGGATTCAGCTATGGAACGCAAAGCCATTCCCTTTTCGCCCCCGGACATCACGCAGGCGGAAATCGACGAAGTCGTGGCCGCGCTAAAGTCCGGTTGGATCACCACGGGTCCCCGCACCAAAAAATTTGAAGTCGAAGTGGCCAAGTACTGCGGCGCCGAACGCGCCGTGTGTCTGAACTCCGCCACCGCCGGACTCGAACTTTCCTTGCGCATGTTTGGGATTGGGGAAGGCGATGAAGTCATCACCACGCCGTACACTTACGCCGCAACGGCGAACGTTATCCTTCACGTGGGAGCCACGCCCGTCTTCGTAGACACCAAACCCGGCGAATTCAACATTGACCCCGCCGCCATCGAACGCGCCATCACGCCGCGCACCAAGGCCGTTATGTCCGTCGACATTGCGGGTTGGCCCGTCGACTACCGCGAAATTCGCGACGTCTTAGAACGCAAAAAAAGTCTTTACCGGCCCACCGCCGACACTCTCCAAACGAAGCTCGACCGGCCGCTCTTCATTTCCGACGCCGCACACGCTTTCGGCTCTTCCTACGAAGGCAAAAAAGTGGGCACCCAAGCGGATCTCACCGTTTTTTCGTTCCACGCGGTGAAGAACCTAACGACTGCCGAGGGCGGAGCCGTGGTTTTCAACGCCCTTCCGGGCTTAGCTAGCGAGACGATCTACAAACAACTCATGCTGCTCGCCCTGCATGGCCAAAGCAAAGACGCCCTCGCCAAGGCGCAGGCGGGCTCCTGGTTCTACACCATCGATGTGCCCGGCTATAAATTCAACATGACCGACATCTGCGCGGGCATTGGCCTGGCGCAACTCGAGCGCTACGAGCGCGAAATTATGCCGGCGCGCAAGCGCGTCTCCGCCGTCTACGACCGTCACTTTGCTAATCACGCACGACTCTTGCCGCCGCCCTTTTCTGCCCCCAACAAACAGGGCTGCGATCACCTCATGCCGGTGCGATTAAAGAACGGCAACGAAGCGCTCCGTGATCAGGTCATTCAAAAAATGGC
This sequence comes from Bdellovibrionales bacterium, assembly GCA_018266335.1. The sequence continues at coordinate 4,312 of JAFEAR010000233.1, forward strand.
CCAGCGGAAAATTTCGCTCAACGTGCACTTTATTCCCGTCGTTATGCACCCCGCCTACAAACGTCTGGGCTACGACATCAAGAACTATCCCAACTGCTTCGCCATGTACGCGAGCGAAATTAGCCTTCCCATTTATTCGACCCTCGCTCCGGCCGACGCCGAGTATATTTGTCGCGAGCTCGATGAGTGCTTGAGCGAGCTAGGATGCTAAAGTCGATTCTTAAGGACGGCCTGTATTACGGCTTTTCGCAAATTCTTTTTTTCGGCGTCCCCATTCTTATGGCGCCGGTATACAGCTTTTACGTTTCACCCGAATCCTTTGGCGCGCTGGAGGTTCTGCAGATTGTCGGTATTCTAGCGAACTTCCTCGTGGTCCTAGAAATCGGTCAGGGACTCGCACGCCACTACGCCGATGCACATTCCGACACCGAACGCCGCGAATGGGCTTCAACCGCCATGTGGTTTACTTTTGCCGCGTACGCCGTCTTCCTGACGGGCACCCTAGCCTTTGCCGGCCCCCTCTGTCGCTGGCTGCTGGGCTCGCTGCGCTGGCTCCCCGTTTACCGAGCCGCCCTCGTGGGGACGACCGGCATGGGAATCTTTCAGCTCTTTCAGAATCAATTGCGCTGGGATCTCAAACCTCAACCCTATGCCGCCGCCGCCGGAATCTTTGCCATTATCTCCACCGCCCTGGGATTTATTTGCGTCGCCCATTTGGATACGGGCATCGTAGGTGTTTTTTACGGCCAAATCGCCGGCACGCTCGCAGGGTCCATTGTGTCCTGGTACTTCGGCCGCCATCGTTTTGGTCTTACTTTCCATCACGGACGCTTTCGCGGCATGCTCCATTTTTCGTTTCCTCTGGTTTTCTCCAGCATCTCGGTTTTTTTTGCGAGCTTCATCGATCGCTTAGCCATCAAACAACTCATGACCCTGGCGGACGTGGGCATTTACAGCATCGCTTTTCGTTTCGCCTCGAGCGTGAACGTGGCCTTTTTGGGTATCAGCTTTGCGCTTACGCCGCTCATTTACCGTAACTACCAGCGGCCCGAAACTCCGGGATACTTAGCGCAGCTCTTCCGTTTATTCAGCTTAGTGGCTCTCATCGTTTTGACGCTCATGACGATCCTTGCCCGCCCCCTCATTCAACACTTCACGCCCGAGGCCTACCACACGGCCTGGCGCCTGGTTCCCGTGTTGTCGCTTTCGGCCATCGCCGCCCGTCTTTACGTGTTTGCCCCGGGCCTGGAGCTCACGCGGCGCACGCGCACCATTGCGGTCATCAACTCGCTCGCCGCCGTCATTAACATTGTCATCAACTACCAATTTATTCCGGTTTATGGTCCCATGGCCGCGGCCGTGGGCACGCTGGTAGGTGCGCTCTTCGCCTTCGGTTTGCAAATGCTCCTGAGTCAGCGGTGCTATCCTGCTCCTCACCGTTTTGGTCGTTTGGCATTCGTAGCCAGCGCGGCCGCACTCTTGCTATACGGCACGGCAGAGGCAAGCTCGCCCCTCGTCTCGATTGCTAGCGGGCTCATTATTTTGGGCGCGGGAATCGCGGCCCTCACTACCCGCGATGAACGGCGCACCGCCCTTAACTTTGTTCTACGCAGAAATTAACGGCCTCAGTACCACTCCGGTCCAAAATAGCGAATGAGGAAGGGAAAGCTGCAGCCCACAAAAATCAGCGCCATTCCTGTAGCCACGCACCCACGCCAACGTGGGGGCAAAAAATCGAGTCCTAGCCACACAAAAAAGACCAGACCCGGCACCAGCGCCGGAAACAAATAGCGCCCCTGCAGACCCGCACCAAAAACTCGCGTGGCACGGTACACAGAATAATTCTCCGCAAAAACCACGGCCCAGTAGCCCACGGCCACGGTGAGCAGAATTCCTAAGTGCCGCGCCATTCGTTTTCGCGACCGGATCAGCATCACCAATCCCCACACGAGCGGAAACAAGCCCAAGCGATAAAGTAAATTCACTCGCGTTGAGCGCAATAGAGATTGGTGCGACTTGATGCCAAAAATCCCCTCACTTGCGTGGGTGAAGTAAGAAGTAAAAAAATGCCGAAAGGACATCATGGAGCGGCTCGCGACTGTCTGGTCGAACTCAATGTCGCGCCGAAACTGAGCGTAATGCTCCAGGGCAATGTCGTAACCAAGCACTTTATCGGCCGACGGCTGCACCGCGTGGTAGCGCACCAGGTTTATCCCGTACAGCTCGACGTTCAGTCCCAGAAAAGCGAGACTACTCACCAGGAGAACCATTTGACCGCGGGTCCAAGGTGCCCGCCAAAGCGAGGTCACCAGCGCCCGATCGGTGAGCAAAAAATAAAAAAAGAGTCCGCCCAAAATAAGCACCAGCGGCAACACCGTTAGCTTTGCCAGGCATCCCACCAACAGCAAGAGCAAGGTCCCCAAAAAAGCAGTCCGCGAGGCAGTGCGCACCCACCGACAAAAAAACAGAACGCTCCAAACCCCCACACCATTAATGAAATTGTCGTAACTCACGGCGCCCGTAATGAGCGCCAGCATAGGGAGGTGGGTCAAAATGACGTAAGCTAAAATTCGTTCGCTCCGATCCCGCAGCGAATCTCGAATCAGCCAAAAACCGCCCACCATGAAGAGGGTCGCTAAGCCAATGTTCACCAGCCGCAAAAAGAGCAGGTCACTTAGCCCGGTAAAGTTCAGCTGCAAAAGCTTGCCCATGAGGAGGTGATAGAAGTACGGAAAGCGAGAAATGGGCCCGTAAGTCCAGGTTTCGGGCCCGTCGACAATCCGCCACACCCCCGGAACCGAAAAAAAGCGGCTCAGCTGAAGGTGGTGGTGTTCGTCGGGGGCCACGGAGTCATGAAAACGCAGGGCTCCGTACAAAGCCTGGCTCCAAAAGCTCAACAGGCACAGCAGCGCAACCCACCCCTCTAAGCGCTCCCCGTTCTGACTTTTTTGCTCCACGCGAACCCCTTCGTAAGCCCCAAAATTTACCGATATCGTAGACGTAAATATTTGAATTCACCAGCCCTCGCGACTAGGCTTCCCCCTGCGATGACGCATGAAAAACTCATTCAAAAACTGAACGACCGGACCGCCGTAATTGGCATCGTGGGCATGGGCTACGTGGGCCTTCCCCTCATGCTGCGCTTCACGCAGGTCGGCTACAAAGTTCTCGGCATCGATATCGACGCCAAAAAAGTTAAAGATCTCAACGCCGGCAAAAGTTACATCGGACACATCGACAGCCAAGTCATCCAAGCCGCAGTAAAAAAAGGCTTCCGTGCCACGGCTAATTTTGCGGACAGCAAAGAGGCCGACGCCCTCATCATCTGCGTGCCCACACCGCTCAACAAATATCGCGAGCCCGATTTGAGCTTCGTAACCAACACTATGGATGCCATTGCACCCCATTTGCGCGAAGGCCAAGTTATCTCGCTCGAAAGCACCACCTATCCGGGCACCACCGACGAAGAACTCATGCCGCGCATCGAAGCCAAGGGCTTTAAGGTCGGGAAAAATGTGTTTCTGGTTTACTCACCCGAACGCGAAGATCCCGGCAACCCCAACTTCGAAACCCGCACCATTCCTAAAGTGTGCGGTGGCACCACCAAGGAGTGTCTCCAAGTAGGGCTGGCGCTCTACGGCCAGGTCATTGATCAAGTCGTACCCGTGAGTTCCACGCGCACCGCCGAAATGACTAAACTTCTAGAGAACATTCACCGCTCCATCAACATTGGCCTCGTGAACGAACTAAAAATCGTGGCCGATAAAATGAACATCGATATCCACGAAGTGATTCGTGCGGCGGCCACCAAGCCCTTCGGATTCACCGCTTACTACCCGGGCCCCGGCCTGGGCGGTCACTGCATTCCCATCGATCCCTTCTACCTCACCTGGAAAGCGCGCGAGTACGGTGTGCACACGCGCTTCATTGAGCTCAGCGGCGAAATCAACGGTGCCATGCCCCGTTACGTGGTCGATAAACTTGTAACCGCCCTGAACGAACGCTCCAAACCCGTGCGCGGTAGCAAAGTGCTCGTGCTCGGCATCGCCTACAAGAAAAACGTAGATGACATGCGCGAATCACCTTCGGTCGAAATCATGGAACTGCTGCAGGAGCACGGCGCCCAAGTGAGCTACTCTGACCCGCACGTGCCCGTGTTCCCGCGCATGCGCAAACACTTTTTCGAACTTGCTTCGCAGCCCCTTTCGGCCGAACTCCTCAAAGGGGTGGATGCCGTGATCATTGCCACGAACCACGATTCCTTTGACTACGCGCTCATTAAGCAACACGCCAAGCTCATCGTCGACACGCGCGGCGTCTACTTAGAACCCATGCCGAACCTGGTGAAGGCCTAATGAAAATTCGCGCGGGGCTCGTGGGCTGCGGGCGCATTTCGAAGAATCACCTCGAAGCACTGCAAAAGCTGGCCAGCGACGTCGAGATCGTTGCCGTCTGCGACACGAACCCGGAAAATCTTGCCGCGGCCGTAAAGTCTACGGGCGCCAAAGGTTATTCTGACCTTCCCAGTCTCCTGAAAGATTCTAACTGCGATTTCGTTTCGCTCTGCACGCCCAGCGGATTGCACCCGGAGCAAACTATTTTGGCCGCGGCCGCCGGCAAGCACGTGGTCAGTGAAAAGCCCATGTCCGTTACGTGGGAAGCCGCCCTCCGCATGGTTCGCGCCTGCGATGAAGCGAAAGTAAAACTTTTCGTTGTTAAACAAAACCGCTTCAACGCTCCTCTCCAAATGCTCAAGCGCGCCCTCGACAAGGGACGCTTCGGAAAAATTTACATGGCGGCCGTAAATGTGTTCTGGACCCGCCCGCAGGATTACTACGACCAAGCCCCCTGGCGCGGCACCTGGAAGCTCGATGGCGGCGCGTACATGAACCAGGCCAGTCACTACGTAGATTTGCTTCGCTGGCTCATGGGCCCGGTGGACGAAGTCCATGCCTTTACGGCCACCCTGGCCCGCAAGATCGAAGCCGAAGACAGTGGCGTCGTGAACGTCCGTTTTAAATCGGGCGCCCTGGGCTCCATGAACGTTACGATGCTCACCTACCCCAAGAACCTCGAAGGCTCCATCACCATCCTGGGCGAGCGAGGCACCGTACGCATTGGCGGTATGGCCGTTAACAAAATTGAACAATGGGATTTTGCGGACAAAGACGCAGACGACGAACAAGTTGCCGCCGTAAGCTACGCCACCAGTTCCGTTTACGGCTTTGGCCACGAAACTTATTACCGTAACGTGGTGGACACTCTTCGCGGCAAGGCTACGGCCAGCACCGACGGACGAGAAGGACTCAAATCGCTCGAGCTGCTGATTGGCATTTACGAATCGGTTCGCAAAAAATCCACCGTAAAACTCCCCCTCGACAGTCAAGGGTTACTCACATGATGGATTACACCGTACACGAAAGCTCGATCGTTGATGCCGGCGCTCAAATTGGTAAAGGCACGCGCATCTGGCACTGGGTGCACGTATCGCCCGAAGCCGTTATCGGTGAACGCTGTTCGCTGGGGCAGAATGTTTTTGTCGCCAACAAAGTGCGCATCGGTAACAACGTTAAAATTCAAAACAACGTGTCGATTTACGAAGGGGTAACCCTGGAAGACGATGTCTTCTGCGGTCCCAGCATGGTCTTCACCAACGTCTATAATCCGCGCTCCGCCATTGTGCGCAAAAACGAATACCGCTCGACGCACGTTAAGCGCGGCGCAACCATCGGCGCCAACGCCACCATCGTTTGCGGCATTACCTTGGGAGAATTCTGTTTCATCGGCGCCGGAGCCGTGGTGAATCGCGATGTTCCCGCCTACGCGCTCATGGCCGGCGTTCCGGCCAAACAACTCGGCTGGATGGGTGAACACGGCGAACGCCTGGTCCCGGGCGATCAAAAAAATCACTGGCGTTGTCCCGCAACTGGACAACAATATATAGAGAGCACCGAAGGTGCGAAAAAAACTTTGAGGAAAGTCCCATGAAATTTGAATTCATCGATCTCGCATCCCAGCAAACTCGCATCAAAGACTCGCTCGATAAACGCATGCAGGCGGTGCTCAAGCACGGACAATACATCATGGGTCCCGAAATTGCGGAACTCGAAGCGCAACTCGCCGAGTACGTTGGCACCAAACACTGCATCTCGCTTTCCAGTGGCACCGATGCGCTCCTGGTGGCCATGATGGCCCTCGATATCCACGCGGGCGACGAGGTCATCACCACACCCTTCACCTTCTACGCCACCGGCGAAATGATCGCTCTGCTGGGAGCTAAGCCCGTGTTTGTGGACATCGATCCCGAGACCTACAACATGGACCCCGCGCTGGTTGAAAAGGCCATCACCTCGCGCACCAAGGCCATTGTCCCCGTAAGCCTTTACGGCCAGTGCGCCGATTTCGACGCCCTCAACGCCATCGGCAAGAAACACAAAATTCCCGTCATTGAAGATGCCGCCCAAAGTTTCGGCGGCACCTACAAAGGTCGCAAGTCTTGCGCATTGTCAGAGATGAGCTGCACCAGTTTCTTTCCGTCTAAGCCCCTCGGCGGCTACGGCGACAGTGGCGCCTGCTTCACCAACGACGACAAACTCGCCCAGCGCATGCGCGAAATTCGCGTGCACGGCCAACCCAGCCGCTACTATCACACGATGCTTGGCATCAACGGTCGCATGGACACCTTGCAGGCCGCTATTCTGCTCGCAAAAATGGAAGTATTCCCCGAGGAAGTGGCGGCTCGCGAACGCATTGGCGCTCGTTACACTCAGCTCATCGATGCCAAGCTTGGACGCAAAGCCATCACGCCCGTCATTCGCAGCGGGAACACCTCGCCCTACGCACAGTACACGGTGCAAATTGAGCACCGCAACGAAGTGCAGGAAAAACTAAAAAAACTCGGCGTCCCCACGGCCGTGCACTATCCTATTCCTCTGCACTTGCAGCCCGTGTTCAAATATTTGGAACTCGGCGAAGGATCCTTCCCCGAAGCCGAAGCCGCCGGCAAGCGTGTGATGAGTTTGCCCATGCACCCGTATTTGACCGAAAAAGATCAAACGGCCATCGTAAGTGCTCTAGCCGAAGCCATCGGATAAGCGACGTTTACAAACCCAAACGTAGCAAAAGATCGCCGATGCTGTTTAAGCGGTGAGAAGCCAATACCTTCACGCCGCCGATTCCATAGGCCGCACCGTAAAAAGTAACGCCGGCCGCGGCGGCGCAGGTTTTGTCGATCGGGTCGTCGCCAACGTAAATCGCCTGCGAGGCCTGAACCCCCGCCAAATCAATCGCACGCAGCAAGTGATCGGGATGAGGTTTGGGATTAGGAACCTGTTCACGCGTCACAATGCTCGCAAACGGAACATCACTTAAAAATTTTGCCAGAGCGGCCTGACTCGAGCGAATTGCCTTATTGGTGACGATACCCAGCTTAAGTCCCCGTTGCCGAAGAGCCGCGAGGGTTTCGTGTACACCCGGATACAGCCGCGTAAGGGGACGCTCCAGGGACATGTAAATATCCATATAGCGGCGAGTGGCCTCGTCTAGCTCCGCCGCGGGCAGCTCGGGAATGCAGTTGCGTACAAGGTGCTGCGGCCCGCGACCCACGTTGGGACGAATAGCCCCCGCGTCAAAAATCCGCAGGCCACGCTCCTGCCGAAGCAAGTTAATCGTCTGCACCATGTCGGGAAAGCTATCGATGAGCGTTCCGTCCAGATCGAAGAAAACTGCTTTCAGACCCATGTTTCCCTTTTAGTAGAGGAATCGTATGATGAGGCAAGATGAAACTCATCAGCATCGTTACTCCTTGTTTTAACGAAGAAGAAAATGTGGACGAGCTCCACGCGCAAATACGCGATGTTTTCGCCAAGCTGCCGGGCTACGACTACGAGCACATTTACGTCGACAATGCCTCCAAAGACAAAACCGTCGAAAAAGTAAAGGCCATCGCGGCCCGCGATCCCCACGTAAAACTCATTGTGAACGCGCGCAATTTTGGACACATTCGCTCGCCCTACTACGGTCTCCTGCAGGGTCGTGGCGACGCCGTTATGCTCATGGCCTCGGACCTGCAAGATCCGCCTTCGCTCATTCCCGAGTTTATTCGTAAATGGGAAGAAGGATTTCGCATTGTCATTGGAGTCAAAAATCAGAGCGAGGAGTCGGCCGCGATGTTTGCCGTGCGTAGCTCTTACTACAATCTCATTTCTCGCATTTCGGACATTGAACTCGTTAAAAACTACACGGGCTTTGGACTCTATGATCGCAAGGTGATCGACATTCTCCGCGAAATCAAAGATCCCTACCCGTACTTTCGTGGACTCATTTCCGAAATCGGCTTCGAGAAAGCAAAAATTTACTTCACTCAGCCCAGTCGCAAACGGGGTATTTCGGCCAACAACTTTTACACACTCTACGACATGGCCATGCTGGGCATTACCAGCCACTCCAAGGTCCCCCTACGTTTTGCCACCATGGCGGGATTCTTTATGTCGGCCGGTAGTTTCTTTGTGGCCGTGGCCTATTTGGTGGCCAAGATCTTCTTTTGGTACAGCATTCCCTTTGGATTCGCCCCCCTGATTATCGCCCTCTTCTTTTTCGCGTCCGTTCAGCTCTTCTTCATTGGCCTCATTGGCGAATACATTGGCTTTATTTATACCCAGGTGCTGCGCCGTCCCCTCGTGGTAGAACAGGAGAGGGTCGGGTTTGACCCTCCAAAGCATTGATTTTGATGACTTTTTGACGCCCGCATTCCTCCCTATCCGCTTAAGTTATTAGGTATAATGGACGAAGAGGAGGGTAGGATGAATTCCAAGTCTAGCGTTATCCACCTAGCCACGGATATCGACTCCTATTTCGAAGGCGAAATTCAGGCCATCGCTGGCCGGCAAAAAATCGAGCTCTCGCCCTTTGCCGTGAAATATCTGGGGCGCATGTTGGCGCGCTTTTCCGACACCCAAACCTACCTCAAGACGCAGGGCCAACACTCCACCCTCGGCATGCTCTGGCTAGAAGGCTTAACCAAGACCGTTAATGAGCAGCTCCAGCAATTCCAGACTCTCGGGGACATCGCTCTTTTCACGTCCGGATTTTTTGGCGATCGCATTCAGCGCTCACTCGTCGATATGGATTATTACATGGCCATGGGTGGACGGGCCTACGAGCGGGCCGGCCACCTGCGCGAATCCATTCAGGCCGAACGTGACGTAAACATTTTTTTTGAACTCGCCGGAACCTTCGAGGGCCTGGTGGGCGTTCTGGCCGAAATCTCCGACCAAACTCTTTTGGGTAACGATCGGGATGTGCTCAAGCTCTACGAAAAATGGCTCCACACCCGCTCCGAACGTGTGCGCCGCATGCTCGCCGAGAGTGGAATCATTGCCGCCGGCAACACTCCCGTTCCCGGCAGCTCCGGCTCTCCTTCGGACGGGCAAAACTAAGTGCAGTTTCTTTTCGACATGCAACAGTCCATTGAGCGCATCTACGGTGCCCACACCGGCATCGACGTGCGCGCCTTTGTCCGCTCCCTGCAAGGACTAGACCTTCCCGGACAATTGCTCGTGGAGCAAAATTCTACGGGCGAAGATCTCAACGTGGCCCTGCTGCTAGACCGAGATATTCTGCAGGCATGGGAAAGTGCCGCCGGCAAAACCCAGTCGCTCTCTGCCCACGAAATCGCCGTTCCTTGCGAAGAAGTCAGTCACTTCGTTTACCTTAGCTGGAACCATGCACGGGGACGCAACATTACGGGACTGGAAATGGAAATTCAGTCCGAAATCGATCGCATCGTGCTCGCATTCCACGGCCAATTCAACGTTGCGCCGGCAACACGTGAAGCTCTTTTGCAACAGCTCCTCACCACACCCTATCAAGATGCTAGCTACGAAACCGCTCGCGTTACCGCCGCCAAGTTTATTCATCGCCTGGCCGGCGGACGTCCGGAAGCCTGGACGCCCATGGAGTTTCAACGTCTCTGCGAATTTTTTCACGGCGATTTACAGCAAAAAATGCATCTTAGCCGCGAAGGCGCGCGCCGCGGATGACCGCCTCCGTCGGCCGACGTCAAAACGAGCGCATCTTGGTCGGCAAACCTATTCGCATCACAATAAAAAACAAAACTGCGTGGGCTCGTTTGGTGGATATGTCCGCCACCGGCGCACGGATTTTTTGGACCGACTCTACAGCGCTCAATCCGCGAAGCTCAGTGCAATGTGAATGGGAGCCAGTGCAGGGCCTTCCTCTGAAAGTGGAGGCCCAAATAGTGTGGCACCGAGAAAAAATCGCCGGGCTGCGTTTTCGTAATTTATCTGCCCCAACGAAGCATTACTTGCGCGCCCTGGTGCGCTTCAATCGCCGTTAATTCCAAGTAATGGGATATTTCCCGCCATCTTTAGCGGAAGAAGACGGATTGTCGTTATTTACGACCAAACTCAAACGACGCCGAACTTCATCGGGTCGCATTTTTTTTCGGAACAATCCGCCACCGCCCCGACCATCCAAATTGCCGCCCTTAAGGCGCAAGTAAAAGAAACCAGCAATGAGTCCGCCGATGTGCACCAAGTGGGCTACGCCGCCGCCGGCGGCCGGGCCGCTGTAAAAAACGGCCGACACCACTTCGATAAAGAACAAAATGGCCACGAATTGCCGCGCCTTCATGGGCAGAATAAAGAACACCAACACCAGCGCATCGCCAAACAAGTAGCCGAAGGCCATAAACAATCCGTAGAGCGCACCCGAGGCACCGATGACGGGAGTATTCCCCAGGGAATCCGTGTATGCCGGTGCCACCACGTAGGAACCCAGCCAAGCCACAGTCTGCAGAATGGCGCCGCCCAGGGCACACACCGCGTAGTAACGTAAGAATTTTTTAGTGCCCCACCGCGCCTCTAATTCCGACCCCAACATGTAGAGCACGACCGCATTGAAGAACAAATGAGTCAGAGAACCATGAAGAAACGGATAAGTAAAAAACTCCCAAACGTAGCCGTGCTTCAAATCGGCCGGGGAGTAACCAAGCCAGGGCTCAATTGCAATTCCAGCAAATTGTCGCAGGCTCATCTGAACCACAAAAACAACGACGAAGAGAATCAACAGAACTTTTACGGCTGGAGTTAGCCGCGGCTGAAACGACCCTACCGACGGGCCCCGATATGAAGACATGGCCTAAACTTTATCAGATTTATTTAAAGAGCGGACGGCCGTCTTGGTCTTTGTTGGCTTCAATCTGTTCGTAGGTGCCCGCAGGCAAATCGAGCATAATGTGCGAGAGCACCGATTCCGGTGCCGCGTAAGGATCCCAAACTACGCCCTCGCCAACCACCGGTTCCATAACTTCTTCCGGTAGTGCTGCCGAATGAGTGGCATCTTCCATTTCGTCGATGGAAAGAATGATTTCTTTAACGGGTAGCGAGAAGGAACCTTCATCCGCCAAAACAAAAATGGGCACGAGCCAAAGGCCCGCGCCCACCAAATAACTGACCAAAGTCAGCTTAGAAGCTTTTCGCAATCGCGAAGCCTCCGTAAGTTTCTTCGGTGTTAAAGAATTTGAACGAATCCGTGAAGTCGCCCGTATCTTGCTCGATGTAGATACCCACCATCAAATCGCTCAAGGATTTGATCGTGTAGTTCAGAGCATAAATTTGGGTGAAGTCGTTATGGTAACGTTTAACCGATTGCCCCGCGGGAGCCGGGCCCGTGTAGCGCTGGAAGAAATCGATCTCACTATCGAAGGAGAGGTTATCGGTGATTGCAATGGAGGGCAGCAACTGGACCGCACCGTTATAAATGGTGGTGGGTTTTTGCTGACCATCCGGAACGTTCAACTGGTAGCCGTTACGCTGCAAACCGAAACCAATAATGTACTTGGCATAAGCCGTGAAGATACCAAACACACGTTTAATGCCAGGACGCACAGAGAAAGAACCGAAGGATCCGTCTTTCTGCGCCGCCATCGTGGTCGGCATGTAATAGCGGTACATCATGTCGACGTTCCAATCGCCGAGCTTCGCCAAGCGACTGTCCGTTACCGAGAAGCGCACGTAGTTATGAACAAGCTTTGTTTTGTTCTCGCTACCTTCGCGATAATAGAGCGAGTTCGACATCTCGGGAGTGACCGTATAACGGTCGTTGATCTTAAAGCTGGCGTTAAAGTACAGGTTGTTCCGCACCATGCTGCCGTCGAGCATGGGCTCGGTGTCTAATTCCACGAAGACGGGAATCTTGTAGGGCTCGGCATAACTCTTGACCGTCGCACCCATAAGGAGGGCAAGGGCTAAGGCAGCTCGCATCACGTTGTTCATGTTGTGTCTGTCTTTCATTTCTATACTCCTGCGTAATCCCATCACCACATCCGTAAATCGTGAATGAAGCGTCGGTTTTTTACATACTTTAGTCAATGCGAATTTCGAAAACTTAAGACCAATTAAGGTCGTTTATGCGGAAACTTAGCCAAAGGGCAGTCCAAAAGCTCTTCTAGGCGCAAAAGTTCGTTGTATTTGGCCATCCGCTCCGAACGACTGGCCGATCCGGTCTTGATCTGCCCACAACCCGTTCCTACAGCCAAATGGGCCAGAGTGGTGTCTTCGGACTCACCCGAACGGTGCGAAGCAATAGCCGAGTAACCATGCTTTGCCGCTAAAGACATAGTCTGGAGCGTTTCCAGAAGAGTGCCCACCTGGTTCAGCTTAATAAGAATGGAGTTCGCAATTTTTCCGTCGATCCCCTGCTGCAAGCGCTTGGACTGCGTTACGAAGAGGTCATCGCCCACCAGTTGACAACGTGTGCCAAGTTCCTGGGTAAGCGCCTTCCACGAGTTCCAGTCGTCTTCAGCGCAAGCGTCCTCTAACGAAACAAGCGGGTAGGCATCGGCCAGAGTTTTGTAAAAAGCCACAAGCTTCGCGGTGTCGGCCTTGCCCAGGCTCTTGTCTTTAAAATTGTAGCTACCGTCGGCAAAGAACTCCGAAGCCGCCACGTCCATCGCCAGAGCAATTTGTTTACCGGGCTCATAGCCTGCCTTTTGAATCGCTTCACAGCAAAGGTCCAAAGCTTCGCGGTTCGAACCAAGTTTAGGTGCAAAACCGCCTTCATCGCCCACAGAAGTTGTGAGACCCTTGCCGGCCAAAATTTTCTTCAGGTGGTGAAAAACTTCGGCGCCCGCGCGAATAGATTCTTTGAAACTCGCAAATCCGTGGGGCACGAGCATGAATTCTTGCACATCGAGCCCGTTGTCCGCATGCGCGCCACCGTTAATGACGTTCATGAGGGGCACGGGCATTTTGAGTTCGGATTTGAGTCCCACCATGCCAGCTTGGCGGTGAATCCAAAGGGCTAAGGGCTCCCGCGCGCTTTGCGCCGAAGCTTTGGCCGCCGCAAGCGACACGGCCAGAAGGGCGTTCGCTCCGAGCTTCGTTTTGTTGGGCGTGCCATCGGCCGCAATGAGCGCCCCGTCGACGGCCGCCAGATCGTCGGCATTTTTACCGATGACGGCTTTGGCGAGGGGGCCACGAACGTTCTCGACGGCCTTCAAGACGCCCTTACCGAGGTAGCGTTTGGTGTCGCCATCGCGCAGTTCGAGGGCCTCATGCACTCCCGTCGAGGCACCCGAAGGAACAATCGCACGACCGAGCTGGCCGTTGTCGAGTTCAACGTCGGCTTCGACGGTGGGGAATCCGCGGGAATCGAGAACTTCGCGAGCATGAACTTTGGTAATTTTTGCCATGCCAAGGGCGTAGCACGAGCCACCCAGCGAGGCATCCGGTCCAGCTAATGCGCGGGGTCAAAACTCAGAGAGAGTAACAAAATGGATGCGACGCGGGAGAGACAAAGGCCCCAGCCATTTCGTTACTCTCTCTTGGCATGCCTTTCGCTAGGGCCAACCCAGCACGCAAGTACCGGGCTAGCCCAAGGAAAGGGCTCCGAAAGGAGCTTTGCATGAGAACAGAGGACGTTAGCAACGCCTTATTTCTTATCGCAATCTTAGTCTTAGACTTGAGACCTCTTAGGCAGCTTTTTTATTGAAGACCGACAGCGGGTACGGGACGCCCGAGGTTTCAATCATTTCGCGGAAGCTGGGCATGGTGCCAAGGGCTTCATGCGCACCAAGAATTTTTCCGTCGGGGCTCATGCCCGTCTGCTTGAAGGCGAACAAATCGCGCATGATGTAAATGCCCTTGTCATGGTTCACACCGAGACACTCGGAAATAAAGGTGATCTTACGACTCCCATCCCGCAAACGGTTGGCCTGCACGATGATGTGAATCGCCTCGGCCACCTGCGAGCGGATAACGTGCGCGGGCACACCGGTGTCGGCAATCATGCAAAGCGTTTCCAAACGGTTCATCGCCTGAAAAGGATTGTTGGCGTGCAGAGTGCCCATGGAGCCATCGTGACCCGTGTTCATGGCCTGCACCAAGTCGAGTGCTTCCGCACCCCGAACTTCACCCACGATCACGCGGTCCGGACGCAAGCGCAGCGAGGCCTTCACGAGATCCCGAATGGTGACTTCGCCTTTGCCTTCAAAATCTTTATGCTTGGTTTCAAAGCGCACCACGTGGTTGCTCTTGATCTGTAATTCGGACGTGTCCTCGATGATGAGCAAGCGCTCGTTGCCCGGAATGCGCGAGCCCAGCACGTTGAGCAAAGTCGTTTTACCGGAACCCGTACCACCACTCACCAGGATGTTGCGTTTGAGCAGCACACACAAATCCAGGAAGCGGGCCATGTCGGAGCTCATCGCCCCGAAGTTGATCAAATCTTTGAGTCCGAGTTTTTCTTTGGAAAATTTTCGGATGGCCATGCTCGTGCCGTTCTTGGCGCACGGCGGGATCACGGCACAAATACGCGAGCCATCGGGCAAACGCGCATCCATGATGGGCTCGCGTTCGGAGATGGGCTTGCCTACGAACTGACTAATGTTCCGAACGGCCGCCAGCAGGGCGGGTTCGTTCTCGAACTCGCAATCGGTCTTGTGAATTTTACCTTTGATCTCGATGAAAACTTCTTTGGGGCCGTTGATCATGATTTCGGTGACGCTGGCATCGGCAAGCAATTTAGCCACGGGCTTCAGAAATTCCCTTAGGGAATCCTCGAAGATCGCGTTTGAAATGCCCTGACCGCCACCACCCGACATGATTTCCCCTTAGGAGTGGGCCACCTTCCAGAGCACGCGGGCCGTGCTCGGATTGAAGGCCTCGGTTTCGACCCAACACTTCATCGAGCGCACGAGAATCGCGAGCATCGCAAGGCGAATGGGTTCGGGAATTTCTTTAACGAAGGCCACGCTAGCCTCCGCGCCACCGGAGCGACTGAGCGCAAACACTTGGGTCAACGTAGCCACGGCCTTAGCGCCGTAGATTTTCATGAGGGCCGAAAGTTCGTGCCGCGGAATTTTATAGAAACGCGAAAGATTGCCCTGGCCCGCGAGGGCTTCGAGAGCAATTTCCCAGGTGGGGTCATCCTTGATTATGAGTCTTGTGAGCGCCATCTTGTGCTTCCTCCGGTACCTACTTCATTCGGCACTCGGAGGGATTTACTAAAGACGGCGTCGTTTTATTGGCACCCGCCGGGTGCCACACGCGAACGGCTTAAGGACTTAAGCCGATTTTTGCAGAGCTTTTTTGAGCCCGAGCTTGGTGATCGTGCGCAGACCCGAGGTCGAA
>JAFEAR010000234.1 GCA_018266335.1 Bdellovibrionales bacterium
GCAAGATGAAAGTCGATCCGAACAAGGCGGCTGGCGAGAGCGAGTATCAGGGTACGACCTACTACTTCTGCTCTCCCGGTTGCAAACAGAAATTTGACGCTAATCCGGACCAATACGCCGGAAAGTAAGTAACCCGATGGTCACGCCTCCAACGATGCGGGTGTGGCCATCCAATTAGGAAACTCTCATGCAAGTTACGAATCTACCCGCCCCGGGAGTGGGCACGGAACCCGAACAGATTGATCCCGTTTGCGGCATGACTGTCGATCCGGCTTCCGCTGCCGGATCTCATCATCATGCCGGCAAGACGTACTATTTCTGCAATCCTTCCTGCCTTGAGAGATTCAAAGCGGAACCCGCGAAGTTTCTAGGGGGAGCAAAAGATCCAGCGGTTGCCACTGCCGGTGCGAGCGAGGTCGAATACATCTGTCCGATGGACCCGGAAATTCATCAACGAGGGCCGGGTAGTTGCCCGAAGTGTGGAATGGCTCTCGAGCCGGCGATGTACACTCCTCCCCCGACCCGCACCGAATACTCCTGCCCGATGCATCCCGAGATCGTGCGAAGCGAACCCGGAGCTTGCCCAATCTGTGGCATGGCGCTCGAACCAAGAGAGATTACTGGTGAGGAAGTTAATCACGAACTCATCGACATGACCCGCCGCTTCTGGGCAAGTCTGGCGTTTACGGCGCCGCTTCTGGCATTGATGGTTTCCGAGTTTTTTCCGTCGATGCCGTTGCAGAATCTGCTGGGAGCGAACGTCGTGTCCTGGATACAGTTCGCTATGTCCGCCCCGGTAGTCGTCTGGGCCGGTTGGCCGTTCTTTGAACGCGGCTGGATGTCGATCCGGAATCGCAGCTTGAACATGTTTACGCTAATCGCGATCGGCACAGGAGCAGCTTTCGGCTACAGCCTGATCGCTCTCTTGTTTCCTTCCGCGATACCCGAATCGTTCTATTCCCACGGTGTCGTGCCAGTCTACTTCGAACCTGCGGCGGTGATCATCACCTTGGTGCTACTCGGGCAAATTCTGGAATTGCGGGCACGTAGCCAGACATCGAGCGCCATCAAGGGCTTGCTTGGGATGGCGCCAAAGACCGCGCGAATCCTGCGCGAAGGTGGCAATGAAGACGATATTTCTTTGGATAAGGTGGTGATTGGCGACCGCTTGCGCGTGCGGCCGGGCGAAAAAGTGCCCGTTGATGGAATCGTGCTCGAAGGCAAGAGCGCGGTTGACGAATCGATGATCACGGGCGAACCTATGCCAGTCGAGAAGGAGACGGGCGGCAAGGTAACCGGTGGAACCGTGAACGGCACCGGCAGCTTTGTGATGCGCGCCGAACGGGTTGGGTCCGACACGATGCTGTCGCAGATCGTCCGGATGGTCAGTGAGGCACAACGGACCCGCGCACCGATCCAACGCTTGGCCGACCAGGTCTCCAGTTGGTTTGTCCCCGCCGTCCTGCTAATTGCTGTAGTGACCTTCCTCGGTTGGGGATTCTTTGGGCCGGAGCCAAGAATGGCGCATGGCCTGATCAACGCTGTGGCCGTGCTAATCATCGCTTGTCCATGCGCTCTAGGACTGGCGACCCCTATGTCGATCATGGTCGGTACGGGGCGAGGCGCGCAGGCCGGCGTTCTGATTCGCAAGGCGGAAGCGCTTGAGGCGCTTGAAAAGGTTGATCGGCTGGTGGTGGACAAAACGGGAACGCTCACCGAGGGCAAACCGAAGTTGGTCTCCGTTATTCCTGCCGCAAATCAAGATGAGACCGAACTGCTCCACTTTGCCGCGAGCCTCGAAAGGGGTAGTGAGCATCCCCTTGCCCAAGCGATACTTCGGGGCGCTGAGGAAAAGGGCATAAAGCTATCGAATGTAGAAGGCTTCCAATCGATAACGGGGAAGGGCATCAGCGGCACGCTGGAAGGCAAACAGATTCTGATCGGAAACGCCGCGTTACTGGATTCGGCAAACGTTGGGCACGCTGATCTCGACGGTCGTGC
This sequence comes from Bdellovibrionales bacterium, assembly GCA_018266335.1. The sequence continues at coordinate 2,002 of JAFEAR010000234.1, forward strand.
GGACGATCTCAGAGGAGAAGGACAGACCGTGATGCTGGTGGCGATCAACGGCAAAGCGGCGGGGCTGCTTTGCGTCGCCGACCCCATCAAGGCGACTGCGGCAGAAGCGCTCGCGGCTCTGCGAAAGGCGGGAATTCACGTCGCTATGTTGACTGGAGATAGCCGGGCGACGGCCGAGGCTGTTGCTCGCCAGCTTGGTATTGACGAAGTACACGCGGAAGTCCTCCCAGATCAGAAAGCAAGCATCGTGACGGAGCTACAGGCAGGCGGACATAAGGTGGCGATGGCGGGTGATGGAGTGAATGACGCTCCCGGCCTAGCTCAGGCCGATGTCGGAATCGCTATGGGCACAGGAACCGATATCGCAATGGAGAGCGCCGGGGTCACTCTCTTGAAGGGTGATTTGCGCGGCATTGTCCGGGCGCGGCATCTCAGCGAAGCGACCATGAAGAACATTCGACAGAACCTTTTCTTCGCGTTTATCTACAACTGCTTGGGTGTGCCGGTAGCGGCCGGAGTACTGTATCCGTTCTTTGGGATTCTGTTGAGTCCGATGATCGCCAGTGCCGCAATGACCTTCAGTTCCGTCTCGGTCATTGCCAATGCGCTGCGCCTGCGCCGAGCGGAGCTGTGACGTGGAGAGTATTGCTCAATGGACAAAATAGGGTTAGGATCAAGGCAGGTGGCAAAGTTTTTCCAACTCGTGGCCGTCGTACTCATTGGAGCCGTCTTGGGCGGCACTCAATGTGTCGAGTTGTGTTCTTTCCTTTCCATTGAGCGCCAAGCCAAAGCAACTCAGGCACCTGAACAAGAGATGCCCTGCCATCAGAAACATTCCCCCAAGGAATCGCAGCCTCCGACCGACGATAATTCCTGTTCGCATAATGATCTGGTTGCGGAGAAGAGCTCCAAAGGTTCCTCCGCCGATGATGTGCAAACGGTTTCGTTGGCCGCTGTTCGCATTGAAACCCGAATCGTTCCGATTCTTTACTCCTCTCCGCTAACCCCGGCAGACGAGCATTTCCTCTCCCTCAGTCCCCTAGCCCTTACTTCGATTCTTCGGATCTAGGCCCTCGTTCGCTTCCCCAACAATTCCAAATTGGGATCCGCGTGGTCTCGCAAACCATGCTGTGATTTCGATCTGACGAGGGATGCAGTTGCCCCACGTTGATCGCCTGTTTTGCAGGAGTTGCCAGGAAGCAATCCCCCACACACTTTGGCTGGTCTCTGTTCCCATACCGAAGCGGAGGTCAAGCGGATTTGGCGCGGCTCGCCGCGATTAACGTGCCTCTTCAGGAGCGACAAAGCCCAGGGGAGAGCGCATGCAATTCAGCAACGAGGATTTTGAATATGACTGAAAGAAGAACATTTTTCGCGCGGCTTGCCTCTTTGAGTGCGGCGATCTGGGCCGGACGAAACGCAGCAGCGCAACAAGCAGACCCCCATGCTGGACACAAGCCCCCAGCCGCTGCCCAACCCGCTAAACCACAGGCAGGCCAAAGCATGACAGGCCACACGATGCCCTCCACGCCAGCCACTGATCCGCACGCAGGGCATCGCATGAGCATGAACTTGCCTGTAGAGATGCCTGATCTGCCCAAACTGCCTTTCAAGATGGTGGATGGCGTCAAGGAGTTCAACTTGATCGCAGAAGTTGTCGAGACTCAGTTGATGCCAGGACGCCCAATGACCGCGTGGGGCTTCAACGGTTGCATCCCTGGGCCCACCATCGAAGTGAACCAGGGCGACCGCGTCCGGGTGATCGTCGATAACAAGCTTCCGGAGATGACGGCGATCCACTGGCATGGCTTCGAAGTTCCGATGGAAATGGATGGCAGCGTAGGTCTCGGCCAAGATCCCATCCCCCCCGGCGGCCGATTCGTCTATGAGTTCGACCTGCACCAGCACGGGACTTTCTTCTACCACTCACACTTCGCCATGCAGGAAATGATGGGCATGATCGGAATGTTCATCATGCACCCAAAGCAAGCCTATGAACCGAAGGTGGACCGGGATTTCGGGCTCGTCCTTCAGGAGTGGGCGTTGCTTCCAAACAATAACGTCCCGAATACGCTATCGATGGAGTTCAACTGGCTCAGCTTCAATGGAAAGGCCGGGCCGGATTGCACCCCGATGATTGTCAAGCAGGGCGAGAGGGTGCGCATCCGCTTGATGAATATCGGAATGGATCACCATCCGATTCACATGCACGGCATGCAGTTCGTTATGACTGGCACCGAAGGTGGACGCGTGCCTCAGCAGCTTTGGTACGACATGAACACCATCATTGTCGGCGTCGCGCAGGCGCGAAACATCGAGTTTGAAGCAAAGTATGTCGGCGATTGGATGCTGCATTGCCACTTGCCCCATCACATGATGAATCAAATGGTTTCCATGGTCGGGCCGGTCACGCACGGTGGACATGGAATGCACACTGGCGGCAGTATGACAGACGGCATGGGGATGCTAAGAAAGGGCGACGCCCTATCGGAGGAGTTTGGGCCCGCGCTCGGCCGGGGACTTGGAATGAGCGCCGATCGGGATCGAGCGACTTCGCACTTGGTTTCGACAGGCAGCGGTGAAGTAACGGGTGCTCAGGACAAACCCAAGGCGGATCCGCATCAAGGCCATGAAGGGCATGTGATGCCCAAGGCGGGCGATCCGATGGAGATGTACCCGAAGGATGATCCCGAGAAGAAGAAGGTGCCCGGCTATCCGCAGGATATGTGGATGGTAATGGATGACGTCATCCCGCCGAAACCCGAAAACTACGGCCTGCGCAAGGGATGGACGGGTTCCATGATGGGCATGATGACGCTCGTACGAGTAGTTACTCCGGAAGTCTACGACAAGATCATGGAACTGAAGAAGGCGGAGGATGCAAAGCCAAAGGACAAGAAAACTCCCACGACGATGCACAATCACGAGCATGGGAAGTAGCGCGACGATGCATAGAAACTTTCATATGAGATTCACGAATTCGATGACTGGCGCTGTTTTGAGCATGATCCTTGCCCTTACGGCGTCTGCCCAACAACCCCCGAAACCACCCGAGCATGTACACGACGCAGCACCTGTTCCAGGTAAGCCTGCGACCACAACGGAAGTGACGGGCCTTCCTGTAGTACGCGCTGCTGCTGACGTTGCTGGCCTTCGCCTTGAAGATCTGGAGCGAATGGCTCTTGACGCAAACCCAATAATCGGACAGGCGAAAGCCTTGGTCGATGCTGCGGCCGGACGTGCGCAACAGGCTGGACTTTGGCCGAACCCAACTTTCGGCGCAAATGGAGAGCATGTCTCCAAAGTGACCGGTGGCGGAGCGATTGGCGGATTTGTGGAGCAACGATTTATCACGGCGGGCAAGCTTGGGCTGGACCGGAAGGTTGCCCTGCAAGATCAGGCAGTTATGGTGGAGCATCAGAATGCGCAAAAACAGCGTCTTCTCAATTCCGTCCGAGCCTTGTATTACCAAGCCCTTGGCGATCAGCTTCTGATTCAGGTCCGCGCAGATTTAGCTAGCTTGGCAATGCGAGCGGTGTCCGTTTCGCAAGAATTAGCAAACGTCGGACAAGCAGACAAGCCCGACCTACTTTCAGCGGAAACGGAGGCTGAGCGCATTCAACTCGAACTCGTCAACGCCAGGAATGCGCGAGAACGAACATGGCGCCAACTGGCAGCGTTATTAAACAATCCAGCTCTCAAGCCAACGCCACTTGCGGGAAGTCTCGAGGACTTCCCCAAGCTGGACGCCGACCAGGCATTGGACCTGATCTACAAAGACAGCCCAGAACTTCGCGCTGCCGAAGTGTCGGTCCGGCAATCCGAGTTTTCAGTGCGCCGAGCTGAAGTCGAGAAAATCCCAAACCTCTTCATTCGGGGTGGGCTCCGGAACAATCGCGAGTTCGGCGAAGTCGGACCTCTGGGTCCTACGCGGAGGCGAGGATTAGAGGGCATTTTCGACGTCGGTGTCGAGATTCCGATCTTCAACCGCAATCAGGGTGGAGTGAGGGCGGCGAAGGCCGATGCCGAGCGTGCACGTTTGGAAGTACAACGTACGAAGCTCTCTCTGAAGGCACGCCTGGCAGCAGAGTATAAGGACTACAAAGACTCCTCCATGGCAGTTGAGCGGTATCGGACACGTATCCTTCCGAAAGCTCGCCAAGCGTATGATCTTTACCTCGCGAACTTCCGACAGATGGCCGGCGCCTATCCGCAAGCACTGATTGCGCAGCGAAATCTCTTTCAGTTTCAAGATAGCTACGTAGCTGCGTTGGTCAGCACCTGGCAGCGCGCCATCGAGATCCAAGGGTTACTCCTTGGCGGAGGTGCCGATCTTGGAATACCCAAGTCCATGGGAGAAGCTCGACCCGCCTCTGGCGGCGACGAGCAGTAAGTCGATGAAGTAGCAATCCGCTCCTGCGTCCCTGATCGTCACCGTAAGGTGATCCAGATCGCAAGTCTGAAGCAACTCAAATACAAAGGAACAACACAGAATGAAAACCACCATCATGATGCTGATCGCGGCGGCCACGCTGGCGATGGCCCAGCACGATCACGGGGACAAAGGCAAAGAGATGACCATGACGAGTCTAGTAGTAGATACCGGCTGCTACATGTCCCACAACAGCAAGGGCGAGAAGCATGAAAGCTGCGCCACGGCCTGCGCCAAAGCCGGGGTCCCTCTGGCATTGCTTGACGAAGCCAGCGGCACGCTCTATATCCCGGTCGCGACCGATCACAAGAACCAGAACGAAAAGTTGATGCCGTTCATCGAGAAAAAGGTCAAGGTAACCGGCACACTGATGGAAAAAGGAGGAGTTAAGGGCTTCGCTTTGAAAACCATCGAAGCAGCAAAGTAGCCCATCGCTCAATTTAGTCCGAACGGCCGGGCATAGGACGGGCTTGGAAGTTGTAGTCCCTGCCCGCCGGTCAAGATCAACGATACGAAACGCCGGGCACGGCCCCGGATGTCAAAAGGAGACATAGTATGGAACGAACTGTTACGAATCGACGCGCGTTTACCATCACCGCCTTGGTTGGCGGAGCCTTGACGTTGCCCCTATCCGGCAATGCCCAGACGGCTGGAAAGACCCTCAGCAAGAAGCAGCTTGCAGAGTTGGTGGCGACGGCCAAAACCGCCGCCGATCATCGGAAGTTGGCTGAACACTATCGAGCGGCAGCGGCCAAGCATGAGGCTGAAGCCAAGGAGCACGTGGAACTCGCCGCGAAATACCGGGCGAATCCAACTGCAAGTGAGACAAAACGTCCTGGCGCTCCGGATACCGCCTCGCACTGCATGACCTTCGCTGAGCATTGCCGTAAGCAAGCCGCGATCATGAATGAGATGGCTGCCATGCATGAAGAAATGGCGAAAAAGATGAAGTAGATGCCTGAGAGGAAACCTGAACAGATTGTCTTGCGACTCGGCGAGCCGCCTCGAAAGCCGGCGGCTCGTGCCGAGTAGGTGCCTCGAATTACTCGCGTCGCTCACAGGGCAGGAAATTCACTGAATCGATGATCCAGCGCGAACTGCCAGACCGAACGTATTTTAAGGAGAATTGTTGATGACAATAAAGTTGATCAGACTTGGAATCGCATTCCTGCTATCGATTGCTGTGGCTATGCCCGCTGAGCCGCCCGTGGTGACTGTATTTAAGCCCAAAACATGCGGCTGCTGCGGAAAGTGGGTGGATCACATGCGCGCAAGTGGCTTCAAGGTGATCGTGAATGAAGTTGCATCCACGGGAGAATATCGGCAGAGGTACGGAGTTCCCGAAAAACTCCAATCCTGTCATACGGCCATCGTTAAGGGGTACAGCATTGAGGGCCATGTTCCTGCCGCCGAAATTCAGCGCTTGCTCCAGGAGAAACCGAAAGCCAAAGGGCTCGCCGTTCCAGGTATGCCGGCGGGCTCCCCTGGAATGGAGGGACCTCGCCAAGATGCATATAGCGTCGTGAGATTCGATGAAGGCGGAATCCTATCCGTCTACCAAAAGTATCCGGCCGGAGGCCGGTGAGCTTAACCGAAACGAACTGAACCACGGGGTTCCGCCAAGAAACCGAATGAAAGGTCTCAGCACAATGTTATTGCCAATCTTCTTAGCCTTCTTCCTTCCCGCAGCCGAATGGACTCAGCCTATCGGTGGCCAGCCAAATCGACAACCTCACCTAGCTGCCCTAGGTAGTGAGATCGCGCTGACATATGGCGCGGGCGATGCGATTTATTTCACGGGGTCGAAAGACGCCGGTAAAACTTGGAGTAATCCGGTGACAGTCGCTGAGCAGGGGAAACTGTCGCTGGGAATGCGGCGTGGGCCGCGGATTGCGATCACAAAAGACGCGATCGTTATTACAGCAATCACCGGAGAGAAAGGTCGCGGGGCGGATGGCGACGTGATGTCCTGGCGAAGCGTCGACCATGGGGCGACATGGTCTGCGCCCATGCGAGTGAACGACGTTGCCGCGTCGGCCAGAGAGGGCCTACATAGCCTCGCCGCGGGTGGCAGAAACATCTTGTTTGCTACTTGGCTCGATTTGCGAGAGAAGGAAACGAAGCTCTACGGTTCAGTCTCGAAGGATGGAGGCAAGACCTGGTCGCAAAACCGTCTGGTGTATCAATCGCCTTCTGGATCGGTCTGCGAATGCTGTCATCCAACGGCTGTTGTCGATAGTGACGGCGTGATCGGCGTGATGTTTCGAAATTCATTGGACGGAAATCGCGACATGTACCTTGTCAGATCCGCGGATGAGGGTACGACGTATGGAACGGCTGCGAAGCTGGGCTCTGGAAGTTGGAAGCTCAACGCGTGCCCCATGGACGGCGGCTCGGTCGTGCTGGGCCCTAAGGATTCGAGTGTCTCTGTTTGGCGGAGGGAAGGGAATCTCTATTTGTCCACTAGCTCTGACGAGACATTGCTCGGCCCAGGGAGACAACCTGTTATCGTTCGGACGGCAAAAGGAACCTTTGTGGCATGGACTGAAGGGAAGTCGATCCGATGGAAGGAGTCAAGAGACAAGAGTGTGAATACGCTTGACGAAGAAGGTACGTTCTTGAGTCTCGTCGCAATCCCCGATGGCGGAGTACTACTCGCTGGCGAGCGGGATGGAACTGTTTTTGTGAAGGCGCTGCCGTAAGAGCATGCCCGCATGGGAGCGTCATAGGTGCCGATTCTCCCGGCGATCGTCGGAAGCGCGGATGGATGCTCCTGTCAGACGTACGGGAACCGAGCGATTATGTCGTCATAAGCGTATATGAGCGCGACCGCCGTCTGCTCGAATTCCTTGAAAATCTGGGCTTACGGCCGGGCGGCGTTTTCCGGTGGCTCAGCCGAAACTACGATGAGACCATTGTGCTGTTAGTTGCGGACCGAACTATCCAACTAGGCGGACCCGCTGCTCAGTGGATCTGGGTGAAAGCATCTACCATACCTTCTTGAACTCCTAGGATCTTGCTTCTACAAGCGCTTGTAGGAGCAGGTTCGAGGAGTTGGATACAACCACGGCAACGTGCATCGAACGCGCTGCCCGAAACGCTAGCGACGCAGACCTAACTCCGAGACTTGTATCAAGCGTGAGAAGCTCGGCTTCCTCATCGACCGAATCTAGCCAGGATTCGTAGTCCTCGAAGCGGCACAACACTAAATCAAGAATCCTGTCGCCGGTGACCCCGAACGAAAGGACCGAGCCCTCCCGAAGTTCAAAAGCGTAAACAGATTCTTCATCTGGCGCCAACTCAAGCACCTCAATAATGGCGTCGGGCGTAACGAAAAGCGCCTCGCGATGCATCTCAGCAGTTGGCACAAATTCGAGGAAGACGTCCTGCAAATAGAGCTCCTCCATCACTACTTCGGCCCCCCTACTGGGTAAGACGCAAAGGAAAATTGAAACCTGACCGGCGAAATAAGAATCTCGAATTTGTCGGCTAGCCGCATGGAGCAGCAAGAACCCTTGAGACCTCTGCCAGAGCTCAAACTGCTTGACGAAGCGGGCCAGCCGCTCAGCGAGCAGATTCACGCCATTTTCCTCCCATTGGAAATCCGATTTCGTTTGAAATTCAGGGCGATTGATGATGAGGCCGTCGTTAGAAACCTATTCGATCAAGCCGCACAGATATACGCGAAACAGGAGAGTTCCGGGCAACAAATCGACAAGCCGGAGGGCTTCGCCTGGAGAGTGCTATGCAATCTGGCAACCTCCGTTCTTCGCCGATCTGAAGAAAGGGTGATGAACGGTTCGGTCAACGGGCTGTCTGGTGAGCGGGTTCTCGTAGCGCTGTCTTCCGTCACTGGAACTCCCGATCAAATCATTAATCAGGTTTACGCTAGGGAGATCTTTGAGCAACTCAGCGAAAATGAGCAGAGATGCGCAACTCTGAAGACGATCGGCTTTTCCAGTCACGCGGTTGCCAAAGCGCTCAATATGACCACCGGATCAGTGGACAAGATGATGCAGAGAATACGGGATCGATTTCGTTCTCGGGGCGGTGGCGGTCAAAAGTCTGGCGACGGAGGTTCAAGTTCTTGAGACAAGAGTTTGCGAAAGCGCCCTATAATTACTGAGGTTCCATGCCGAAAGAGGATGAATTCAAGCCAATCGAGGACATGCTGGCGCATGCGAACCCCAATCCCAATCGGGAGGGATGTCCGTCTCCGGCGGAGCTTGAAGAACTAGCTCTCCGGCGACGCGATGCCAGCGATCCGCTGTACATCCACGTCTCTCAGTGCTCGCCATGCTACTCAGCGATTCGTGATCTGCAGCGACAGCGCGGTGTGGCGTCGCTGAATTCGTCGAAAAGGGTTTGGACGTGGTGGGCTGCGGTTGCCGCGCTTCTTTGTATAATGGCTGGCGCGGTCTGGTTCGCGATGCGGACTCCGTCAAAAACGGTAGCGCCTATCGTGGCTCAATCGAGTGTGAATTTGCCTTCGACAATTCTGGACCTCCGGCCGTTTGCGACGGTACGGAGTGAGGAGAGTCCCAATGGGTCGACTCCTCTCGCCATGTCCCGTAGTCGTCAAAACGTAGTCCTGGTGCTGCCGGTGGCTTCCGCGGAAGGCGAGTACGCCCTAAAGCTGCTGGATAGTAACCTTTCGCCCCGAATGACTTCCGCGCCGGTCGCGAAGCTAGCAGATGGCGTCACAAGCATTTCGACAGAATTGGATCTCACCCGCATTCCAGCCGGACGCTACACGCTCGCGCTCAAGCGTGAGCCCGAAGACTGGCGCTATTTTCCAATTCAGGTGCGTTAGAACCTCGACTATCCAAGGACCTCAATTGCCTTCGTGAGTGCGGGGTCTCTCCCGTCCAACAGATTATGGGGCATTGCCGACTGCTGGATGTCTGGGTCGACTCCTCGGCCTTCAAGCTTCGTGCCTTGCCACGTATAGTAGGCTCCGACCGGTAGAGCGACACGGTAACCGTGTCCGACCTTGAAAGAGCTTGCCGCTACCAGCTTGCCGGGCGTCTTTGTGCCAATCAGATGCGCCAGCTGGTACTCAGACGCGAACGCGGCCACCATCTCGCTCGCGCTAGCAGAATGCTCATTGACAAGCATTGCGACTCTACCGTGATGCGGTGCCGCGCCCAATCCCTCGGACGAGACGGCTACGGAGCGTCCCGCCAGTCCAAATTTGACGATGAGCGGAATTACTCCCCATTGGCTCGAAGGGATCTTGTCAAAAACCGGCAGTGCCTCTTTGGCTATCCGTTTCTCTATTTGAGGCCTGCCTAGGCTGTAGCCAGCGCCACGTTTGTCTGGGCAGAGGAGGCTCATCAGTCTTAAGCAGCCGATTCCGCCGCCGGTGTTGCCTCGAAGATCGACGACAAGCTTCTCGGTCGCGAGTGCGGAGACGGCCGCGCTCATGTCCCGAGCAACGTCGATGCCGAGCATGCCGGGGAACATGCTCACGCGGACGTAGCCGGTGGTGCCGTTTAGCCTTCTGCTCGTAACAACCTGATCAGGAACAATAAGTGGACGCTTCTTGCTTTGCGACACTGGGACCGACAATGTGACGGTAGCTGTCGAGCCATCGCGCTTGCGTACGACCGCTTCATGGTCCGTACCAAGAGAGAACGTAGCGGCGCCCGGAGGCACAATCTCTTGTTTGTTCAACTGGAGAAGCACATCACCTGGCTCGATGCCCGCGTTTGCCGCCAATCCTCCGGGATGGACATCCTGGAACATCCATCGCGTCCCATCGCTCGTTTCAGCTTTCAGAAAGGTAGCGGCGATAGCAATGCGTCCCGGACTTTTCGGTCGCGCGCCCTGAAAGAACCCAATGTGACTCGTGCCAAGCCGCTGAAGCATCTCGTTGACTCGCCGTTCGAATTCCTCAAGATCGGCGCTCGAAACAATCGCCCCTTCAGCCTCCTCGGCCACTCGGCCCCAATCGACGCCATTCATGCACGGGTCAGCAAATTTGGCTGCGGTCGTCGCGACGACTTTCTCGAAGATCTCTCGACGCTGTGCTTCATTGAGCGATGTCATTGGTTATGCCTCCTATTTATTGGTCATCACGGGCTCGGACCCTTCCCCGAACAAGATGAATCCGCTCCAGAGCTTAGGTGTGGCCGCTTTTCCGTATTTCCGGATCATCGTGAGCTTCGCCTGCTGCAACGCGACCGCCTTGGCTTTTCCACGCGCAAGCTCTTGATAGAACTCCTTCATCAGCGCCAGACTGAAGGTATCGTCGGCAGTCCAAAGATTGGCAACAACCGCGCGCGCTCCGGACGCGAGAAAGGGGCGAACCAAGCTGGACACTCCGTCCTGCCCAAAAAGCTTTCCGCTCCCTGTATTGCAGGCGGACAACGTAACGAGCTTGGCCCGCAAGCGCAATTCAAGCACTTCTCTTGCCTGTAGGAACCCGTCGTCTTTCCCTTCTGGCCTCAGGGCCAGTGCGGAACGCTCAGGGAAGCTGGAACTCAGCAATCCGTGCGCGGCGAAATGTGCGACTGCAAAGTCTCGAAGTGGGAGCGCCTTAATCGCCGACTCTGTCGCTTCGCTTCCCACGAGAAGTCGGTTTCCGGCATTTGACAGGGTGTCAACCGTCTGTTGTGCTTCCGCCTTTGCAGCCGGCAGGCTTGGCAAGCTTGTTCCATCGACGTCGTAGATTCCTCGCACGACTTTTCCAAACTCGGCTTTGGCTGAGATGGTTGGGGACTCTGGCGATGCGGCTATCGCGAGAACCGCTTTTCCCAACGCCGGTTGGGTCTGACGGCGAATGAGGTAGAGCGCGGTCGCGGACGGCGAGTAGGAAATCGCATGGGTTTGCAGGAGCTTGGAGCCAGCCGCGGTCGTGAGCAGTTCAAAGGGCAGTCGATTAAGTTCACCGTCCGCAACGACAATCAGCCGGGTCTTGGATTCCAGGCCCGGAACGCGAACCAATTCGGAGAGTTGAGTGGCCCCGGCAATTTCCTGCCCGGACTGGATTGCCTTCCAAGCATCATCCATGCTCTTCTTCAGCTGCGTTCGATTCGGGAGCTTCTGTATCGAAGCTCCTTCGCGGGTTACCACGAGAACAACCGACGTGGGATCGTCCAACACGTACTCGAGGAGCATCTCGTCCGGTCCTAAGCTTTGCCGAAGTTGCGGCAACCGAAGCAGGTTTCGTTTACCTTGGAACTGCCGGTCGCGATCAGCCTGCATGGACACGGCCATCATGTCTGACTCCGCCTGAAAGATCTGATCGAGCAGCTTCTGCCGAGCAGTTGGGCTCTTCGCTGACCACAGCCGAGATTGTAAGGCCGATATGCGGCGCTCTCCCTCCTTCGCGGCCCTCGTCTTGGCTTTTTCGCCTTGGCCTCTCCCCATCAGCAAATCTGTGATGGCCCGCCCGCGAGCTTGCTCGATGATGGAGAGGAGACGCTCAGGGCTGGACCCCATGCTGAGTTCCACGCGAACTCGCGCGAGAAACACCTCGTCCATCACTCCGACCAGCCGGGACTTGACCCAGGGGCTCCATACGCCAGCCAAGAGTCCTTCCGCGACTTCGCTCGCCTCCTGCAATAACGCCCGCGCTTCTTCAACTCGGCCTTGTCCGCGCTCACTCTCGGCGAACTTAGCCAGAAGCCGCGGTGTCAGAAGCCGCTCGCGCATCGTCCTGGCGGCTTCCACCCCGGCGCTAAAGGAATTGGCCGCGTCCTTCTTGCGGCCAAGGGCTATTTGGAGCCGTCCCAGGTCGAGATAAATTTGGGCGATGATTCGGTTGGCTGATGCGCTTCGAGCGAACCCTAGAGCCTCCAAGAGCTTCGCAACCGCTTCGTCTCGTAGCCCTGCGCCCTCAGCCAAGAGTGCGTCCTCACGGAGTAGTTCGGCTTGATATCCCAAGCTCTCGCGCTCTCGCGCCACTGTGATCGTCGTGGCCAGGAGTTCTCTCGCCTCTTTGGTCCGGCCAAGCTTTGTGAGCGCACTGACCTTGCCGGAGTAGGCCATCAGCGGGAAGCGCAACTCATCCACAGAACTGCCCGCGGCAAGCGCTCGATCAAAATACTTAAGCGCCTCCTCCGGTCGGCCGAACTGAATGAAGCCGGTCCCGATAATGCTCAGCCAACGAACCACAGAAGAGAGATCCTTTGCCTCCTCCGCCTTCTTCAGTGCACTGGCGAGCAGGAACAGCCCTTCGCTTGTTTTCCCTTGCAGCGCGGCGACCAGGCCCAGTTCGCCATTGGCCCGATTCACCCACATCGAATCGTTCAAACGTTTGGCGACTGCAAGCGCCTCTCGCCAGTCTTCTTCTGCCAGCACAGCATCGTAGTCCTCGTCGGTCTCACCCTTGATGACTAGGCACCTCAGACGGATTCGGTCGTCGGTCGCAGCCAACGGAGATTCCAGAATGTCAGCCAATTCCTGAGAGACTTCGGCGATGGAGCGGCGAGGCAACTCCCCGCGAATGCGTCCGAGCTTGGCGAGCAATGCATTGCGGGCATCGCCGGACTGGGTAAACCCTTTTTCGGCCTCAATAAACAACGGTTCGGCGCGGGCCCAGGCCCGAAGATCCGCCAATCGATCGGCCTTCGCCAATGCTTCAGCCGGGCCTTGCGCCTGGACCACAGAAGGGAGAAGTACCATCAATACAAACAGGCACACACGCATCTCTGTCCTCCGAACGGCTTTCGCCGCGATTCTTCATAGATGCCTCAGGATTGAATGGTGTGACAGGAATTGCGCTACTTAGATTGCAAAATCTTTCCATGCACAGGCTCTGCCCGTCTTTTTCCCGCCCTCGGGCGGCGCGGTCCGAACCAGACCAGGCCTTTTCAACATTTCAACAGCGTTACACCAGCCGACTACTGGTATACCCTACAGGCTCTATAGGCTAAAGAGAGCGCACGTAAAGTCCCGCGCTCCCGCACGCAAAGTCCCGTCCGTGGCCATCACTCAGCGCACGCAAAGGCCCGTGGAAAATCAAGATTTCCACAGGCGCACGTAAAGTCCCGCATAGAATCAGCCATTACCGAATAGGCACCCGGTGGTTGCGTGAAACCTCAGATATCCATGGCTGCGCCGTTTTTCCGGAGCCATTCCTTTCGCTCTCGGTACTCAGGAATGACCTTGTCAACTTCATTCCAGAATGCCTCCGAGTGATCCAAATGATGAAAATGGCAAAGCTCGTGGACCACGATGTAGTCAATGATCGTCGGGGGCGCCATCATGCATTTCCAGTGAAATGACAGAAGCCCAGAGGGCGAGCAAGAAGCCCATCGGTAGCCAATTTCACGCACGTCGATGCCACTGGGCACTACGCCAACCTTCGGAGCAAAGTATTCGACACGGCGGCTAATTCGCTTCATTCCATTCGCAATGTAATAATCTCGGAACGCGTCCTTGGCTGCGGCAATCGAGCCCTTGTCCGCGATGTCCCGGCGGAGGCAAAAGCGTCCGCCCGTCAGTACAAGCGCGGCCTCCTGCTCGGCAACGAGCAGAAGCCGATACGAGCGCCCGAGATATAGAAACCCTTCCCCATTGCGGTACTCCCGAAGCACCCTCGTGGCGTTAAGGTCCCGCCACTCAGCCAGGTTCCGGTAAATCCAATGGCGCTTGGCGTCCACGATCTCCTGGATCTGTTGTGAAGAGAGGTCTTCGGGAGTTCGGACCAGAATTCGGCCATCCCGCTCCATCACGATGTCGGCCGTGCGGCGGCGGCTCTTCACCACCTCAAACGTGATCTGTTCTGCAGGACTTCCACTCATCTCATCAACTCCCTATTTCTCTTCTCGGCCAGTTTGACAATTTCCACCGCAATTCGCTCATGCTTCTCCGCAAGCTGGGGAATCGCGGCCAACAATATCTCCGTATCGATGTTTCCTCGAAGTCGCTTCACTTCGATGGGCTTCTTCCAGAAGTCGATGATCCCGATGGTCTCCTGCAAAATGTCTACGATTCGCGCCATCAAATCTTTCAATCGTTGCCGATACTCGGCGGGCACTTCACGCCCGTCAAAAGCCAACTGCACAACGTAGTCGTAGAAGGTAGAGGCTTCCCTGTTCAGCCCTTCAACTGTCTCGGACCGACCTGCTTCCGCCTCTCGGCGCAGTCCTTCATACTCCTTGGCTAACACCTCCCAGTTGTCCTTGTGCTCTTGAATGAGCTTTTCCAGCTTGTCGCTCAGTCGCTTGTAAAATGCCGGGTCCTCTTCCAGATGAATCGTGCAGTGCTTCCGGATCGCGTGTTCCATCTCGCTGGCTTTCGCTTCTGGATCTCCTCCCGAATGGGCTGCCAGTTGGTCCATGAAGTCGGGCGAGAGTAGCTCGACCGGGGGAATCCTCGGGTTGATCCCCAAATCGATCAAGTGAGCGTTGATCAAAGCCTTCACCTTCTCTCCGGCGTCAGCCAGGTCGAGGGAATCGTCCTTGTA
>JAFEAR010000235.1 GCA_018266335.1 Bdellovibrionales bacterium
ACTATGGCTGCGAGCAGTTCAGGTGAAGCAAGCGAAGGTGTTTGCTCATCTGCTCAAGCGAATTGAACAAGGCGACTGCGATTGGACAGAAGTGTCCAGCGCCGCGCGAGTTCATCGCCTTGACCAAGACAAGTTTATTGCCTTAAAACGGAGATACTACGCGTACTCTGCAGTTTGAAACTCACAAGAATGATGTCGGGAATGTGTGATTCCATATCTCACAAGTGTCTAACACTGCGACATGCCGCTCACTCAAAGGGCCCTGAACCTCACCGGTCAGGGCTCTTTCTTTTATCGCTGCGAAGCCAGCGCAAAGCTGGTTAATTAATCTCAACAAAAGGAGTTCATTATGAACATTCTCAAATCATTACTCGATTGGACAAAAGCGAAGGACGAGCTCGTCGCGTTTGCAGAAGGCAAACAGACCAGTCTGAAACCTGCGCTGATAGGTGCAGCAAAGGTGCTGTTGATCGCGTTTGTCGGCTATTACCTGATCAAATCGGCACTCGGTATCATACCGATGCTGATCATCGTCGGCGTTGCTCTCGCACTATTGCGAGGGTTGAGCCGGTAAGTTTCCATGGGGAGAGCAATTTAGCTCTCCCCTTTTCATTATTTCGCTTTCATGTCGGCAATTATCGGAATATGGATCAACGTGTCCCCGGGTTGCCGAGGTGACTCTCATGGAAATTAGTAAAGACAAAGTCGTTTGGTGGATGATCCCTAAGGATTTCGAGGTAATCCGCACCGATCGCAACTACGTGGAGTGTATTCGCCCCGACGGCCTGCGCATCTTTCTTGATCAAGCAGTCGATGACGTCAGCTACAAACTGAATTGGATTCGAATACACGGCACTCCCGAGGAAGTGATCCGGGTTGTTGGATGGGTACGAGGGTGCCAAATAGCACTTTCGTATGCCCGACGATACTGCGACGAATTGGTGCCGATGTTGACTCAGGATATTGAGCAGGCATTGTCACACGTCAAAATGATTGCTTGAACGCAATCTCACTCAAGAGACAGGTTAAACGCCTGTCTCTTTTCTTTTCCATCTGGGTTGTATGGGATTTTGGCCAACGTGCCGCCCGCAGCCCAGAGGTTAACATGACGAACATCTACGACGCTGTAACGAACAAGATTGTTGAGCAACTCGAGAATGGCAGAGGCTTGAAGGAATGGGTGAAGCCCTGGGTCACTGGTGGTCCAAGGAACTTCACCTCGGGCCACGCGTACCGGGGACTGCTGAACCTGATGCTGCTTGGATATGAATCCATGGCGAAGGGCTACAAACATCCGCTTTGGGCGAGTTTCAAGCAAATCAAGAAAGCTGGCGGATCAGTTAAGGCCGGCGAGCGTGCCACGCAGATTGTCTTCAGCAAAGAGCTGGTGGTAAACACTGCGAACACGACAAACTCTGATCCCGAAGAGCCAACCAAACGGCAGAAGTACAGGGTCTTTCGGCTCTGCCCGGTGTTCAATGTCGCACAGAGCGATATTGACCCTGTGAAGTATGCCGAGAAGTTCCCGGTATCGGTCGTTCATGAGGACGAACCGAGTGAGGCAGCGACCCGCTTCATGGCCGGGATCGAGCACAATGTTCAATTTGGTTGGGACATGGCTTGCTATGTCCCCCTGATTGACACGATCCATCTACCGGATCAGGAGCGATTCATGTCGCATGCCGATTATGCGGCTACGCATCTGCACGAGCTAATCCATTGGTCCGGTTCCAAGGACAGATTGAATCGCCTAACCGGTGCAGCATTTGGCTCACCGGACTATGCCAAGGAAGAACTCACCGCCGAGTTAGGTGCTGCTTTTCTGACAGCAGAGCTCGGTGTTGACTCCGATCGCGTACAGCACCCAAGCTACCTGGCTAACTGGTTAACAGCGCTCAAAGAAGACCCGAAGTACATCTTCGGCGTCGCCTCTCTCTCTAAAACGGCTGTGGACTTCTTGAAAGGGCAGTCCCAGGCGTAACACTCAGGGCCACGAGTCTAACTATCTTGTGGCCCTTTTCCTTTCTCCCGTCTGGAAAGACACTCTCCGAGTAGTTCACTACTCGTACCACTTGCCAGCAATTTACTTCCGACCTTAGTAGTTAGTCATAACATGGGTCATTGCGGGCGAGTGGTACGAGTGGCGAGGGTTCCCTGCCTGTAGGGATACGCTACGAGGAGAGTTACGAATTCGGATTTCGCGTTTAAATCCCTAAGAGTATCACTCACCAATTAACCCACATCGAGCACTTAGATTACTTGTTCAATTCCCTCGAACGCAAATGATAGTCATTAACGTGCAAGCGTGATGAATCGACCCTTCAACGAGTCGGCATGAGATGCCATCGCATTTCACTCGACCTCATCATGGCGTAAACCCGCAGACTGCCATAACTGCTTGCCAGCCCGAGATGGACAGTCTCGGTGGGTTCATGTTGGATTCAATGGTTTCTGCAAGCTCAACACCAGAGCTGAGCCATATCTTCAATCCTGTTACCACGCACAGCGGGGTTAGGCCCCGAAACCGCCGCCGGGGTATCAAGATTGATACCACCTACTACACCCAACTCACTGACCTAATCCTCAGCGAATTCTATCCGCGAAT
>JAFEAR010000236.1 GCA_018266335.1 Bdellovibrionales bacterium
ATAACCATGGTAATCACCTCTTAAATTCTCCTGCCTAAAATTTAAGCAGAATACGGAAATTACCTGGTCAATTTTCAACCGTTACAACTAGCCTTTTCTGGTCAATTTTCGACCGGTGTCAACACTCAGTGAAAATATGCTGACGTATGCGGCGGCATTTTTCTGTGCCGTATGGCTTCGTGCGCTCATCGGCGAAAACGACTTGTGGCAAATTTGTGTCATTTTTGTGCCACAACCGAGGCCTTTGGAGACCTACCGAGACTAACGGGGGATTTGTTAGACTTGAACTAAGACCCTGTTTTATTAGAGTCTTAGTTGGTCTTGAGTGGTCTGGATTAGACCGCTTGTTGGTGGGGCGGCGGGAATCTAATAATTGCCTGTAACCATTGTTAATACTGGATTAATTAGAATTAAATATTTATGTTACTGTAAAAGTTACTGCGTTTTTGTTCAGCTAAAACATATGATCATTGCGATAATAAATTAGGGAATGGCTTTATTGTCGATAATTTCTTTCCAAGAAGGATTGAAAATCAAACTGTAGTTCGCAATCACTCTACCGCAAGAAACAATTTATAATCAAATTTCATGACACAAATCAACTCACTCCAATTTGTTGTGTAATTGCTTTTGTTTCCCCGCTTCATTCTCCACTGTCATACACCAGAATAATCATAGCTCTGCCCTAACTCTGTATGTCTCAAAGTATCTCACGCATGCTGACAATCCAAGGCATACAAGTTCGTATACAAACTATTTCCATGGCAACACGACTGAATATGAATTCAGGTTATTAATACTATTAATTACAATTACATCAATAAGATAAATTATCGTTATTAATCTGAGTTAATTATCGAGATGATAAATATCAGAACATAAGCAACGGAGAGCAATTCAATCATTGCTCCCGACAGATTAGATTGACCATCCGGACATTCCAACAGCGACCAAGTGTCATTCTGAAGATTCTGCGTATACATACTTTGGCAATACTGCCAAATAATTACGAAAGGAATTCAGAATGAGCGACTCCAGAAACAGCAAACGCATGATTGAGAGCACGACGAAGTACCTAAACGAAATGTTCGAGAACACCTCAAAGATTCAGGCCATACGAGTAGATCTTGGGTACAAAAAAGAACATGCCAGAAAAGCTTCCCTTGATGACATCAACAAAGACCTCGCTCACTTGCTGAGCAATCGTCGTACTAAACCATCCATCTTCGTGGATATGATCGGCTACATTGCCAAGCGCGAGTATACCGATGACAAAGGGCCTCATGTTCATGGCTTTTTCTTTTATGACGGGCACAAAATTAAAAAGGATGCCTTCAAAGGTGACCAGATCGGGAAGTATTGGAACAACGAGATCACCAGTGGCAAAGGCATCTACCACAATTGCAACCGGAATAAGGAGAAGTACCCCGCTAGTGCGCTAGGCATGATTGATCACACCGACGAAACGAAGCGTACGGTACTGAATGAGAAAGCCCTCGGTTATCTGTGCAAAGCTGAGCAGAGTATTGATCCAATAAAGCAGACCGGTCACGAACGATCATTTACCCGTGGAATTGCTCCAAGAAAAAAGGGGAACGCTGGTCGACCAAGGAAGAACGACTCGAAAATAGTCGAGTCGCCAAAGGAAAGCTGCGGCGATTTTTAGTATCGAAAACCATCGCTTTTTTACCAAGAATTCGGAGTGTGTGAAATGAGAGCTGATGTAGCCCAATAGACCCGGACACTCCTGCTAAGAGAAAATAATCTTAATTGGAGGAGTAAATAGAAACGAGGAAACAATATACAAAGGAATTTAAACTGGATGCAATCAGGCTGGACCAGATCATTTATTGGCATCGCCGCTGTTAATTTTCTTTTGCAATTCTTCAAGCCTCTTTAAACCGGTTTTGTTTAACTCATAGGGATGTAGCGGAGGGATGATTTCTGATTGAATCGTGATATTGAGTGAGGAAAAAATACGATCAAATTCTTCTTGTCTTATCGAATACCAAGCCAAGCCACCAAACCAATTTTTGGGGCAGGGATGTAAGGCATCATAGTAATTACGATAAAGTTGAAAATACTTTTCATACTCAGTAGCAGGTATGGTTGATTTATATTGCGACTTAATTTCATCCATTAGTGAGTCGATATTGTCCATGCAAGCCTCCTTAAGGTTTTTCTGGATTTCCAAATCTTGTTACTCTCGTCAGGACCGTAGGCTATATCGCGCGAGTAAAGAGAAAGTAATCTGTTCGCATCCTTCCCTTATCAGCAAAGGGCAATGACAAATCATGGTGCGTAATGCGTATTCAAGATTGTGATATGTTATATCATCAAGTTACGACAGGATCTGTCGCTTGTATCGTTTAGTATCTGTTTAATCCGAGACAAATTATGAATGATGCAACACTCCGTCAATGGGCAATGCTGAAACTATTGCCCCGAAGCCCCGATTCAATTTCAACCGTGGAATTGCTCGAACGGCTACGTACACAGGGCTTTACGGTATCCATACGAACCATTCAACGGGATCTCAATTCGTTATCACTGGCGTTTCCATTAGTCGGTGATGAGAGCAAGCCACAGGGATGGTCGTGGACGAGGGGTGCGCCACAGATAGAGTTTCCTGCTTTGAATGTGCAGACAGCATTGACCTTCGTGCTTGCGCAAAGCATGTTGGATCAATCGCTTCCTGCAGCAACCGTAAATTATCTAAGGCCATGGTTCAGCGCGGCTAAAGAAAAACTTGTCGATTCTGCACATCCCGATAAATTAGTTAAGAACAAATTCAGAATCGTATCCCGAATGCCTTCCTTGACGCCTCCATTAATTGATTCAGATGTGCAGGAATCAGTATATCGAGGTGTGTTATCCAATTTGCAAATCGCAATACATTACCAATCTCGCCAGGCAAAACAGGAAAAGCGATATATCGTCCACCCTTTAGGCGTTGTAATTATTGATAGTGTTTGCTACCTGATATGTACTTTTTCTTCATATGAAGATGTCAGAGTGCTGGCATTACACCGCATTAAATCGGCCAAAATTTTGGATAGCCCTTCAATCCGACCCAAAAAATTTAATCTCGATGACTACATTAATACTGGAAGCCTTGGAATATTGAGAGGGCAGGAATCTATTTCCATAGAATTTTTGATGAATAAAAAGTGGGCTTATCATCTGTATGAAACGCCGCTGGCAGCAAATCAAAAGATCCAGGAACTGAAGGGAGATTGGGCGAAAATATCGGCAATAGTTCCTGATACGAGCCAAATTCGGTGGTGGTTGCGTAGCTTTGGTTCGGACGTCCAAGTGTTGCAGCCAGCAAGATTGCGTGATGAGTTTTGTGTCGAATCAGAAAAGTTGAATAAATTGTATCAATTGAACTCCATGAAACAGAAAAGAAAAATAGCAATTTCCAATCAGCCAAGTCGACTGACAGATGAAAAATCTTTAAGATCCTGGGAAGAAGCTGTCTATAAAAATGATTACCAAGACACTCTTTCCACAGAAGACTGTGTTCTGGCTGCTTTTGATAAATTGAAGGAACAGGAGAAATCCGGGGGGTAATGGTGGAATTGAATGCAAAATTCAACTTACGCTATCCGGATCTGATTGTGAATATTTCCGATATTCTGGAACACCAGGAGGAAGCAGAAGATCCGGATCTGACTGCTAAAATTTTAGATGAATTTTTTCCTTTTGGCATAAAAATCACTTTATCGCCAAAGGAATTATTTAATGCTGGCGCAGTCCGCTTTTTTGTTACTGCCTCTGATGCGTTACCGGTAATCAACATCAAAGAGAAATTGATGCATTTAACAGTGAATGTTGATTTCTTTGTCGATCTGAAAAATGAATTGAATGAAAGTACATACGCACATTGGCTTGGTAACGGTGGTGGATTCAGCACACCTCGCTTGGGTTTCAATGTCGGGGACTATGTAAGTGACGGGGGATTTCTTATAACGCCCGCACTTCATGCGCTAAAAAATACCAAAACATAGCCAGACAAATCGCCATCTTCAGAAGCTTGATGCTGATCACTTCCACTGACGAAATGCTATTAAATAAGAAATAATCAATTCTCACCCCATGGCTACACGATATCTAACAAAATCTCGCTTTAAACTTGCACTGGAGTGTCCAACCAAGCTTTTCTATGCTGGAAAGCCCACCGAGTATCGCGACGTGATGCAAGAAAATGATTTTCTAGCCATGCTCGCAGAAGGAGGATACCAAGTTGGTGAGCTTGCGAAGTTACTCTTCCCTGGAGGCATCGAGATAACCGGACTGGACCATTCTGCAGCGGAAGCACAGACTAGAGAATGTCTGCTGAAAGAGAATGTAATACTTTTTGAACCGGCGATCCGTGTGGGAAATTTCTTCATTCGTATCGATATACTCGTAAAATCTGGCAATCGATTTGAGTTGATTGAAGTTAAGGCAAAGTCATACAACTCGCTCGAGCCTAATATTGAAGGCAAGCGTAATAATATTAAATCCGATATGTTGCCTTATATTCAGGATGCTGCCTTCCAAACATGGGTGCTGCGCCAGGCTTTCCCGCAAACTGATATCAAGACTTTTCTGATAATGCCTGACAAGAGCAAACTATCACCATACGATGGCATCAACCAGATGTTCAAGATCAGCAAACGGGAACGTGGGTTTAATGTCGAGTCGCGTATCCCTGAGGGACTGGATGTTGAAATGCTGGGTAAAAGCCTGCTGGAGAAGGTCTGTGTTGATCAGTACGTCACACAAGTTTTAAGCAACCCGTTGAAGTTTCCAGGTGGAATACAATATCTTTCAGACGCTGTCGCCGAGTGGGCAAGAGCTTATAGTATTGATGAAAAGATTCCGCCGATAATTGGAGAACATTGTGGAAAATGTCAGTTTAAAGAGGTTTCAAGTGGCACAACCAGGAGCGGTTTCAAAGAGTGCTGGTCCCAAGTCGCTGGCCTGAATGACCGCGATTTTGAATGCGGTACGGTGCTTGACCTCTGGAATTTTCGTGGTAAGCAGAAACTGATTGATCAGGGAGTCTTCAAGATCAGCCAAGTCAACCAGGAAGATTTGGGCACTTTCGATGATGAGCCGGATGATACCGGATTAAGCAGAGCACAGCGTCAGTGGTTGCAAGCAGGTGGCATCCCTTCCAGTCACCCTTATCATGGATTTTATTTTGATGATGCGCTGGTTGCCAAAGAAATGGCACAGTGGAAATTCCCTCTCCATTTCATTGATTTCGAGACATCATCCGTTGCGTTACCTTTTTACAAAGGTATGCGACCGTACGAACCAGTAGCTTTCCAGTTCTCGCATCACGTCATGGAGGCTGACGGTAGTGTGCGCCACGCCGGGGAGTTCTTATGTACGGAACCGGGAAAATTTCCTAATTTTGAGTTTATAAAGGCACTCAAGGCTGAACTGGACAATGATGAAGGCTCGGTGTTCATGTGGAGTCACCACGAGAATACCATTCTCTCGAAAATCGTCGACCAGCTTGTCAATGTACCCAACTCACCGAATGATCGAAATACCTTGATCGAATTCACTCAGAGTCTGACAAAAGGTGGAAATAGGGAAATGATAGATTTGTGCGTGCTTGCAGGAAAGGCATTTTTTCATCCTGATACCAAGGGCAGCAACTCGATCAAGAAAGTGCTGCCTGCAGTGTTGAAAATATCGTCATTTCTGCGTGACACATATAGTCAGCCAATTTACGGCGCTCAGACTGGAATCAAGAGCCTTAATTTTACTGACCCCATAGGTTTTGTCTGGCTTGATGAAACTAACGATCCCTATGCAAAACTCAAGGAGCTAGCAAGAACCTTTTTGCCTGAAGGTGTATCCGATGAAAGCTTAATAGCCGAGGGCGGTGCGGCGGCTACGGCTTACGCCAGGCTGCAATTCGAGGATATGGATGCCGAAGCTCGGGACCGAATCAATGCAGCATTGCTACGTTATTGTGAGCTGGATACGTTGGCTATGGTTATGGTGGTGCAGGCTTGGAGAGATCTGCTATCGAAGGCTTCATAGATCGTAAAATCAACTTTAGCTCGTGTGTGATCTATGAAAAATGCAAGACATAATTTAAAGTGCCTTTAATTCAATTTTTCGTGAGTCACCCACCTTCTCCTTCGTCGTCGTTGTCATTAATTGCAAGTATATGCGAGCTTCTCGCTTGACGTTTCTCAAAAGTAGATTGTAGGATTCAAATTTTTGTTTTGAAAACTAAAAAAATGACTTGGTCAAGTAAAATCGGACACTCCAGTTAAGCTGTTTTTATCGATTTTGCCGCTTCTGTTTCATATGGCGGATTCAACATTGAAGTGCAACTTTTGTAAGGAAGTTTATAAGCAAGCTGCGGTAGTATCTGGGCTGCTTAAACGACCAAGTAAAAGGAGCACAGATGAAGCACTACAAGCAGCTCACCAGTGAGCAACGATACCAGATTTCTGGTTTGAAGAAGGCTGGTTTAAACCAATCGCAAATTTCGGATGAAGTTGGCGTGCACAAATCGACAATTTCACGGGAATTGAGGCGAAACAAGGGGCGACGTGGATGGCATCCCAAACAGACGCAGGAATTACGGGATGAGCGTCGAAAGAAATGCGCCAATGCACAACGTCTATCATTGCCGGAATGGGCGGAAGTTGAACGATTGATTCGATTGGACATGAGTCCGGAACAAGCATCTTGTCGACTTGCTCTGGAAGGCGGGTTTCATATCAGCCACGAAACGATTTACTTGCACATTTATGAAGACAAACGCCGAGGCGGTGATCTATGGCAGCACTTGCGCTGCCAGAAACCGCGCAAGAAACGTTATGCGAGCGGTCAAGAGCGCCGGGGGATAATCAAGAACCGGATCGACATTGATGAACGTCCGGAGATTGTGGATCAGAAGATCCGCATAGGCGACTGGGAAGGCGATACTGTGATCGGCAAGAACCATCGAGGCGCATTGGTCACACTGGCCGAAAGGAAGTCACGTTACATGCTAGCAGCCCAATTGCCCGGCAAACTGGCATCGGGTGTGACGGCAGCAGTGATGCAGCTATTGCGCCCCCATAAAGGCAAATGCCACACCATGACATTTGACAACGGAAAAGAGTTTGCAGAACATGAAGCCATCGCAGCAGAGCTGGATGTGGATGTTTATTTCGCCCATCCCTACCATTCATGGGAGCGTGGTTTGAATGAGAACAGCAATGGACTACTACGACAGTATTTCCCTAAGGGGATGGAATTGATTAAGGTTACTCAAGAACAAGTGCAATGGGCAATCGATAGACTCAATCATCGACCGCGCAAAGTACTGGGTTTCAGAACCCCTTTTGAGGTATTCTTCGGAAAAACGGTGCGCTACACCAAATCGCCGTTACGTGTTGCACTTCGAAATTGAATCCGCGTATTGATTTGGACTTCTATAATCTAGGTATAAATGTGGTCTATGGTTGTTATAAAACACAGTGATAACGAATGGTATTATCTCGCTTTGCATCAGACCCAAGGCACAATTCGCTGTAAAGCCCCGAATTGTCATCTTGGCTTATGTTTTTCATGTACGCTTTGCAGCAGAAGTGCCACCTGACCGTGAAGGTGGAGTGTGAAAAGAACGCGTTGCTTGCTCCTAGCTACGCCACATCGCCAAAGGCGGACTCTGGATGGAACTGATCGACAACATCAGTCGCCTGCTCGGCGACGATCTCAAACAGACTCTCAAGCCTGGTGCCCGCCTGAAAATTGCGGCCTCTTGCTTTTCGATGTACGCATTCGAAGCGCTGAAAGCAGAGCTAGAAAAAATCGACGAGCTTCAATTCATCTTTACCTCGCCGACGTTCACCGCCAACGAGGCCACCGACAAGATTCGCAAGGAACGCAAAGAATTCCACATTCCGAAGGCTGATCGCGAACGGAGTCTGTACGGGAGTGAGTTCGAGATTCAGCTGCGCAACAAACTAACCCAGCGCGCGATTGCAAAAGAGTGTGCGGACTGGATGCGGCGCAAGGCAACGTTTAAATCCAATCACAGCAAGGCGCCGATGCAACAGTTCGCCTGTGTGCAGACCACAACCACAAACACCGCTTACATGCCATTGCACGGTTTTACCGCCGTCGACCTCGGCTATCAGCAAGGTAATGCTGTGTCCAACCTCGTCAACAAAATGGACGAGACAACCTTCACAGCGACCTATCTCAGTCTGTTCAACCAAATCTGGAATGACCCAACCAAACTGGAGGATGTCACCGCACAAATTTGCGATCACATGGAGTCGGTGTATCAGGAAAATTCACCCGAGCACATCTACTTCCTGATGCTCTACAACATCTTCAATGAGTTCCTAGAAGATATCAACGAGGATGTCCTGCCGAACGACCGCACAGGCTACCAAGACACGCTCATTTGGAACAAGCTCTTCAACTACCAAAAAGATGCTGCCACTGGGATCATCAACAAACTTGAGACCTACAGCGGCTGCATCCTGGCCGACAGCGTCGGCTTAGGCAAAACCTTCACGGCACTGGCGGTCGTCAAATATTACGAACTACGCAACAAGTCAGTCCTGGTGTTATGTCCCAAGAAGCTGGCAGACAACTGGCTGAACTACAACCGCAACCTCAAAACCAACATCTTTGCCCGCGACCGATTCAACTACGACGTACTCTGCCATACCGACCTCAGCCGTACCAGCGGCGAATCGTTTGGCACACCGCTGAACCGTATTAACTGGGGCAACTACGATCTCGTCATCATCGACGAGTCGCACAACTTCCGCAACAACGATGCCTATAAGGATAAGGAAACCCGCTACCAGAAGCTGATGAATCAGGTTATAAAGCAGGGAGTCAAGACCAAAGTGTTGATGCTGTCCGCCACACCGGTGAATAACCGTTTCAATGACCTTCGCAATCAACTGGCGCTGGCCTACGAGGGTGATTCGGAAAACCTGAGCAAGAATTTGCGTACCAGCAAGACGGTAGAAGAAATCTTCCGAGGCGCACAAGCTGCCTTCAATGCTTGGTCAAAGCTACCCCCGGAAGAACGTACCGCACGGGCCATTCTGGATTCGCTGGATTTTGATTTTTTCGAGCTGCTCGACAGCGTCACTATCGCGCGCTCGCGCAAGCACATCCAGACCTTCTACGACACCAAGGACATCGGCCAATTCCCCGAACGCCGCAAACCATTATCGTTTCACAGCCCGCTCACGCATCGAACGGATGTTATGAACTTCAATGAAATCTTCGAGCAATTGTCCCTACTCAAGCTCGCCGTGTACGCCCCGATCAGCTACATCCTGCCAAGTCGTCTCAAGAAGTATGAGGAGATGTACGACACCCAGGTCGCTGGCAAAGGCAAGCTAAAGCAAGCCGACCGAGAAAAAAACTTACAGGCGTTGATGACGACCAACCTGCTCAAACGCCTCGAAAGCTCGATTGAGGCCTTCCGCTTAACGCTCCAATCCCTACGTGAAAACCACACGAATATACTGACTAAAATTAGTATCTTCAACCAAACCGGCAACATTGCCAGCATCGACGACCTGACTGATCAGTTGGAAAGCCTCGACGCGGACGACGACGACCTACCCACTATTGGCGACAGCGAAATCGGCGGCAAGGTCAAAATCAACCTTGCCGACATGGACTTGCCCTCGTGGGAGCACGAGCTGATGGTCGATCTGGAAATCATTGATGCCTTGCTGGCGTCGATGAACAAAATCACACCCGCCGATGATGCCAAGTTGCAACACCTAAAATTCCTTGTTCTTAGCAAAATTGCGGCACCATTAAATCCTGGCAATAAGAAGATATTGATTTTCACCGCCTTTGCCGACACTGCTGACTATTTGTATGTCAATTTGGCTCCCGAATTGTTTGCCACACAGGCCTTGCATAGCGCCAAAGTTACTGGCAAAGGTGCACCGAAGTCCACGCTCAAAAAGAACTACGATTTTCAGGAATTGCTCACCCTCTTTTCGCCGCGCTCCAAAGAAAAAGCCGTTGTGCTGCCGAACGAACCAGAAGAAATTGACTTACTAATTGGCACCGACTGCATCTCCGAAGGCCAGAACCTGCAGGACTGCGACTACCTCGTCAACTACGACATCCACTGGAATCCCGTGCGCATCATCCAGCGCTTTGGCCGTGTGGATCGTATCGGCTCGCCCAACAGCAGTATTCAGCTGGTCAACTACTGGCCAGACATCTCGCTAGACGAGTACATCAACCTCAAGGAGCGGGTTGAAAACCGGATGATGATTGCCGACGTCACAGCCACCGGTGACGACAACGTGCTAAGCGCCCAAGCCAACGACGTGTCCTACCGCAAGGAGCAACTGCGACGCCTGCAAGAGGAAGTAATCGAGCTGGAAGATCTAAAGACCGGCGTATCGATCACCGACCTCGGGCTCAATGACTTCCGCATGGACTTGCTCAACTACGTTAAGGCTAATGGCGAATTGAGCAACGTGCCAAGCGGGATGCACGCCGTGGTGCCCGCCAAGCTGGAGTTAGGGCTGCATCCGGGCGTGATCTTCACGCTGCGCAACCGCAATCCGAGTGTTAATGTTAGCCAGCACAACCGACTGCACCCTTACTACCTCGTCTACATCAACCGTGAGGGTGAAGTCATTCATAACCACACCGAGGTCAAGCGTTTGCTGGATCTGGTGCGCAGCAGCTGCAAGGGGCAAGCCCAACCTATTCCGGAAGCCTGCCGCCTGTTCAATAAGGAAACGGTCGATGGCCGCAAGATGCAGGTGTATTCGGACCTGCTTGGCAAGACCATCCGTTCAATGATCGAGGTGAAGGAAGAGAAGGATCTGGATAGCCTGTTCAGCGGTGGCAAAACCACCGCGCTGGTCAATACCATCGCAGGACTGGACGATTTCGAACTGATCACCTTCCTCGTGATTCAGGAGGCCGGATGAGTCTGCACGCCCGATTGGAGTCGAATGCCGCGTTCATCAATTACCCGAAGCAGGCAGCTTTTGGTCGCACCCTACCAAAGAACAAGATTTACGAACACAGCGCTGCCAATACGAGGCTGAAGAACTTATTTATCGAGCAGGTGGAGCAGATCGTCTGGCAATACAAGCTGGCACCGGAAACGATCAACCTGCCCGCCAAGCCGGGAGTGCCAGAACTTCAGATTTTCTCGATCCAGCTCAAGTCGTCGGAGCTGAATCTGGACGTTTTGCGTTGCATCGATGGCGCGATACAGTTTCCCATCATCTTCGAGCTGAGCTTTGATGGTCGAACGCAGGTGATTGCCGCGTACAAGCGCCCGAACGAGTCAGACGCCAGCCATTGGGTACTGAGCGACTACTTTGCGACCGCTTGGTTGCCGAGTGACATTGAACGTGCCGCCATGCCCTTGGCACTCGACTTGGGCGGCTTATATGAGCAGGCGCTTCACCGCCTGATCCCAATGCCCGCGCGCCCACAAGAAAGCCTCGCCGACTTGGTCACCCGCGTCGAGCTGATTGCGGCGAAACAACGTGAAGTCGAGAAAGCCGCCAGCAAGCTTGGCAAGGAAAAGCAATTCAACCGCAAGGTAGGGATCAATGCCGAACTGCGGAAGCTGAAAATCGAACTGGAAGAACTCAAGCTTTGATAGATAACAACAGGGGCAAGGGAGCGAAACTGAAATGAAGATTCAAACCGTTCGCATCAAAAATTTTCGTGCGCTAAAAGACGTAACGATTCCCTTCGACTCCGTCACGACCTTCATCGGGCCGAACGGCGCGGGTAAATCGACTGTGTTGCGTGCGCTCGATTGGTTCTTCAACGGCAAGCCAGGCTCGCTGACAGAAAAAGATTGCTCTTTTGGAGCCACTGACGAGAACATCGAAGTCCAAGTTACGTTTGCCGATCTCACCGCAAAGGACCGAGAATCGCTTGGCAAGTATGCGCCAGAAGAAGTCGCCACATTTACGGCATGGAGACGCCGTTCACCGGATGGGGCTGACGTAATTTCCGCCAATGCAAAGAGCTTTCCCGATTTCAACGCAATCAAAGCGGCAGGCAGTGTGACCGCGAAAAAGGAATTGTATTCCAAACTTCGGAGTGATCGTCCTGAGCTCGACCTTCCGGTGGCCAACACAGGTCCAGCCGTCGAGCAGGCAATGACTACCTGGGAGTCCTCCAACACTGACCAACTCGTAGATGCTCCGGAAGCACTGCAGACAAACTTTTTTGGTTTCAACAGCGGCGGCAAAATGAGCGGCCTCTTCGATTTTGTATTGGTGACTGCAGATCTTCGGGCAAGTGAGGAGTCGATTGACGGTAAATCAAGCATCATTGGGCGCATTCTTGAGCGATCAATCGATCGAGCTGCGGCTGATGAGGAAATCGCAAAAATTGTCGAGGAATCGCGTGTCAAGCAGCAGAAAGTCTACGAAGAGAAGTTTAAGGAACAGCTAAATGTCATCACAGCACAGCTAAACGAGGTCGTTACGTCTTATGCACCCGGTCGGTCTATCGCGGTTTCTCCTGCAGAGGTGGAGCTCAAGGCTCCCCGGACTACATTCGAAGTGGCAGTGCTTGATGGTACAACCGAGACCGCCGTGGAGCGACAGGGGCATGGATTTCAGCGAACGATACTAATTTCGGCGCTCCAACTCTTAGCGCAGTCTGGTGCTGCGTCGACGGAGGGAGTTATCTGTCTAGCGATCGAAGAGCCAGAACTCTTTCAACACCCAATCCAAGCTCAGGCGTTCGCAAAGGTACTTAGGTCACTCGCTGAGAACGCCGGGAAACGCATCCAAGTTACATATGCGACTCATAGCCAATATTTCCTAGAGGCTCGACATTTCGACCAGATCAGGCGGTTGACGAGATCATCTGACGCGACTCCGGTAGTTTCTGTTCATTACTCAACGATTACTAATGTGAAGGCAATGCTACAGGGAATCGTGAATGGTGATGTCGTAGATCGCCGACTCGACCATAACGTGGCCGATCAGCTTTCCACAGCACTCTTTGCGAGCCGAGCCCTCCTTGTGGAGGGGTCGACAGAGTCATCAGTGTTCTATGGTATCGGCGATAGGTTTTCTCCCGGTGCGCTTGAGGCTGCAGGTATCTCCATTGTTCCCGTAGGATCAAAGACGTCTATTCCACTCGCACATGCGATACTGACCGTGATTGGCGTGCCTGTTTATGCGCTCTTTGATGCGGATGGTGGATTTGAGGACCGTGCGAAAAATAAGAAGCAAGAAGATATCGATAAAGAACGGAATAACCATGCAGCTGAAAACCGCAAGCTAATGCGGTATTTCGGGCTGACTGAAGAAGACTTCCCGTCTGCCATCGTTGCTGAGAAAGCAGCAATTCTCGAAGATCACCTAGAGGCGTATCTTTCCAAAAATTGGAACGAATGGTCTGCCGCTTGTAGAAGCGTCGAGGCCGAAGCGGGGATCAGTCTCGCGAAGAATACACTCGCATACCGGTCAGCCACACTCAAGGCCGAGGGAGAGGTACCGGAGATGCTTCTAAAAATAATGGCTAAGGCGAAAGGAGAGTAGTCATGCATGAAATCATCTGTCCACACTGCGGTAAGGCATTCAAGATTGATGAGGCCGGGTACGCGGACATTCTGAAGCAAGTTCGCGATAGCGACTTTGAGAAGCAGTTACATGAGCGGCTTGAGCTGGCTGAGCAGGACAAGCGGAACGCTGTCGAACTCGCCCAAGCAAAGATCACCAGCGAATTGCAAAAGACTGCTTCTGCCAAGGACGCCGAGATCCAGGAGCTGAAAGCTAAACTCGATGCCGGTGAGGTTGCACGGCAACTCGCTGTGACCCAAGCCCTGAGCGCTGTGGAGAAAGAACGTGATACTCTTGCAAACGAGCTTGAACGGGTGAAGCATGACAAGCTAACCGCATCCAAACTCGCAGAGGCCAAACACCTCAGCGAATTGCAAAAAGCTGCAGCAGCCAAGGAAGCGGAGATTCAAGAACTCAAGGCGAAGCTCGACGCCAGTAACATCGCACAAAAACTCGCAATTACGGAGGCTGTCAGCGCGGTCGAAAAGGAACGCGACGAGCTGCAAAGCGGCCTGAAGCGGGCGGAGCTAGAAAAACATCTTGCCGAGAAATCCTTGAAAGAAAGATATGAGACGCAGATCAAAGATCGCGATGACGCGATCGAGCGACTTCGAGACATGAAGGCGCGGCTATCGACCAAGATGGTCGGTGAAACCCTCGAACAGCACTGCGAGACCGAGTTCAACCGAATCCGTGCCACCGCGTTTCCACGGGCATACTTCGAGAAGGACAACGACTCGCGGACCGGCAGCAAGGGCGACTACATATTCCGCGACTTAGATGAAACCGATACCGAGATCGTCTCGATCATGTTCGAGATGAAGAACGAGAGTGACGAAACAGCCACCAAGAAGAAAAACGAAGACTTCTTGAAGGAACTCGACAAGGATCGCACCGAGAAGGGGTGTGAGTACGCCGTTCTGGTTTCCCTGCTCGAACCCGACAGCGAGTTATACAACTCCGGGATTGTCGATATGTTCCATCGTTATCCAAAGATGTATATCGTCCGCCCGCAGTTCTTTATCCCAATCATCACCCTGCTCCGAAATGCTGCGATGAACTCACTCAAGTACAAGTCGGAGTTGGCGCTCATGAAAGCGCAAAACATCGATATTACGAACTTCGAAACTGAACTAGAAACTTTCAAGTCTGCATTCGGGAAGAACTACGACCTTGCCGCCAGACGCTTCCAAACGGCAATCGATGAGATCGACAAATCGATTGACCACCTGCAGAAGACAAAGGAGGCGCTACTCGGCACTGATCGAAATCTTCGTCTTGCAAACGACAAGGCACAGGACGTGACGATCAAGAAGCTGACTCGTGGCAATCCGACGATGGCGGCCAAGTTCGACGAACTTAAAAATCATGGTTCGGCTGATACAGAATGAGTCAATCTACAGGAAGCAAACGATGGACAAACTGAAAATGCACTCGCCCAATCTCACGCAGGACAACATCGCCCGCATTCGTGATCTGTTTCCGGGCTGCGTCACTGAGGCCAAAGGTGAAGACGGTAGTGTGAAGCTGGCAGTGGATTTTGACCAGTTGAGGCAAGAACTTGCCGAATCGATTGTGGAAGGGCCACAAGAACGCTATCACCTGAACTGGCCGGGCAAGCGCGAAGCCTTGCTCACAGCTAATGCGCCGATTGCCAAGACACTGCGTCCATGCCGCGAAGAAAGCGTGGACTTCGATACCACTAAGAACCTGTTTATTGAAGGCGATAACCTCGATGCGCTGAAGTTGCTACAGGAGAACTACCTCGGCAAGGTCAAGATGATCTACATCGACCCACCGTACAACACGGGGAATGATTTTATTTACGAAGATGATTTTTCAGAGTCTGCGGAGGACTTTCTGCGTCGCTCAAATCAAAAGGATGCAGAGGGAAACAAGCTAGTAGCTAATCCTGCATCTAACGGCCGATTTCATTCAGATTGGTTGTCGATGATCTACTCCCGACTGCGCCTTGCGAGAATCCTTCTTAGAGAAGATGGTGTCATTTTTACCAGCATTGATGACTGCGAATCACAAAACATTAGGAAAGTACTCGACGAAATATTCGGGGAAAGTAATTTCGTTGCTCAGTTGGTATGGGAGAAAAAAAAGAAAGGGGCCTTTCTTTCTGGATCATCAACGAATGTAAAGGAGTATGTGGTTGCATACGCAAAAAACTTGGCCTCTTTCAAAGGCCTTGTCGGGGAGATCGCAAGAGGTGAAGAAACCTATCCGGTGATTAAGACCACGAACTCTCGTGGTGTACGAGTTATAAAAAGAGGCATCCCTAGCAAATATCGGGAAAAAAATCATCGCGTCGCAGCAGGAAACAGGATCAGTTCTGGAAACATGGAAATGATCCTTCTGTCCGATCTTGTCATTAGCGATGGTGTGCTTGTGGAGGATGTAAAAGTTGAAAGCAATTGGATCTACTCGCAAGAGTTGCTCGATAAGTACGCTAAGGATAAAAGCCTCTACGTCACTCAGGATCTTTACTTTCGCCGAGTCGTGACTGAGCCACGCGAGAAGATGCTTAAGGATCTTCTACCAATGAAAGGCGATCAGTCGACTGGATTCGAGTTTGTTTATTCGGACGATTTGTTTTCCGATGGATGGGGAACGAATGAGGACGGCTTTGATGAGTTGCATAAGATATTTGGCGCCCAAAGTCTTATGAGCTTTCCAAAGCCATCAAAACTTTTGGCAAAACTGACTTTATCTGCCTGCAGGTCAGATCCTGATTGCATAGTGCTCGATTTTTTTGCTGGTTCCGCAACCACCGCGCACGGCGTTATGACCCTTAACTCGCAGGATGGAGGTAATCGCAAGTTCGTTCTGGTGCAGCTCCCGGAAACATGCGATGAATCAACCGAGGCATTCAAGGCAGGCTACAAGACAATTGCTGAAATCAGTAAAGAGCGTATCCGTAGGGTCGGAACGAAGCTTATAGAGGGCAAATGCCACCAAGATTGGAAAAAGGACATCGGCTTTCGTGTTCTCAAAATCGACACATCCAACATGGCCGACGTTTACTACGCGCCCGATGCGCTCGACAAGGCCAAGTTCGACCTATTCGTCGATAACATCAAGCCCGACCGCACGCCCGAAGACCTGCTGTTCCAGGTAATGTTGGATTGGGGCGTCGATCTTGCCCTGCCCATTACCAAACAGTCGATTCAAGGCAAGGATGTGTTCTTTGTCGATGACAACGCACTTGCCGCCTGCTTCGACGCCAGCGGGAGCATCGATGAAGCCTTTGTGAAGGAACTGGCCAAGCATCAGCCGCTGCGTGTGGTGTTCCGCGACGCGGGCTACAAGAAAAGCGCGGTCAAGATGAACGTTGAGCAGATTTTCAAGCTCTTGTCGCCCACCACTGAAGTGAAATGCATCTGAGAGGGGCGTGATGAAACTCAAATTCAAAACACAGGCTTATCAGACGGCGGCGGTGCAAGCAGTGGTGGATTGCTTCAAGGGGCAGGTTCCGCATCATGGCGGCGTTCGCTACCGGCTCGATCCCGGCAGCCAAAAAGCAGCTCCAGCGAGCCCGCAAGCGGTGCTCGCGCTGGAGGTCGATACGCCTGAAGCTGCAGCGGAAAGGGAAGCTGCGTTCCGCAACGCCGACTTCACGTCGTCTGAAACAGCGCTGCTCGACAATATCCGAGCCGTGCAGCACGGCCAGAACCTGCCAGTGTCGGACGCACTGGTCAAGACCAAAGTGGCCAAGGTCAATCTCGATATCGAGATGGAAACCGGTACTGGCAAGACCTACTGCTATATCAAGACGATCTTTGAACTGAACAAGCAGTATGGCTGGAGCAAGTTCATCATCGTGGTGCCCAGCATTGCCATTCGCGAGGGCGTGGCAAAGTCGCTGGAAATCACTGCCGAGCACTTTCTGGAGACGTACCAAAAGAAAGCACGCTTCTTCATCTACAACTCCAAGCAACTGCATCACCTGGAAAGTTTCTCGTCGGATGCGGGCATCAACGTGATGGTGATCAACGTGCAGGCATTTGCTGCGAGGGGCGCGGATGCACGCCGCATTTACGGAACGCCAAAAATTAACTCTAAAGGCGAAACGGAAATGGTTGGATTGGATGATTTTCAGTCGCGCAAGCCGATCGATATTATTAGCGCCAACCGTCCAATACTGATACTCGATGAACCACAGAAGATGGAAGGTGCAGCGACGTTGAAGTCGCTGGAGGAGTTCAAGGCGTTGATGGTGCTGCGCTACTCGGCCACCCACAAGACCACGCACAACAAGATCCATCGTTTGGATGCGCTGGACGCCTACAACCAGAAGCTGGTGAAGAAGATTGCCGTGCGCGGCATATCAGTGAAAGGCCTCGCCGGTACCAATGCCTACCTCTACCTGCAATCCATCGAGATTTCGACCAAGAAGCCGCCCGAGGCCCGTGTTGAGTTCGAGCAGAAGTTGAAAAGCGGCGAGATCAAGCGCGTGGTGCGCAAACTCTCCACGGGTGACAACCTCTTCTCCGATGGTTTTTCAAACGAGCTGGATCAGTACCGTGGGTTTGTGGTCGCGGACATCAACGCCAATACCGACACCTTGAGCTTCATCAACGGCGTTGAGCTTTTTGTTGGCGAGGCCACCGGGGACGTGAACGAAGCATCGCTGCGTCGCATCCAGATTCGGGAGGCGATCAAGGCTCACTTCGACAAGGAGCAGGCGCTGTTCCAGCAAGGCATCAAGGTTTTGACCTTGTTCTTTATCGATGAAGTGGTCAAGTACCGCGACTACTCGGCAGCGGACGAGAAAGGCAACTACGCGCGGATCTTTGAAGAGGAATACAGCCAGTACCTGAACGAGGTGCTGGACCCGGATGAAACGCCGTACATCAAATACCTGAAGGGCATTACGGCGGAAAAGACGCACAGCGGGTATTTTTCCATCGACAAGAAGACCAAGCGTGACGTCGATCCGAGTATTGTTAAGACTGGCGAAAACAAAGGCCTGTCCGACGATGTGGATGCCTATGACCTGATTCTACGAAAGAAGGAGCAACTTCTCAAATTCGAAGAGCCGGTACGTTTCATCTTCTCGCACTCGGCCCTGCGCGAAGGTTGGGACAACCCCAATGTCTTCGTGATCTGCTTCTTGAAGCACCCCGATTACAACAACGAGGTCACGCGCCGACAAGAGGTCGGTCGTGGTCTGCGCTTGTCTGTCAATCAGCTCGGCGACCGAGTGGATCATCCGTCCATCGTCCATGACGTCAACGTGCTGACCGTGGTGGCAAGTGAAAGCTTCAAGGAGTTCGTCACTGCGCTGCAGAAAGATATCAGCGATTCCTTGTCTACCCGCCCGCGTGTGGCAGACAAGGCTTACTTTACTGGCAAGGTGCTCAATACAGCCGAGGGACCGATCACGGTTACAGACGATCATGCTACAGACATCGAGTTCTACCTGATCCAGAACGGCTACGTTGATAAAAAACGTAATATCACCGAGAAATACCATCAGGCCAAAAAAGATGGCACGCTAGCAACGTTGCCGGACGAGTTACTTTCTCATGCGGAGCAGGTGTACCAACTGATTGACAGCGTCTTCAGCGACAGCCAGATGTTTGAGATCAGCGACGACCGTCGCCCCAAGAAGAATCCGCTCAACAGCAATTTCGACAAACAGGAGTTCAAGGAACTGTGGAGCCGGATCAATCGCAAGGCTGCGTACAGCGTTGACTTTGATTCAGCGGAGTTGGTAACGAAGGCGGTCACCGAACTGGACAAGAGCCTTTGCGTGACGCCGTTGCAATACACGATCCAGACCGGCGAGCAAGCTGCCCAGGTAACCTACGACGGCCTAAAAGATGGCGAAGCATTCGTGCTCAAGGCTACTGAAACCGAAAAGAACGTGCATTCAATTCACTCGACAGTGAAGTACGACCTCATCGGCAAGATCGCTGAAGGCACGCAACTGACGCGACGCACGACGGCAGACATCTTGAAGGGAATCAGCGTCGCGGTGTTCGCACAGTTCCGCACCAATCCCGAGAGCTTCATCGCGGAAGCCGTGCGTCTGATCAACGAACAGAAGGCGACAATGATCATCGAACACTTGGCCTACGACCCAGTGGAAGACAAGTTCGATCTCGACATTTTCACCACAGGCCAGACCAAACAAGACTTCAGCAAGGCTGGGGACAAGCTCAAACGGCATATCTACGACTACGCAATCACGGATTCTGGCATCGAGCGAGATTTTGTGAAGGAATTGGATACCTGCACTGAAGTGGTCGTGTACGCCAAGTTGCCACGTGGCTTCCTTATCCCGACGCCGGTAGGTGATTACAACCCGGACTGGGCAATTTCGTTCAAAGAGGGAGCCGTCAAGCATGTCTATTTCATTGCGGAGACCAAGGGATCTATGTCAACGATGCAACTGACGAAGATTGAAGAAACAAAGATCGAATGCGCCCGCAAATTCTTCGACGAGATTAACCGGAAGTACGCTCCTGAGAATGTAAAGTACGACGTAGTAAATAGCTTTGGCAAGCTGATAGAGTTGGTAAAGTGACCACCACGAACTGATATGGTCCAATAGATCCGGATACTCCAGTTATATTTAGAAATTACCAAACTGTGAGATTCAACTTTCTCAGTTACTTCGATATTTCTGGAAGACAGTGATTTTGCGAGAGTATCCAAGTATGCGTTTTATTTGAATTTTAACAAAACACAACTACATCCGGTTGGTAGCGTCTGCAGTAATATTCATGATTTTCTCTGATTAATATTTGGACGGGCGAATTCACACCGAAGCAAGAAAACACGGCACAAATTCGCTCGATTGGGTTTAACAGTATGTTAAAGCAGAATGTAATCATCAACAATTTGTCAGGCAAGTACTGATGCTCGGCCTTTACCTGCCAACTTAGTTGTGACTGGAACGATTGTTTGATTTACAAGCTGGCCTGAAGCACCACCTGCTTCGACATCCGGATAAAACTCCTCCACAATGGCAGGCGATTCTTCCTCACTATCTTCGAATGCGCCATTGCCTAAGCCGGTTCTGGCCACTTGCTCCAATACCTTGATACTAACACCGGCCTGATCACTTTTGGTGGCTTCTGCGACCGCCTGACTGACGGCATCTTCAAGACTGATACCATCCCGCAAGCACAGATCAACATAGTACACCGGGGCGCGATGCGACTGTGTGGTGGATTTTGCCCTGAGTTTTAACTGCAATGGCAAATGTCGCGTATTGCCACCACTGACTGCCTCAAAATACTGGAGCCGTGCCGTCAATGTACGGATTGAATTGTAGCCTGTCGTGCGAAACACGAACGACGACAATTCCTCATCCTGCCCATCAATCGCCACGTTGAGCCTGCCATAAGGTTTGCACCCTCCTGTTTTGGCTAATTCACAACCGTCCGGTGATTCACAATCCACTTCAGAAATTCCCTCAGCGGTAACCCGTTTGGCTTTTTCACCATCACCCACACACATCGGCCTGCCCGTTGTACGATCGAACATACTGTATTCAGCTCGTAGATTCAGATCGCTGCTGTTGAACAGCAGCTTGACAGGTATGGTTCTGATCTTGGCATTGGCTGAGCCTCCCGCCAGCGTGGCATGTAGCGGATGCAACAACCACCCATCCTTGTTTTGAACCTGCGTGGTGATCGTAAAACAGTCATCTTTCTCCGGCAGTCGCTTGCCATTCTTCTCCACCACCTTGCCTATTGAGATACGTCCAATAATCGGTGGCGTAATTGCGAGTCCTTTAATCATTTTATTTTCTCCTCATTAAAATTCAACCAACAAAAAGCCCCCGTCAATTTCTCGACGGGGGCACTGCGCTATAATTTCCTCCTGTTATTTGGCGGGTATGCTACTTCCCGACCTGCACCACAAACCGCCGGATGCCAGGCTTGGGTATTTCATACAGTCTCACCAATTCAGGATTTTC
The DNA here is from genome assembly GCA_018266335.1 of Bdellovibrionales bacterium. Next base: position 21,508 of record JAFEAR010000236.1, read on the forward strand.
ATCAGCCAGTTTTTTAAAGTCTGTCATGATGGAATCCTTCGATTTGCGCCAACTGATCCTGATATCACCCAACACTGCACCGCTAGCAAAACCCAGGCGTTCCTGCAATTTCTGTTTGAGCAGCTCTTCCTGTACTTCGGCTGATTCACGTTGTTGCCGATAAGCCCAGTAGTCGGAGAACAGCCTGTTCATGCCGGTGTCCTCGGTGCAATCGAGCACATCGCCCTTGTCAGACGGATACATGCTGGCCAAGGCTCGGCCACTGGACTCTGATCCGTCCACTTCTGGTGGTATATCTGCTGTCACGCATTGCCAGAATTTTTCTTCCCTCTGGATCAGATCTGCTATCTTGGCTTCGTCGCGAATAATCCGATATACCCTGAAGTCCTGCCCTCCGATCAGCACGGCTACATCGCACCATTGCCTGCCTGTTACAGCGAGTTGGTGAAACACCTGACACTGGTAACTATCCGGTATACCTTCTTCCCAGAACCGGGCCGAATTAACCCCGGCAGTTTTAACTTCAAGAATTCCGTTGCTGTCCGTCGGGTGTTGCACGACACGATCCAGATTAGCCCGCATGAAGGGATGATCAGGATGTTGCAGAACGGCATTGAGCCGCCTGATTTTTACTCCGGTTCTTTCGGCATACACAGTGGCAATGATGTGTTCCAGGGTTGTTCCCCAGAACACGGCTTCATTTGTTGTCAGATCTGATGCTTCTTGTCGCCCTGTTTTCTCCAGCCATAGTTCAAGCGGGCTTTTGTAAGGCGAAATGCCTACCGAGGCTGCGGCATCGCTGCTGCCGATACCGCCGCTTCGGACATTCAGCCATTCATTCCGACTGATATCCTTGGTCGAAACCAGTCTCACTGCGTTTCTTCGCTTCATTTGAATGCTCCCGATAGAAATAAAAACGCCCCGGGAGAATTTCTCTCGAGGCGTTATCTGTTGCGGTCATAGACCAATAGTGCCGAGTTGTCAGTTTATTGTCCCAATCCGCCCGGCCAAAGAGACTTGTTGTTATGCCACCAGCGCCATCGCCTGCTCGAATGCCTTTCCTTTGATTTGCGCACCTTGTCCGAACCATGCGCTATCGAGCCGATAGTCCTGATTTCTTGCGCGGCGATGCGAGTCGACATATTCCGTCACGCCGTTGATCAAGCCCCACGCCGTGCCGTTTGCGGATTGCAACTTGCTACCCCTGCCTTCCCCGGAGTAGAGACCGTAAACTGCCTGGATCGCTTTCTGGTTGGATTGTTCGTCGAGTGGTAGTTCAGGATCGCCCAGCACATTCACGAGGTACGACATAGCCTCGGATTTGTTCACCGGACGATTGGATAACGCCTTGATACTGGCCATGAATGTTTCCCATGACGATAGACCTAAACCAAGCTCCTGCTTTACTGTAGCGGGATCGAAGGTAGTGGAGTGCGGAACCCGGATAGCGCCTTTGTTTTCACCAACAGCCATTTGAAGGGTGTTGTTGCATACCACTCTGACACTGGTGAACTGGGCAGTTGTGGCAAGGCTTCCGTCACAGGACGTGGCCAGCAACAGATAGGCTTTTACCTTGTCGAGACCGGGTAGCAGTGTTTCCTGTCCGGTTTTGGCCAATGCCCACAGTTTCTTGCCCCCTTTCAGTATGCCTGCTGTTTCCAATTCAAAACCACCGATAGAAACGAGATCACGATAAAAACCGAGTATGTCTTTAGGCTGTACCACCTTGTAGCGCTTCGATACAACCGACAATGGCTCATTGTTATCACTGCGATACAGTACGATTGCGTCCGGGTTGCTGCGCAAATTGAGCAGGTTGCCGTCATTGCCGCTGGCGGAATTGAATAACACTTCTGTTTGCTTGATTTCAAAGTCCATACCGGCGGCCTTCTGCCAAACTTCGATGGATTGATTTTTGGGTAATTTATTGCCAAGGCCATGCCAGGGGGTTTCCCCGATATAGGCCATGTCATTTGCTGTTGCCAGTTCGTGTGCCATGATTGATTTCCTTTTTTATAGTGAACAAAACCCCAGAATGGAGTACGTTGGGGAGATGAAGTAGACGAAAGTAGTTGAAACCATATAAAAAAACCCACGCCGTCAGAGACGAGACGCGGGATTTGGTTTTAACGACTTGATGATCTGTATCAATGATGCCTGCTGAAGGTGTAGCTGCAATCCATGCATTCGTAATTATCCAGGATGTTGTCATCCACTGATTTACCGATGCGAGAACCCATAGCGCCACCTGCTGCACCACCGAACAAGCCTCCCATCAAGGCCCCAGCAATGCTTCCTGCGATGACACCAACCGGTCCAGCAGCTGCCCCAATGGCAGCACCTCTGGCAGCACCAGCAACGGTACCAATTGCAGCGCCGGCTTTACTGCCGTAATTCTTAGTGCGAATTCGGGTAGACGAACAAAGCGGACATGAAATACTCATAATAGAACTCCTTTTTTAAGTAAGGATTTGGTTTTAGAACATAAAAAAACCGCCATCAGCCAAGGCTGAGGCGGTGTATGAATGGATTTGTTACGTGGAATACGAGGAAAGGGATTGATTAGTGAGAAACCATAATCGTCGACAATGGATGTCGCTACACTTTCTGCGCTTAAAGACTGAAAGAATGACTGTAAAAGGTGGCCAGAAAGTACACCCTCAGGTTGTATATATGTAATTCAAAAAAATTCAAATGCAAGGAAATTGCGATTTGGTGGGGAAAAAAGCGCTTTCTAGGCTAGAAATCCATCATCGGCGCATGTTTTTTCTCCTGGAAATAAAAAGAGCCAGTGACCTTGATTGGTCACTGGCTCTCGAATAGGTGAAATTTGGGGAGTGAAGGTCAGGTTGGCCTAATCTTCAGTTGTTATATGTGTAACCCAGCGGAGTTCCGGTACAAATGATGATTGTTGGCATCAGTGCCGATACGAAATTGGTCGCTTTGGGAGTTAATAGTTAATGTGTGTTGGTTGGGTTAATAATCAATACTTTCAGGCATTAGGCCCATTTTATAAACTTTAATTAAATCAAATAGTTGAACTAAATTGACTAAAATAACAGAACTAGTTTGACATTTATGAGCTGGCAGTAAAATTTTAATAGCTGCCAATAAACCCTGGATGTTGTCGAGATCGACGATACTCTCCCATACAAATTATTCAATTTTTATATAGGAGAAAAATATGCCGAACGACACCACCAACACTTCAAGAATTTTGCCAATCAGGGAGATCTGCCACCGCTTGGGGAATAGATCTCGTAGTTGGCTGTATGACAAGCTTTCCCCAAAATCCTCCAGGCATGACCCCTCATTCCCTCGGTTGATTCGGTTTGGACCAAGAAGCGTTGGAATACTTGAGGAAGACCTGAATGCCTGGATTAAATCTTGTCACCAAAATGACAAAAATTGAGTGCCAAGAAAACAGCGGAAATCAAAAGGGGTCAAGAACGGATTTCTTACTGTGCCAGCGTCAATTTGAGGCGTGATTATTAGATTATTAATGTGTACCAAGTTATTGGTGTGAGAGTATCACAGCGAATTTCCGATATCAGAGAATCAAGATTATGACAACAAAAATGAGAGAAATGGGTCATAGAGAAATACGCAAAACTAAATTTCAGGACAATGAGTTTTTGCGAAAACTGAAGGTAGCATCCCTTACTCCGATTGAGCCGACATATAGAGGTGACTTTCTGAGTGCGGATCGAGTATTGTTCATAGAGCACTTAGTCAAAATAGAAAAGCTTGTTTTACAAATCGGAAACAGCCAAGACGATTGCTTTGAAGTTGAATATGGGAAGATAGAACCGATCAACAAAATTGGTTGGGAAATCTGCCAAATCTTGAAAAAAGATTTTAAGCTGTGGTATTACTCCCAGTTTTATGATTATTTGAAATATTTTCAGGTCAGCCCAAATTTTGAGATATTTATGGAGGAGTTTACGAAAATAGGAGCACGAGTACGGATCTTTTTTAGAAAAAATCTAGCAGAAATTGCACATACAGAATGTAGCAAGCTAAATGGAGCTGTGTCTGCAATCCGAGAAAGAATCAATACCCCTGAATTTCGCAAACAGATGCACAACTTCAGGAGGTCATCAGACAAGAATTTGAGGAGTTTTCAGCTTTACATCGAAAAATGTTTTGAGATTTGCCCTCGACTACTCGTACTCAGGATAGATCTGTATTACAAGAACGGAACATTTGATGGGAAGTCACTTGGCGAGTCATTCGAGATGGTTCAGCAACACTGGCAAAAGTGGATCAGGCGATTTAAAAACAAAATGGACAAAGCCTACGTCGGATATGCAAAAATTCTTGAGTACGGGTATCAAAAGTCTTTATATTTTCATGTCTTTCTTCTACTGGACGGTTCATTGGTCCGGCAGGACATCGCGATCGCAAAGCGCGCGGGAAAGGATTGGTCAGATGTTGTCACTCAGGGAGTTGGCAGGTCGCATAACTGTAATTTGAAGAAAGAGAACTATAATCGCTTCGGAATCGGAATGGTTTATGAGGAAGAGAAGGACAGGCGGGCAGCCTTGAACGATATCATGGCTTACATGATCAAGATTAACTACTTCATCAAATTGGTTACACCTGACGGCAGTTGCGTTTTCAGTAAAGGTGATATGCCCAGGAAAAAGCTCAAGTTATGGCGGCCTCGAGAAACATTAGTCCTCTAGCTAGCGTTTTCGCTTTTGTCTTGGCGAAATCAATTTTTCGATCAATGGCATGAGTTCTTTATTCTTCGAGAACCAAGTTTGTATGGTTTTGTTCATTGATGGGCGGATGTTTTTAATATTGAGGCGTTTGGCTGCTTCATTAAGCGGCTTGGCAAAGTATTCTGCTGCCTCTTTTTTCGTATTGAACAGCTCCTGGCGGGTACATATTTCCTGCTCCATTAAGCTATATAACTCATCTCTGAGCGGTCGTCGCTGCGCACTACGCGCTGCACCACCTTTCCGGGAAACATAATTGTTGTACGCTTCCTCGCTGCGAGGCCGATAGACGCGGAAGAGCATCAGCAAAGAATCTGCTATGAGTTGCTTAGCAAGTAAAAATCTCCCATCATGCACTGCTATCGCTGCAAGACCAGCATAGACGGAGGCATATTTCACTGTCTGCTGGCAGCGATCCCTGAAATCATTTCCCTTCACATGAAACACTGGATAAGGCGCCTGTGCGTTAAAGAGATTGATATGGTTATTCACATCGATCATCAAAGACTCAGCTTCATCATTGGGGATGAGCGAATTCCAGGCATCCTCCAGCTGACGTGCCAGTTTTACTAGAAGATGTTCCAAGTGGCCTGACGTTAGGCACTGTTTATAGAGGTACGTGGTAGAGAAAAATGAGTGGTTTAGGATTGGCACTATGTCCTCTCGTTAATTGGGATCGGGCAGTTATTGGTGTATGTTTATGCCTTTACGCAACTCTTTCCGTTATCGGAATAATTTCAGCACCTGTTTTAAGCTTATCAAGATAATCGGCCCATAGCTGCATCATTTTACGGCGTTCGACGAGATGTGCAGTGCGATTGTATGCACGTCCATTCGGGTCACGTACGGCATGGGCAAGCTGGTGTTCGATATAATCAGGCCGTACTTGCAATACTTCATCCAGAATAGTGCGTGCCATTGCCCGAAAACCATGCCCGCTCATTTCATCTTTGGCAAATCCCATGCGCCGCAATGCTGCCAGAATTGCGTTATCGCTCATTGGTCGGCCATTAGTACGCGCGCCTGGAAACACAAAACGATCATTGCCAGTCAGTGCCTGCAGTTCCTGCAGAATCTCAACAGCTTGAGTGGATAGTGGAACAAGGTGTGACTCTCGCATTTTCATGCGTTCAGCGGGAATATTCCATTCAGCTCGATCAAGGCTAATTTCAGTCCATTCGGCTTTGCGTAATTCACCCGGACGAACAAAAACAAGTGGCGCGATTCGTAACGCGCATTTGGTCACAAAATAACCTTGATAGCCATCTATAGCGCGAAGTAACGCGCCGATGGCTTTGGGCTCAGTAATTGCAGCATGATGAGTTTGTTTGACTGAGGGAAGGGAGCCACGCAAATCAGGGGAGGGATCGCGTTCGGCGCGACCAGTGGCTATCGCATAGCGAAATACCTGACTGCAATTCTGATGTGCCCGATGGGCTGTTTCGAGTGCGCCGCGCGATTCGATTCTACGCAATACAGAGAGTAATTCAGGGGCCGTTATGCTAGCGATAGGCTGCTTGCCGATCCATGGAAAAATATCACGTTCCAGTCTGCGAATGATCTTGTCAGCGTGAGAGGCTGCCCATTCTATCGAAAACTTGGTAAACCATTCGCGTGCAACTTCTTCAAATGAATCGATTGCAGGTAATCCTTCAGCGATACGTCGATCAGCTTCCAGTGCTTTTACTTGTTCGGTTTTGTCTGCTTTGCGAACATCACTGGGATCGATACCGGTTGCGACAAGGCGACGCCCTTCATCGGCTCTGTCACGTGCTTCCTTTAATCCAATGTCCGGATAAACACCAACAGAAAGCGTTTTGCGTTTGCCGCCGATACTGTAATCCAATCGCCACCATTTTGCGCCGTTAGGTTTAATCAGCAGATATAACCCATCGCCATCACTTAAGCGCAGGGTTTTATCGGCGGGTTTTGTGTTGCGGATGATTACATCCGCTTTAATGAGATGTCTTGCCATTACAGTAACTCCCAACAAGAATGCAGTAACTTTTCATGATAAAAACAGTAACAAGGGGTGTTACTGTAAAAGTTACTGCTGATTATATCGGATATTGGTGGTTGTTACTGGAATTCTTTGGACGCAATAAAGCCTATAAGCTGTGTATTTTCTTTGCGTTATAGACTTTATTGGACATCGTTGGATCTTCAATTGGTGGTGGGGTGGAACCCTGCGCCAAACCTATGTAACTCAGCTCCTTACGACCGCTGCGAACTCCTGCGGAAAGGTGCGGAACCCAGCCCCTACTGCCGCTAATCCTACCAGTTCAGCCTGGCCGAGGTCACCTGCCTACCGCATCACGCAGGACGCCAGTTCGATTCCCGTTTGCGGAATTGAACCCGCGTCCGCAATACGTCTACGCCGGCCCGATCGCAGCCGACTGGAGCTGGTCACGCCAGCCGGACAGGCCGTGCAACTTTTGGCCGGCGAGCTGAACTCGCGGTCTTCAGGTTGGCTTCACGGCTGAGAATCCGAAGAACCGCTTGGTCATGGTGGAACGCTCGGAATGCCTCAGTCACGGCGCTGTCCAGGAACGTTGCCGTGGTCTGGCCGTCAGCCGGGGCGGAAACGATGCCATCCGGAATGTCCCGCGACCAACCCCTGGCAGCCCGAAACCCACTCACCATGTGCGAGAAGTACGGCCATGCGTGGTCAAGGTGTGCGTCGTCGATAGTGACCATCTTGCCGGTCAACTCGCACTCAACCCGGCCCTGATCGTCGCCGTACTGTGCAAACGCCTGCTTCTTGGCGAGGACGAGGTCGAGAGCGACCGCCTGTCGACATGCACCGTAGAAGTCCTTCGACCGGTCCCCTGATAGGCCTTTTACGGCCCAGATGTACGAAAAGTCCGTGGCGGACCCGTCCAGTCGAACCACCCAAAAGCCAGAGTTGCTCCAGCCCGTCCCGGTGTTCAGGCGCCGCTCGAAGTGGCCGATCTGGCCACAACCCTTCGCCGGCTCACCAACCTCGTCAAGAATCGGGTCATACCGTTCGATGAGCGCCACGAGGTCGGCGTGGTCCCCTGGGTCAGAGATGCGATCCCCGTCCTGGTACCGGTGTAGCAGCGCCTTGTAATGGTCCAGTGCGCTTTTCTGGGTTCGGAAGCTCCGCGAGCCGATTACGACAGGTTTGGCCATCTCTCATTTCTCCTGGCCCACAAGTGCCGAATGTCGGTGGTCACTTGTGAGCTCTAATCCAAGTCTTGCCCGTGGACGTGCTCTTGAAAGTCTCCCATCCCCTGGGTTGTGAGCCGAAAATCGCGTTCATCGCCTTTGAAACCAGGTTGTACGCAAACTGACGGCGGTCTTCCAAGTGTTCCGGCAGGTGGTCAATCAGAGACTGCTGAACTCCATACCAAGGCATGCCATTCGACGATTCAAGCTTCTGGAGGATGTCGGCATCTCCTCGCAAGGCATCAATCGCTCGCTGCTCTATGGTTGCCATGACGTCCACTGGCTCGGAGTCTTCGAGACCAGTCTCAGCGGAAAAGAGCGAGCCTGAAGCATTCGAGTCTGGAACCCGAGCTGCCGCAGCACTCTGCTTCATTCCAGAGAAAGTGCGGCGCAGCGTTTGCGCATATGTATTCCCTGCGGGTTGGTTGTAGTCATGGTCCCGCATTGAATACATCTTCTCGAACGACAGTGCGCGGAGGCTGACGGGATAAGGTTTGCCTCCCACCGAGCTCCAGAACACACCTTGGCCTGGGATCGGCTCATTGAGTAGCGAACTCAAAAGGTCGTCACTGAAATGGGCGTTGGCTCGTTTCAGGGATGCAAGGTCAGCTGCGGACAACAGATGGAAGATGAACCAGTTGTCGCCCTGGCTGAGGATCTCGACTGGAATGCTGCCAGGTTGCTGCGTGATCAGCAGTGCCCCCAAGTCGTATTTACGACCTTCCTTCACCCAGGCAATGTAAGGCTCGGCGGCAGGTGCGTTCTCGTTCAACACGGATTGCGCTTCTTCGACGACGGCGATTGTCGGGATGGTCTTGGGGTCGGCGGCCGTGAACTCTTGCTGGTTCCGATCGAAGATCCGGCGCAGAATCAGGCCAGAGAGCACCAGGGACTGGCCACCGCGCATCTGGGAGACGTCGATAACGCACAGCTTTCCCTCGGAAAGCGCATGAACCAGCATGTCCATGAGCTGGCTGCTCTTGTCATGCAGCATCTTCACGATCGCCGTCATGTTGCCCCGGGCTGCCAGCGCCTCCGCCTCCTGTCGCTGAGGGTCGAGATCGAGCAGTCCACATACGTCTTCGAGCGGCGTGGTATTGCCATTGGCATCTATCAGATTGACCAACGACTCCCAACGATCTTGTGGAAGCCCTCTGAGTTTCCGCACGTTCTGCTGTTCCTGGCGCTCTGCCCCGAGCGCAATTGAAATCACATCGCCAGGGCGAAGGCGGCGGATATCAAGCTTGATACCGCCAGCAACGAACGATTGGTAGAAAGGGCTTGGATTCTTTCGGTCGGTGAAAACGACAACCTTGTCTTCCAGCGCCGGGACATCACAAAGGCCGGGCCGGCCCTTGTCGTCTGGCCAGAAATACTCCCCATCCGGGTCAAATATGACCGTGCCCACAGGGACCTGCTTGCCTGCGCGCTTGGTCACGAAGGGCGTGTTTTCGTAGAGCTTCGAGAAAAGCAGTTTGTTGAGGTTGGATTTACCGAAGCCCGCTCGCGCAAAGATGAAGCTGCGGCGAGAGACCAGGGACTCGATCGGGAAGCGAACCAACACCTCTGGGTCTACCACCTGCATCCATTCCTGCGATTGGAATGATTTGTTGCCGGCAGCGTAGATGTATTCCCCGAAGGCAAGATGGCCTATAGGGGCACCATCAATGTTGTGTCCAGCGATCTCGCGCAACACCTCGGCGCTTGGAAAGGCAACCTTGCTGCCAACATGGGGAAGTCGACGATGGGAGGGAACGAATGTCAGCCCGTTGCCGTTCTTGCGTAGAACACCGAGCACGCGGATGTTGATCCGATACTTGAGATACTGCTCACGCAAATCCTCCGGAATAGGTCTTTCCTCGCGAACTGCACGGATGTTGAATTCCTCGCCGGAGCCGAACGACAGCTTGCCCTCAGAGGAAAAGGAGGCAATGCGCCCCAACACTGCTTCATCCGGCGTCTCCAGTTGGACGATGAGGAATTGCCCGTGCATTGGGATGTTCTGGAACTCGTTTCGGTACGGCAAAACGAGGTCGGCGTGGAATTCCATGCCCCCCTGCTGGAAGCCACGAAAGATCCCGACGACCTGTTCTCTGGGAAAGAGTTGGATTTCTGCCATGTTGTTCTCCCTTATCCGTACCGACGCTGCGCAGGATCGGCGTCCTGCAGCTGAAACGCATCCAATGTACCCGCGTCACCGCCGAGACTCGAACGCACACCCTCGTAGATGAAGTCCTGCAAAATATCGAAGTCGAAATCGACCAGCGCCGCATTTTCATGCGCCTTTTGCAGGCAGCGTGGGTAATGGGGAACGGGAAAACCGTTGATCGCATCCGCAAGCATTGACCCGAGAATTGCCTGGGACTCGCTGACTTGTGGAACAAAGATGTCGATTGGCCACACGGGATCACGGCGGTGGGAGCCAAACTTCACCAGGAACATCTTGCCGCCGACAAACTTGTTGATTTCGCCGCCCTCGCCAGTTCGGTCATCGCCTCGTGCGAACTCCGACCAGACGTATGCCTTTTCCTCCACTTCGCGGGGTACCTCGACGTAGGCGGGGTAATCAGTCTGAAGGACGCCTTCCAGAGCCATGGCCAAGCGATACCGAGAAAGCACCTTGCTGTGCTTGGCTACACCCGCGAGATATACCCGCCGCCGGCTCTTGCTCCATTGTTTGTCGATACGCTCCTTCATTCCTTGGAGCAGACGCTGGAATAGGTCTTTGGCGAACACCTTGCTTCGCAGAAGGCCGTCGCAGATGATCAACGTGTCAGTGCCGTAATCTTTATCGAGGATCTTGAACAGGATCGCCCACTCGACCAGCTCCCGATAAACCTGAACCCAGCTGGGAGAAACCGGTTTGCCACTATCCGTCGGCCGGATCATGTGGGAGAGCGCCTGCAGGCTGTCTACTCCCAAGAAAACCATCATTTCACCCAGTGCCGTTTTGGGCGTCCCGTCCTCAGCGAACTGGCGCTGGTTAAGTTTCTGCACCGGTGTCGTGGGCGAGACTGCCTCCAGGCAGTACTCGTTGTTGCTGCTATCGACGACTCGGACCAACTGAATCAGAAAGGGGTCGAACTGAAGCTGGTTATTTCCCCCATCGGTGCCAACCAGTGAGATCGACGTCGTGGCGCGTGGCTGGATTCGGCGCGTGGCACTCTTCAACGGCTGGATTTCTTCTCGCAGAGCATCCAGCACCCCCTGATCGGTTCCGATGCAGTCAGCGATGGCCTCTTTCAGTTGGGCCTGGCTTGCCGGGTCAATCATGCTCCCTCCCGGCTTTTCGCAGCTTCAACGCGATGCCAGCCCTTGTTGGGGAGTCCTGGCTGGGCCCTACGGTTTCCACTCATGCGGGTTCGCTCCTTTTCTATAGAGAGCGATCCGCCTGCTGCTGCATGGTCATAATCATAAGAATGCGGACGTGGGCGCTCTGGGAATCGCATAGACGGATTGTAGTGCGTGCCATATACTACCCGCAACTATCATCACAAGCATTTGTTAACCCGCATGAGCCCCAAGGATGTCTGACGAACAGCTTGACGACCTTACTCAGCCGCAGCGCGATCGCCTTGCCTTCGTGGAACTGCGCGTGCGCTTCATCGGAGATATCCGCCGCCAGGACTTGGTGTCGCGGTTTGGAATCCAGTCGGCCGCCGCCACGCGTGATCTGGCGATCTACAAGGAGCTGGCACCAGGCAACATCGATTACGACACCAAGGCCAAGTGCTATGTCCTTGGAGAGGACTTCAAACCGCTCTTCGACTTTCCGCCTGAGCGGGTCCTGTCCTGGCTGACGCAAGGCTTCGGAGACGGCGAGCCCTCGAAGCTCAAGGCGTGGGTGGCAAGTGAGATCCCGTCAAGGCTCACGCACCCCGACCTGGATGTGCTGGCTTGTGTGACCCGGGCAATCCATCAGGAGTGTCCGATCCGTGTCGAGTATCACTCGATCTCAAGCGGCCAGACCGAGCGTCAAATCGTTCCCTTTGCGCTGATCGACAACGGCCTGCGCTGGCACGTCCGCGCCTTCGATCGGAAGTCCCAAGAGTTCCGGGATTTCGTCATCACCCGAATCAGGCGCCCGGTCTTGTTGCGTGATGTAGACGTGCAGGCCCATGAGCGCGGCGACCAGGACATCCAATGGACGCGAATCGTCGAGCTGGAACTGATTCCCCATCCGGACCAGCCACGTGCTGAGGTTACGGAGATGGACTACGGCATGCGGGATGGCGTGCTGCGCATGAAGCTCCGTGCCGCCACGGCTGGATACATTCTGCGCAAGTGGAGTGTCGACAGCTCGCCCGATCACAGCCTGAGAGGGCCGGAGTACCGGCTCTGGCTAAAGAACCCCTTGGCCCTTTACGGCGTCAGGAACGCGGTGCTCGCGCCTGGCTACCGATCGCCGGACCAAGCATGAAGAGAACGACTTGATGCAAGAAGCTCCGATCAACCTCAGTCAGCTCGAAAGCCACCTTTGGGAATCCGCCAACATCCTGCGCGGCCCAGTGGATGCGGCCGACTTCAAGACCTACATCTTCCCGCTGCTGTTCTTCAAGCGAATCTGTGATGTCTGGGATGAGGAGTACGACGAAATCGTCGCCGAGACCGGTGATGCTGAATTGGCCTTGTTCCCCGAATCGCACCGGTTCCAGATCCCTGACGACTGTCACTGGAATGACGTCCGCGCCGTGGCGACCAATGTTGGCAACGCCCTTCAGCGCGCCATGCGCGAGATCGAGAAGGCCAACCCGGACACCCTATACGGGGTATTCGGCGACGCCCAATGGACCAACAAGGATCGGCTCTCCGACGCGCTGCTCAAGGATCTGATCGAGCATTTCTCGCGCATCTCCTTCGGCAACAAGAACATCGCCTCCGATGTGCTGGGCGATGCCTACGAGTACCTGATCAAGAAATTTGCCGACGCCACCAACAAGAAGGCCGGTGAGTTCTATACCCCGCGCAGCGTCGTTCGGCTGATGATCGAGATGCTCGACCCCAAAGAGGGCGAAACCATCTACGACCCGGCCTGTGGCACGGGCGGCATGTTGCTGGCAGCCGTTCAGCACGTTCAAGAACAGCATGGCGACGTGAAGCGCCTGTGGGGCAAGCTCTACGGGCAGGAGAAAAACCTCACCACCTCGTCTATCGCCCGCATGAACTTGTTCCTGCACGGCATCGAAGATTTCCAGGTGGTGCGCGGCGATACCCTGCGCAACCCGGCGTTCTTCGAAGTCGACCGCCTGGCCACGTTCGATTGCGTGATCGCCAATCCACCCTTTTCCCTCGAAAAGTGGGGCGAAGACCTATGGGTGAACGATCCCTTCGGGCGCAACTTCGCCGGGCTGCCCCCGTCCAGCAGCGGTGACTTCGCCTGGGTGCAGCACATGGTCAAGTCGATGGCCGACGTCAGCGGCCGGATGGCCGTGGTGTTGCCCCAGGGCGCGCTGTTTCGCAAAGGAGCCGAGGGCAGTATCCGCCAAAAGCTACTGGAGATGGATCTGGTCGAGGCGGTCATCGGCCTGGCGGCCAACCTTTTCTATGGCACAGGCCTCGCCGCTTGCATCCTGGTACTGCGCAAGAAGAAGCCGGCCCAGCGCCGCAAGAAGGTGATGATCGCTGACGCCTCTAGGCTCTTCCGGCGCGGCCGGGCGCAGAACTATCTGGAGCCGCCGCACGCCCTCGAAATCCAGGGCTGGTTCGAGAAGTTCGAGAATGTAGAGGACGCGGTGCGCATTGTCGGTCTCGATGAAATCAAGGCCGAGGACTGGACGTTGAATATCTCGCGCTATGTCCTGCCGCCTTTGCAAGAGGATATACCGCCGCTGCCGGAGGCCATCGAGTCGTTCAAGAGCGCACTCACCCGCTGCCGAGAAGCGGAGGACAGGCTGGCCACGGTCATGGTGGAAGGAGGCTGGCTGCAATGAGTGCCCGCATTACCCAACAAGAACTCGAATCCTATCTCTGGGGCGCCGCTGTGCTGCTGCGCGGCCTCATCGATGCCGGCGACTACAAGCAGTTCATCTTTCCGCTGCTGTTCTTCAAGCGTATTTCCGATGTTTGGGATGAGGAATATCAGGCGGCGCTCAAGGAGTCAGGCGGCGACTTGTCCTATGCCGAGTTCGCGGAAAACCATCGGTTCCAAATACCGGATGGCGCGCATTGGAAGGACGTGCGCCAGGTCCCGAAAAACGTCGGCATGGCGATCCAGTCAGCCCTGCGGCAGATCGAGTCGGCCAACCCGGACATGCTGGCCGGCATTTTCGGCGATGCGCCCTGGACCAACCGAGAGCGCCTGCCGGATGAAACGCTCAAGAACCTCATCGAGCATTTCTCGACCCAGACGCTCTCGGTCGCCAACGTGCCCGAGGACGAGCTCGGCAATGCCTACGAATTCCTGATCAAGAAGTTCGCAGACGACTCCGGCCACACGGCTGCCGAGTTCTATACCAACCGCACCGTTGTGCACCTGATGACGCAGCTGTTGGCTCCGCAAGCTGGCGAGTCGATCTACGACCCCACCTGCGGCACCGGCGGCATGCTCATTTCGGCGCTGGCCGAGGTCAAGCGCAGCGGCGGCGAGTACCGCACCCTCAAGCTCTACGGTCAGGAGCGCAATCTGATCACCTCCGGTATCGCCCGGATGAACCTGTTCCTGCATGGCGTCGAGGACTTTCAGATCATCCGGGGCGATACCCTGGCCGATCCCAAGCACATCGAAGGCGACCGGCTGCGCAAGTTCGACGTGATCCTCGCCAACCCGCCGTACTCCATCAAGCAGTGGGACCGCGAAGCCTGGGGACAGGATAAGTGGGGGCGCAACTTCCTCGGCACGCCACCGCAAGGTCGGGCCGACTACGCCTTCCAGCAGCACATCCTAGCCAGCCTGTCGGACCGAGGCCGCTGCGCCATTCTCTGGCCACATGGCGTGCTGTTCCGCAACGAAGAGCAGGCCATGCGCACCAAGATGATCGAGCAGGATTGGGTAGAAGCAGTGATCGGTCTCGGACCGAATCTTTTCTACAACTCCCCGATGGAGTCCTGCGTCATGGTCTGCAACCGGCGCAAGCCAGCCGAACGCAAGGGCAAGGTGCTGTTCATCGACGCGCAGAACGAAGTCACCCGCGAACGGGCGCAGAGCTTCCTCAAGCCGGAACACCAGCAACGCATTCTGGAAGCCTTCCGCGCCTTCGCGCCGATCGAAGGCTTTGCAGCGGTGGCGACGCTGGACCAGATCATTCGCAACGGCACCAATCTCTCCATTCCGCTGTATGTAAAGCGGGCGACGAGCGCGGTGAACGGCAGCGGAACCATTGAGGCCGTCAGCCTGAGCGCGGCCTGGGAGAAATGGCAAAGCGACGGCCGCGCCTTCTGGCAGCAGATGGATGCTTTGGTGGAAACGCTCGATGGCCTGGAAACCGAGGAGATCGAGCGTGGCTGATAAGAAGTTGAAACCTGGCTGGAAGATCTGGCGCTTCGATCAGATCGCCACCAACGTCAATGTCCGCATCGACAAGCCGTCCGAATCCGGAATGGAGCATTACGTTGGTCTGGAACACCTCGACCCCGATTCGTTGCGCATTCGGCGTTGGGGCAGCCCGGATGATGTGGAAGCCACCAAGCTGGTGTTCAAAAAGGGCGACATCATTTTCGGTCGCCGTCGCGCTTACCAGCGCAAGCTGGGCGTAGCCGAGTTCGACGGGATCTGCTCGGCCCACGCAATGGTGCTTCGCGCCAAGCCCGACGTTGTGCTGCCGGAGTTCCTGCCCTTCTTCATGCAGAGCGACCTGTTCATGAATCGGGCAGTGGAGATTTCTGTTGGCTCTCTTTCGCCGACAATTAACTGGAAAACGCTCGCGGTTCAGGAGTTCGCGTTGCCGTCGTTGGAGGAGCAGCGAAAGGCTGCCGAGGCCCTCGATCTATTCGACGAACAGTCTGGCGCTTTTGAATCGCTGATTGCGACTGCACGGCAACTTCAACGTGCCCTTTCGATAGACCACTTTGACGCCGATCACCCGAACAGAGTGTCAGTCGCCAATGTTGGAACATGGCATAGCGGAGGTACGCCGGCACGTGGCAACCCATCGTATTGGGGCGGAAGCATTCCTTGGATCAGCCCTAAAGACATGAAAGCCGCAGAGCTGGGCAGTGCAACCGAAACTGTAACCCCTTCGGGAGTAGAGGCGGGTTCTAAGTTGATGCCTGCCGACACAATCATGATCGTGGTGAGGGGAATGATTCTGGCCCATACATTCCCCGTCGCTAGGACGCTGGTGCCGGCCGCTTTCAATCAAGACATGAAAGCACTTGTGGTGTCCGACAGCTTCCGACCGAAATACATTCAGTATTGGTTTGAACATTCGGCTGAGCGATACCTTCAGCTCGTATCAGCGTCTTCACATGGAACAAAGCGTCTGGAGAGTGACAAGCTCTTTTCACTGTCCGTTCCCGCAGTTTCCCTTGATGAACAAGATGAATTCATTGCCCAAATAGATGCTCTCCGGCAAGCGTGCCACCAGGCAGAGCAGCGTCGGCAAGATGCCTTGGCGGTGAAGCGAGCATTTCTAAACGGGCGGCTCTTTAGCGAGGTTGGGGAATGACAGGTTTCACTGAGGCAAATACCGTAGAAGCCTATCTCTACGATCTGCTATCTGGCCCGGCAAAGCCCGTCACCGCTAATGTCGTCCAGGAGCCAAAAGCCACCTATGGCCGCAGCCGTAAGGGCATCGGCTGGCGTCGTGTCGCTAGCGCCGAGATCCCTCGCCAGCACCAGGACGTCTTGGTTGAAACCTGGGTACGCGAAGCACTAATCCGCCTCAACCCGGAGATTGCCGCCCAGCCCGACCGTGCAGACGAGGTGCTCTACAAGCTGCGCGCCATCGTGCTTGCGGTGCGCTCCGACGGCCTGATCCGTGCCAATGAGGAATTCACCGCTTGGCTCAGGGGTGAGCGTTCCATGCCCTTCGGCCAGAACAACGAGCATGTGCCGGTTCGCCTGATCGATTTCGACAGCCTCGACCAGAACCAATACGTCGTCACCCAGCAGTTCACCTTCCGTGCCGGCAGCGCCGAGCGTCGCGCCGATCTGGTCCTGCTCGTGAATGGCCTGCCTCTCGTGTTGATCGAGGCCAAGACGCCGACGCGTTCAGCGGTGAGCTGGGTGGATGGCGCGCTGCAGGTGCATGACGATTACGAGAGGCACGTGCCGGAGCTGTTCGTCTGTAATGTGTTCTCGGTGGCCACCGAAGGGAAGGAGTATCGCTACGGCTCGCTCGGCCTGCCCATCAAGGATTGGGGGCCGTGGAACCTTGAGGACGACGGCGATGCGCTCAAGCACCCGCTGAAAGGCTTGAAACTGGCTGCCGAAAGCATGCTTCGGCCCCATGTGGTACTCGACATCCTTGCCAACTTCACCCTCTTCGCCACCAACAAGAAAAAGCAGCGCATCAAGATCATTTGCCGCTATCAGCAGTACGAGGCGGCTAACAAAATTGTCGAGCGGGTGCTGACCGGCTATCCGAAGAAGGGCCTGATCTGGCATTTCCAGGGGTCAGGCAAGTCGCTGCTGATGGTGTTCGCGGCTCAGAAGCTGCGCCTGCATCCGCGCTTGAAGAATCCCACGGTGCTGATCGTGGTCGACCGTGTCGATCTCGATACCCAGATCACCGGCACCTTCACCGGGGCTGATATCCCCAACCTCGAAAAGGCTGACTCCCGCGACAAGTTGCGCCAATTGCTGGCGCAAGACGTGCGCAAGATCATCATCACGACGATCTTCAAATTCGGTGAGGCCGATGGTGTGCTGAACGATCGCGGCAACATCATCGCCTTGGTCGACGAGGCGCACCGCACCCAGGAAGGCGACCTCGGCCGCAAGATGCGCGATGCGCTACCGAATGCCTTCCTGTTCGGTCTGACCGGTACGCCAATCAATCGCTTCGATCGCAACACCTTCTACGCCTTCGGCGCGGAGGAAGATGACAAGGGTTACCTGAGCCGCTATGGCTTCGAGGAGTCCATCCGTGATGGCGCCACACTGAAGCTGCACTTCGAGCCGCGCCTGCTGGAGCTGCACATCGACAAAGCAGCCATCGACGCCGCCTTCAAGGAGATGACCGGCGGTCTCTCCGACCTCGACCGCGATAACCTCGGCAAGACCGCCGCCAAGATGGCCGTGCTGGTGAAGACGCCGGAGCGCATCCGGCGCGTGTGCGAGGACATCGTCCAGCATTTCCAGAGCAAGGTGGAGCCGAACGGCTTCAAGGGCCAGATCGTCACCTTCGACCGCGAATCCTGCCTGCTCTACAAGCAGGAGCTGGACAAGCTGCTGCCGCCCGAGACCTCCGACATCGTGATGACGGTGAATGCCAACGAGCCGCAGTACAAGGACTATGCGCGCACGCGGGATGAAGAGGAGCGGTTGCTTGATCGCTTCCGCGACCCCAACGACCCGCTCAAACTGATCATCGTCACCTCGAAGCTGTTGACCGGCTTCGACGCACCCATCCTGCAGGCGATGTACCTGGACAAACCGCTGCGCGACCACACGCTGCTCCAGGCCATCTGCCGGGTGAACCGCACCTACTCCGAGCAGAAGACCCATGGCCTGATCGTGGATTACCTCGGCATCTTCGACGACGTGGCCAAGGCGCTGGAGTTCGACGACAAGAGCGTCACGGCGGTGGTGTCGAATATTCAGGAGCTCAAGGACCGGCTGCCGGAGGCGATGCAGAAATGCTTGGCTTTCTTTGCCGGCGTTGATCGCACTGTCGAGGGTTACGAGGGGCTGATCGCCGCCCAGCAATGCCTGCCCAACAATGAGCTGCGCGACAACTTCGCGGTCGAGTACAGCCTGCTCAATAAACTCTGGGAAGCCATCTCGCCAGATCCGATCCTCGGTGAGTACGAGAAGGACTACAAGTGGCTGTCGCAGGTGTACCAGTCGGTGCAGCCCTCCAGCGGTCACGGCAAACTGATCTGGCATTCCCTCGGCGCCAAGACCATCGAGCTGATCCACCAGAACGTGCACGTCGATGCCGTGCGCGACGACCTCGATACGCTGGTGCTGGACGCCGATCTGCTGGAGGCAGTGCTCTCGAACCCTGACCCGAAGAAGGCCAAGGAAATCGAAATCAAGGTTGCCCGGCGCCTACGCAAACACCTCGGAAACCCAAAGTTCAAGGCGCTCTCGGAACGCCTGGATGCCCTGCGCGATCGCTTCGAGTCCGGCGTGCTCAACAGCGTCGAGTTTCTCAAGCAACTGCTGCAACTGGCCAAGGAAGTGCTGCAGGCGGAGAAGGAAACGCCTCCGGAAGAGGACGAGGATCGTGGCAAGGCGGCGCTCACCGAGCTGTTCAATGAAGTTAAGACCGCCGAAACGCCGATCATGGTCGAGCGCGTGGTGGCCGACATCGACGAGATCGTGCGCTTGGTCCGGTTTCCCGGTTGGCAGGACACCCTCGCTGGCGAGCGCGAGATCAAGAAGGCGCTCAGGAAATCCTTGTTCAAGTACAAGCTGCATGCCGATGAAGAGCTGTTCGAGAAAGCGTACAGCTACATCCGGCAGTATTACTGAGGCCCGAGCATGAAAGCAGAAGACACGCTGGTTACCAATCTGCTGCAGGGCGCGAAGCAATTCATCGTGCCGATCTTTCAGCGCGACTACAGCTGGGGCACGAAGCACTGCCAGCAACTGTGGAAGGATGTGATTCGCGTCGGTAGCGACCCAAATGTGAAGGGGCACTTCCTTGGCTCAGTGGTCTATGTCGCGGCCGAGGACAACACAGCCACCATCACTCGTTGGTTGTTGATCGATGGCCAACAACGCCTTACTACGCTGACGCTTTTGTTGATCGCGCTTCGTGACCGGCTGGCACAACTTCCTGGAAATTCAGGTCAGGGAGAGGAGGAAGCGACCCCCGATGAGCTGGACGACTATTACCTGCGCAACCGGCACGGCAAAGGGGAGCGGCGGCACAAGCTGCATCTGCGCCGGGCAGATCACGAAACGCTGATTGCGCTTCTGGATGGAAAGACGTTGCCAGAGGTCGCCTCGGAACGGGTGAAGGAGAACTTCCTGTTCCTGCGTGAGTTGGTTGCCCAGGCCGATGTGCAAACCGTCTACAACGGCATCAAGAAGCTGGTGGTCGTGGACGTGAGTCTGACGCGCGGCCAGGATGATCCGCAGATGATTTTTGAAAGCCTGAACTCTACAGGGGTGGATTTGACTCAGGCCGATCTGATCCGAAATTTCGTACTGATGCGGCTGGACGAGTCCTCCCAGACCCAGCTCTACGAAGAACACTGGCAGCCGATCGAGCAGTCCTTCGGGCGGCGCTACCGTACCGAGTTCGATAAATTTGTGAAGGATTTTCTGACGCTGCAAATGCGTCCCGGCACGCCATTGAAAGCGGCCGAGATCTATTACGAGTTCCGCAGCTACTTCTCGCGTACTGTCGAAAAGCGTGGTGTCGATGGCATCCTCAGCGACCTGCGCCGCTTCGGCACCTACTACACGGCATTCAGTCTCGGACAGGAGAAGCGGCCGGCATTAAAGGAGGCGTTTTCCCGCCTGCGCTCCCTGGTCGAGGTGGCTTCGCCGGTCGTGCTGACGCTTTACGACTTTTATGACCGAGCCAAGACCCTGAGTGCCGACGAGTTCGTCGAGGCGGTCGAGTTGCTGGAGAGCTTCGTCTTCCGGCGTTCAGTGTGCGACATGCAAACGCGCAGCCTCGGACAAATATTCGCAAGCCTGGCCTATCGGATCACCGAGAGCCAGCCGCTGCTCAGTTTAAAGGTGGCGCTGTATCGGCAAGGCAAGAAGCGCCGCTTTCCAAGCGATACTGAATTTCGTGAGGCGCTCGAAACCCGCGATGTCTACGACATGCGCACTTGCTTCTATCTGCTGGATCGGCTTGAGAACTTCAGCAAGGAGCGTATCGATACCTCGAACTTTTCCATTGAGCACGTTATGCCGCAGAACGAGGACCTTCGTCCGGAATGGCGAACGATGCTCGGTAGCGACTGGAAAGCAGTACAGGAAACGTGGCTGCACCGCCTGGGCAATCTGACGCTGACCGGATACAACTCCACATACAGCGACCGTCCATTTTCCGAGAAGAAAACGATTGCCGGTGGCTTCGATGAGAGCCCGCTGCGCTTGAACAAGTTCATTCGCGAACAATCTGCGTGGGACGGTACGACCATCGAACAGCGAGGCAAGTTGCTCGCCGAGAAGGCCGTGACCGTATGGCGACCATTGGTCGTCGATTTGCTGGCCGTGAAGCAACGGGAGTTGGAGGAGCACAAGGCCTTTGCCGCCAACTACAGGATCGAGGACCTGGAACTGGATGACATCGCCAAGAAGTTGCTGGAGGCTTTACGTCCACAGATCCAGGCATTTGGTGAAGATGTAGTCGAGCTGCCCAACAACCGGAGCGTTATCTACCGTGTGTTTGATTTCTTCGTCGAAATCATCCCGCGTAAGCAGCGGCTGAGCCTCTTGCTGAATCTGGATTTTGCCGACTGCGAAGATCCATCAGGGAAAGCCCGCGATGCTACGGAGTTCGCCTTCATCATCGGCGCAACTGAGACGGGTGGAGTGCTGTACAACCTGGAATCACAAGACGATGTGCCGGCTGCGATCAACGTGGTCAGACAAGCGTATGAGCGTGTGACTGAGTGATTGCCGATTCTATAACTGCCTGATTGTCTGGAAATGACCTGATATGCCGAGCACTGCAAAGAAACGAATCTCCAAAAGCACTTTGTCCATGTTCCTGCGGACCAAGTGCGATCGCGAACTTTATCTGTCTTTGCATGAAGACTCGGAGCTTGATGCGCATGGCATGCCGGTTCCGTTGCAGGCACGTCCTGGAATCGGTGTACTCCAAACGGCAGGTCGGGATTTTGAGGATGAGCGCAACGATCAGTTGATTCAGGCGTTCGGCAGTCTGGTCATCTATCAGCCGGACAAGGGAGGCGCAAACAAACCAGTCAAGGCACCGCTCGCGTCATTGCTTGGCAAGGTAACAGCCTTGCCGTCAATCATCCTGCAAGGGAAGTTCGAGCCCTCTTCCTTCCAGAATCCCGTGATGGCGAATATTGGTCTGCAACCCGGACAGATCACTCAGGTCCCGCCAATCGCAGGGCTCATCCCTGACATCATCGTCGTGCGCCAGGCCACAGCCGATGACGAGGAGGTGGGGCCAGACGGATGTCGTCGGCGAATTGATCCGGCAACTGAGACGCGGCGTGCATTGAGCATCATTGATGTAAAGCACACTAGCGAGGCTAATCCGAGCTACTCCGCCGAAGTCGCGCTTTACGCACTTTTTCTGGCGAACTGGATCGCCGACCAGGGGTTGCAGAATGAGTATTTCGTAACGATTCGCAGCTACCTGTGGACCCGATTCAAGCAAGGCCAGTCTGAACTCGACGCGTTGATGTCGGGCACCTCCCCAGCGACAGCGATTCAGTATCTCAACGCTCTGATCGCCGATAGCGAAGACGCCAACTTGCGCTTCTATCTGCCCACCGTTCTGCACTTCTTCCGGGAGGACTTGCTCCGGGTCATCGCTGTTGGCGACGCATCAACCAACGGGTGGCAGAACCTTGAATGGCATGTCGATGGCAGATGTAGTGCCTGTGACTGGTTGGGTCACGAAAAGTGGGCAAATGCGAAGGACAAAGCGCGAATTGCGGCTCAGCCGAACCACTACTGCTACCCCGCAGCGAAGCTGACCGGGCATTTGAGCCAAATCGCGGGTATGACACGAGGTGCAAGAAAGACGCTCCAGATTAATGCCATTCAGGACACGGCGGGTGCGGCAAGCGCCCCCTCCGCGCATCCTGCCTTTCAGCAGCACAGCCATCTCAAGAAGGAACGCAGCCGTATCCCCGCGCGAGCGCAGGCCCTGATTTCTTCGGCCACGACGGTGGACAGCGCCGCCGTGCTGGCGAGCTTGGCGCCAGCGCCACAACTCCATGTGGCGATCGCGATCAACTTCGATCCCAGCGCTGGCCTCCTTACCGGCCTCTCGATACTTGGTAGAGCAACGGCTTACATTCCTGGCCAGTCACCCCGGCAGTTTGTGCCCAAGTGCTTTGTCGTAGATCAGAAGGCGCTGGCTGATGAGTGGGTCGCTTTGGAAGGGCTTCTGTCTACCCTGTCTGACATGATTGATCAGGCCGAGGCATTTGTTCGCGCTGCTGGACGAACCCCGCTAACCGCACAAATCGCGTTTTGGGAGAAACGACAATTTGAAGAGCTATGTGCGGCAATGGGGCGGCACTTGCCAAGGGTGCTGAGGCTGACCAACCGGAAGACGAAGGCCCTGGCCTGGCTTTTCCCTGCCGATGAACTGATCGAAAAGCCCGATGGCGCGGTCAGCCCCTGCGTTGTTTTCGTTGATGAGATTGTTCGGCGAGTTGTTTTTGCCCCAACACCTCATGTCATCACCCTGTTCGATACCGTTGAAACCTACTATTCGGGCCCTGGGCCAGTTCGGCTGGGTGATGCGTTCTATCGTGAATTCCTCACCAACGGCATTCCTCGGGAACGCATTTATGAGATTTGGAGCAACGTCACCACGATTAAACGGGGGTCCGTTACTGTTCCCCGCAACACCGTCATTCAGGAATTCGGCAACGCGTTGGAGAAGCAATGCCGGGCATTGAACAGCGTCGTCGAGAGACTGCGCACGGACTTCAAGGGGCAGCTCAAGGCAAACGCTCCAAAGCTGACACTGTCTATCCCTCAGGGCGCTCGCGACGTTGCGTTCGACAGCAAGCTTTGGGTTTGGTGGGAGGAGCTTCAGTATCACACGAGAAAGCTGGAGTCCCACCAGCGGTTGGCGCTTGATGCGGAAGCATTAGAGGCTAGTTACGAAGCGGTTCGGCTTACCAACGGGCACCCAACAGGGGTGCCGAATGAGTACGTTTTTGACGTGCTTCCTGGTTCAACCGAGGCCAAGCTCGACGACAACGAAGGCTATCTGGCTCTCGGCAAGGAAGGTCATCCTGGGCTTCCGTTGCAGCGCGGAAGGGATCTGATATCCGGTGGCGCGCCCCTTTACTCTGGGCAGAACGACACGCTGCTCGCACCGCTGTGGTCGGCACTCTCCGTAACGCTCGTGTCCTTTGACCGAGGCATGCAAAAGGCTGTCCTGAAGCTAACCAACTGGCGCGACGCGGCTTTTGTTCCGTACCTGCTGGCCAATTCGACTATTGATCTGCTGAACGACATCTTCATCACTAAAGGCCAGGGCTCGTTCAAGTGGTACGAGACGGTCAAGCGGATTCTCACTGCAGTAGGGAACCCGTCGATAGCGGTGGCAGATAGCAATGCGGCAACTGCGATGGGGGCGAGGACTCCGCGCCCCGGCTCAGACCCGGTTACTCCTCTTGCCCGCGTACTCTGGGAGGCCGACACTCTTCACGCGACATCCGTCGTCGCTGCGACGCAGTCCTCTTCGGTTGCAGCCTACGCCAAGGCCAAGCACAACCTGAACAAGAGTCAGACCGATGCTGTCGCGCAGGCGGCGGAAAGAGGGCTGACGATTATCTGGGGGCCACCAGGCACCGGGAAGACGCAGACACTAGCTGGATGTATTCACGGCCTTGTTCATGATGCCGTGCGGCGGGGGCAGCCATTGAAATTGCTGGTCGCCGGACCGACGTACAAGGCTGTTGAGGAGATTATTGGTCGTGTTGTTGAGGCGTTAGACAACGATGCAACCTGTCCTGCTGAGGTCTTTGTTGGATATTCCTCTTCGCAGACCCCAAAGGTGTTCTCGGCAAGCAAGTCACATCTGCTCGTTGAGTCATTCAACCTGAACCAGGGCAATCAGGAAACACAGGACTGTCTTGCTAGCCTGGCGAAAACCGATGTTGTCACGATTGTCGCCACGGCGACGATGCAGGCATACAAGCTCGCCGAGTGGACCTATGGTCGCCATGTTGCGCCGATTTTTGACGTCGTGATTGTCGATGAAAGCTCTCAGGTTCAGGTCACACATGCAATCTCGCCACTGGCCACCTTGAAAGACGATGCGAGACTGATCATTGCTGGCGATCATCTTCAGATGCCGCCAATCATGGCGCTTGAACCACCCAAGGGTGCTGAATACCTGGTGGGCAGCATCCAGAAATACCTGCTCGACCGTCCGTTTGGCAGCCAAATCGTTCCATGTCCGCTGGAAGAGAACTACCGCTCGGCGGAGGACATTGTTGCCTATGCCCGCACGATCGGCTACCGATCGACGTTGAAGGCGTCAAACGCCGCGACGGCACTTCATCTCTTGGCGGCGGTGCCAACTCCCGCATCAGGTTTTCCAGGGGCCTTACCTTGGTCATCTCTGTGGCCGGATATTCTTGACCCCGCGAAGAAGGTGCTGACGTTGCTCCATGATGATGATCTGTCGTCCCAAAGCAATTCCTTCGAAGCCAAGATCGTCGCTGCCTTGACCTGGTGCCTGAGGCAGACGGTGAGCGCGGAACTTGATGGGCGAGGTGCCGTGACGCATGCGACACCTACGCCCGATCAGTTCTGGGGGCAGTGCATCGGAATCGTGACGCCGCATCGCGCTCAACGTGCACTGGTGGTTCGAGAACTGCGGTCAATATTCCCGTCTGATCCGCCGAACTTGATCGACTCGGCTGTTGATACCGTGGAAAAGTTCCAGGGTGGTCAGCGGCACACGATCGTCGTGACTTTTGGTGTCGGGGACGCGGACGTGATCATGGGAGAGGAAGCGTTCCTGATGCAGCTAGAGAGGACAAACGTGGCCATCTCGCGCGCGATGGCCAAGTGCCTGGTAGTCATGCCAATGACCCTCGCAGGGCATGTCCCTCAAGACAAGAAGGCGATCGAAACTGCACACGCGATCAAAGACTACGTCGACGAATTCTGTAATCAGGAACTTGTTGATCAAATCTTGTTCGGATCAACGTCGAGACAAGCGAAGCTGCGTTACCACCAATAGCAGCGGCAGTAATCAAATTCTTTCGACGTGAAAATCGAACTCGACGGCGGCGGCAGACACGGCTTTCATCTGATCTGCTTGCCGCTTTCCAGCATCCGCTGATTCGGCAGCGCGAGTAGATACTAAACGCCAAGGGGCCCCGGACTCCTCAAGAGAAGCTCTGAAAAGTCGTTTGGCGTCCACCGATGCGGATGGGATTATTCCAAATCGGACGTACATGTGTAGCGATTCGGATGACGCAGAACGGTTGGCTATGTTGCGCCACACTTTTCCAAGGGAAGCCGCGAAGGACTGCTGTCCTCCGTGATCGAGCTGAGGGCCGGCGGAGTAGTCGATTGAATCAGGACCACCCAGGAACCAGTTTCTCAACCATTGATCTTGAACATACGTTCGCATCCCGTAGTAAGGAGGCGACGTGATCACAATTGAGGGCGCGTTGCTGACCGATTGGAATAGATCTTCAGACTGAGCGTCGCCAAACAGGACATGAGAAATCGGACAAGGAGACTCTTGATCCAGTCCGGCCAAGCGCTCGATCTTTCGGCGCAGGACTTGAAGAACATCAATTTTGGGGGATTTGAGATTCCGCTGTTTCCAGAAGCGCACTGCGTAGTCAGGCTTTGATGCGTAAGTTCTGGGCATTTGATTTGAGAAGTAGCCAGCATTCTCTATGTGCTTCGGCAGCGGGCCATGCAAGCATCCAAGAGCTGCAGCCCGAAGAATAGCCGAGGCATCTGTCTCTGCCTCCAAACCAAGCAACCCTTCGCGCAAGGCACAAATGTCACGAAGCGTGGCTTTGTGATAGGCAGATCGAAAAAATGGAGTTTCAGGTATCTCGGCTGGCTCGCTCTCTGAGATCAATTTTTCGGCCAGATCAAGCGGTGTTTCGAGGTCACAGCTCGCGAGCTTAGCCTTCGCAATGGCAACAGCTACTGGAGAAGAATCAATGCCCCACGAAGCAAAGCCAAACCTTCGTGCTGAAAACAAGGTCGTGCCGCGACCACAGAATGGATCAAGCACAACCGGCCCTTCGTTCCGATGTCTTTTGAGCACCTTGTTGGGATACTCAAGTGGGAACATCGTGAAGTAAGGGCAGATTGCGTTTAATGCATTTTCTTTGCGGTATGCGAGGGCCACTTGGTCGGGTCTTGTCATAGAGATCATTTTTGAGATATAAAGGCCAGTTTACACGGTCCCGTGTGCGCAGGGAACGTAAAAGCGTGTCTCTTGCTCCGTTACGAGGAAGATCCGGCTAGGTAGCGGCATTCGGCCTCACGCCGTGCGACAAGTCCAGGCAATACCTTCCCGCCCCCGTACACCCAACGGCGCAGTTCTTGCGCTGCTGCAACCCAGTCCTGTTGATTGACCCGGCGGCGCAGAGTCGACGTCTGCAGCCGCCCCGGGCCGAGGTTGAACGTGAAGTCCACGATGGCTGCCAATCGTTCCTCGGGCTCAGTCGCCAGCACCGGGCAGTAGCGCAGCGTCGCCGCCAGTGCCGTCTGTAGATCGAGCGCCAGATAGACCCCGGCTTCGGCCTCCGTGATCGGTGGGTGCTTGGGATCGCAGAGATGGCCGTAACCAATCGTCCAGAAGCCTGCGGGACAAATGTAGGGGACTGCGGTGATCTCGACGCCACGCCTGACCTTACGTTCAAACCCTTCGAAGCGCTTGGCCAGTTTGATGGCCGCTTTGGGTACCTCGATCACGGCCGCACCCGGTCGAATACGCGTCCGATGAACCAGAAGTTCAGCACGCCTGCCCACAGTGCCTGGTCGGCTTCGGTCCAGGCGTGGAGGATCGCGACGCCCCAGTCGGCGCCGCCTTCGATGGCGGCCACGAAGGCTGCCGTCTTGGCGGCGCAGTACAGCGCCATGAACCAGTAGGTGATTACCGGACGCACGCTGCTCGACAGGGCATCGGCCCAGCGGACACCTGTTTTCTCGCCCTGGGTGCGGACGGCCTCGCGCAGCGTCTCGATCGCGCCCACGTTCCACGCCGCATCGGCACTCGCGCCGATTTCCTCCATGCGCTGCGCTCCGCGTAGCTTCTCGAACTCCAGCGCCTTGTCCTGCATCGCCAGTTCGTGGCCACGTTCGCCCTTGCGGTCGAGCCACTTGAGAAGTTCGGGCGCCAGGCGGAAAGCGCCGCCGAGCAACCCACCAAGCAGTGTCTCGATCATTGGCCACCTCCGAACACCTTGAGCTTGATGAGCGCGCCTGCCACCAATGCCAGCAGGAAGCCGGTGGTGACCATCTTGATGACGGTCTGCCATGCGGTGTGCTTGGCGGTGTTGAAGGCATCGAGGAGTCCGCGCAGTTCGCGGATATCGTGAGCCGCGTCGTCGCCATCCAGTCCTACATCGGCCAGGGCTCTCTTGGCGCCGCGTTCAGCGGCGCGTTCTAGCAGGTCGTGGAAGTCCTCCTTGCGCAGGAGGAGCATGTTGTCGACCAGGGCAGGTTTTTGTGGATCGGTCATGGGCAGGCTCCAAAAAAGCGAAACCCGCCACGAGGGCGGGTTTCTGGGGTTCGGTGGAAAGGGTTCAGATGGCGATGCCGGGACTCCAACCAGTGGCCTTGTAGGCCGAAAGCACGGCCTCGTCCTCGATGAAGCACAGCCAGCCGATCTTGGGGATGTGGTACTCCCATGCGCCGGCAATCCTCGCGGCAATCTGGTCGGTCTTGCCGCTCCAGACGCCGGTGGCACCAGCGGGAATCAGATAACGGTCGCCGTTAACCGGGCCGGCAGGTGGTGTGGCCAGATCTCGGTCTTTGACCGACAGGCTGACGACGGCGCCCAGCCGCTTCAGGTTGGCGTCCATGCCGGCGCCCCAGCCGCTTTCGCCGAGCGTCCAGCCGTAGTTGAGTCCCAGGTTCGGGTCAGTGATTGCGGGCATCAGATGCCTCCGTAGTATTTGTCGTAGGAAAGTCCGTAGCCGGCGCGCTCGAAGGCAATAGAGTGCTTCTGCAGGCTGATCACGCCAGAGCGGCTGGATTCGAGCTCGATGCGCAGTGCGGCGTTGGGTCGGCCAAGACCGGAATCGGCGGTGTCGTCGGCTAGGGTGTAGGTCTGGCTGGTGCCGGTCAGGCCGCTATAAGTACGCCGCAGGCTGCCTGCTTCCCCGTAGATGCGCAGTGTGTAGGTCACGCCAGCCTCCGGGCCGATGTTGCCGTTGGTCTGAGACACCAGGCTCACCGTCTGGCTCAGCCGGTCCCGGTGGGCCCAGGAGATGACCAGGTCACCCTTGGCGACTGCTGGGTAGGCTACGTTGTTGATCTTGACGTTGCCCGGTGGGTAAGGCCGGTTTTGCCGGCGGTTCATCGCCAGGGAATCGGTCGGAGCCGATGCCAGTGCCAGCGTGCCTTTGCCGGTCACGGTGAGCAGTCGTGCGTTGACCGTTTCGCCAGCGGCGTACTCGGTCGGATCGACACCCTGCGCGCTATCGGCAAACCAGATTCGGCTGCCTACCGCGTGGCTGACCGGTACGGTATCCATGACCCCTCGGGTCAGTGTCAGACTTTGGGTGGTCGTGTTGATCGCCGTGACCAGGACGACTTCATCGTTGATGTGGGCGTAGGTCCCGGTGGTGACCAGATCGATGTCGAGTTCGCTGCTGTAGGTGGCTGTGCTGGTCACCGCCTGCGCGAGGCTGGAAGCCAATACCGCTGTGGGGCAGAACTCGCCCTGACCACGCAGGTTGTAGGTCGATGCCGAACTCGTCTTGCTGTACAGGTCGTAGTTCATGGCGCCCGGCACTGGGCGCCCGCCCAGGGTCTGCAGGAAGCAGTCGGTGGCATCGAGGTAGGCCAGCTCCGCTGCGGACAGTGCACGGGCAACGTCCCAGTATGGGGCCTCGATCAGACGCCGAGGCGTGGTCGCTGTGGGCGCGGGGACCGGGTCGGTCCATCCAGTGGGCTGCGAGGCGGTGTAGGCCGCCGAGGGCAGTCCGAACACATCCTCGACCGCGTCGATGCTGATGGCGCCGTTGGTGAGTGAGCCGCCATCGACACCTGCAATCCGCATCACTAAACCGGCGATCCCGAGTGCCGGCCACTCCAGCTTGAACACATCGCCCGGGTAGAGATTCCAGGCTGCGCGATTCACCTTCAAGCGGACTTTTGCAAGCGGCGTGGAGACGACGGCCAGATCGCGCATGGCGACCCGAGCGGCGAGGTTGTCCGAGGTGATGCCGGGGTAGCGCCGAGTCTGTGACACCACGGCGCCCTGCGCTTGGATGTTGGCCAGATCCTGGACCGCGACGCTGGTCTCCTTGAAGGTGTCGGGTTTGGTGTAGATGAGCACGATCTCGTTGGTCGTCTCGCCCCACGCGGCACGCTGAAAGCTCTCCAGTTCGATGACGTTGTCCGGGTTCAGGATTGGCAGCGTCGAGACGTTGTAGTCGGCGCGCACCAGCTTCAGGACGAAGCGCCCGGTCGACGGCGAGGTCGTGAGCACGCCGCCGATGTGATCCATGATTTCCTTGATGAACTGCTCGATCTTGCTTTGCTGCAGCCAGATCATGTTCAGGCCAAAGCCTTCGGTGTAGAGGACATCAGCCGCCGCGCGGAACGATGTGTCATCGATGCTGGCGGTCGGATAGCCCATTCCCCAGGCGGCGTTCGTCAGGCACTCGTAGACGATGTGCGCCGGGTTGGCGGCCCCGCTGATCTCTGCCTTTGCGGGGTACCAGTCGCGGAAGCAGCGCTTCACGCGCACGGCCCAGGGCTTCATGTAGGGGTTGTTCGCGGCGATGTACACCTGCCGCAGAATCAAACTCAGAATCCCGCGATAGGCTGGCTGCGGCGAGCCGATCTTCGAGACGAGGTAATCATTCGGTGTCTGTGCCGCCTGGCCAAAGGCAGCATCGATGACGCCCGAGACACCACCCTCGCGTTTCTCGCCGCCGAACAGCTCCGGCATGTTGACCGTGATCCGTCCACTGGCCGTGAGATTGCCACTCCAGGCCTGGCGCTCGCCGACCTGGATCTCGGTGATGGCATCGACCGGCCCGTGGCAGATGGCGAGGTGCATCCCCAGGTAGTAGCGGTAGCCGACCGTCTGCGATTTGCTGCTACCGCCCATCGTTCACCTCGGAGGCGATGCGTTCTCGGGCGACGGCGACTACGTCCTCGGCCATGCTGTCCCCGGTTGCCAGCAACATGGGCGCTGGCAGCCCTTGGTCGATGAACAGGCTCCAGTCGAGCTGGTGGCGCGCGAACCACTCCCGCGCGCCACGATTGCAGTAGCCCAGGCGACGCATGTCACCATGGGTCACCAGAATGTCAGTCATTTCTTTCCACCTTTGGATTTGATCGGCGTGGTGCGCAGATCGCCGTACCAGACCACGTTGGCGCTCTTCACCAGCACACTGCCGAACACGACCGGCACGGGACGGCCTTCATCGGCGGTCGGCGCATCGAAGTCTTTGAGTTCTGCGGCCTGGGGCTGTGGTGTCTTGGGTTGCAACGCGTACTGAATCAGTACGCTGACGATCAGAACGGCAATGGCGGCCCACATAGGAATCCCTCGGCTACTTGGTCTCAGTAAATCGGGCTGCCGCCGAAGGGGTTCTTCGTCGGGATGAATGGGAAGCCACCGAAGTTGGCGCTGTTGCCGAGCTTCGCGTGGCAGGTATTCAAGGTGCGATCGCAGCCGGGGTACAGATAGATGGCATCTCCGATGGCGAGCCCTGGTGGTACGGCCGACAAAGTGATGGCATCGGCGTTGTGGCCGACGATCATGCGTTTCTCGGTGATGCCGTTGGCCGCCCAGGTCGCATAGCCGCCCGCGAAGTGCCCGACGGCATACCCTGCAGCGGCCGGAACACTCAGTAATGTGCCGGCAATCGAGGTGACAGTCCCAGCGACCCGGAACACGACCGCGCTCGTCCCGCACGCTGTTCCGTAGAGCACATGTGGGCAGTTGCGTTGATACAGCCGACGCAGGCCGATGCGCTGCAAGCTGGTGTAAACCGGTTCGCAGTTGAGTTCGACGATCGACTCGCGCCATTCCGCGTTGAGCACACGTCCCATCCACACCGCGACCGTCTCGCCATCACCGCGATGTTGCCGATACAGCGTGAGCAAGGTGACTTCGGACGGTGGCGTCGAAATGAAACCCTGAGCGACCTCGACATCGCGCGCAAAGGTGATGCGCAGTCCCGCCTTGCCGATCTCCGTGGTCTGTTCGATGCTGCCGCGACTGATTGGAACAGCGCTGTAGGTGTAGGTCGCATACGTGGCATCCTGCGCGGCGCTGGTGTAACGCCAGGTTTCACCGCCTCGGCGAAACTCGTACAACTCCACTGGACTGCTGGCATCCGTGGATACTTCTCGGCTGGCGTAGGTCATGTGTCATCCCGAATGCTTCTGACGGAGATGGACACCTCCGCCATATCGTCAGTGTGGTGAGCCAGTTCGATGGCATCGCTGTCCAGGCGCACCAGCTTCATGAAAGACACATGCCGGATCTGCTCTGGCAGCAGTGCCGCGCCCACCACGTTGTCGATGGCGATGCTTTCAGTGCTGGGTGTAAGAGCTGTGGCGCCCGTGATGCGCCGGTAGTAGCGGCTGCCGGACGTGGTGGCAATCATGATGTCGCGCCGCCCAACGGCGGCCGGCACGTTGGCGGCGTAGGCGCGGTTCTCCACGGTGATGGCCGAGTCGAAGGCGCCGATGGGGCTTACTACCTTCAAGTCCGACTGGAAACTGGGCATCCAGAACGCCGTCAGTCTGCCGGCGCGAGCGGCCAACCAGGACCGGAATGCCGCGATCGCGGCGCGGCCGCTGATCAGCCAGCGATGCGTCCGGCGCACGGTGCCAATCCCCGACAGGTCATCGATGGTGCGCCGGCCCGTCAGGAAATCCAGCTCGTTGAGCTTGCGGGCGTAGTCGGTGTCGACATCCTCGGTCCAATTGGTGGCGGTAAGCAGGACTGGGTAGCCCCGGTAATCCAACGTCTCGGTGGCAGCGGGCAGCAACCACTCGTCCTCGAGTTGGAAGCGGACCGTGGCCCGGCCGATGGCATCGCTCAAGTAGGTCAGGCCGAGTTCGTTCTGCACCCGTGCAGGTTGGACAGGCAGGATCTTGGTGCCAACCGGCCAGGTCGAATCCAGCGGGCTCTTGATGGTCAGCGACGTGGGCAGGACCGCTGTGATCTCAGCGAACTCGGATTCCGTTCCCAGAACCAGTCCCACCAAGCCGCCGACGGCAAAGTCTCGATTCGCAGTCGTCACGGAAATGGACGTCGCGCCGGCAGGAATGGGGTTTGCTGCAAGCGCGACATCGGTCCAAAGCGGCAAGCCGAACACTCGTGCCTGCCAGGACAGCAACAGGTTCTCCATCTTCACGCGCTCGGTGTCTGAGCCGACCAGAGCGCTGTACTCGAAGCTGCGCCTGGCCCCGGCGCGCAAACGCACGCGCTGCTCAAAACCAGCATGAGACTCCATCACATCGGTGAGCCATTCCAGCCGTTCGACAACTGGCTGTACCCAGTTCGGCGCAATGATCCAACCGACGATGCGACGCCCGGTCGCCTGCAAGGTGGAACTGTCGAGGGCAAACGCGAAAACGAACGTTGCGTTCACCGTAGGCGGACCATTCGGCGTGACCGCGAGTGTGTAGAGCCGCGATTCATTGGCGGCAAACACGGTCGGCGCCGGCGCTGGACCGGTCAGCGTCATGCCTTCCGCCCCGGTGGCGGTGATCGAGGCCAGGTTGTTCGGTGTCAGCCTCGCATTCCAGACCTCGATCGTGCGGCTTTGCTCCGAGGCGAGGCTGCCAAGATTGATGCGCCCGGGCAGCAGGTGCACACGGAAGTAGTAGTCCTCGAAGTAGCTCGGCACCTGCATGCCGGTCAGCGCCCGCTGCGCAGGAACCGTGATGTCGGTTGCGTAGCTTCGTGCTCCATTCTCCGCCCGTGGCGAATCGCTGGCGGTGTACGGATAGATCGCGGCAACCTGATACCCGTCGATGCTCAGGAGCGGGTTCAGTGAGCCAGCCTGGGCGCGATCGAGCACCATGCCTGTCAGGACGGGCATGTCAAAGCTCTCGGTTGAGGTAAATGTGGAGGATCAGGGGCCGTCGTAGCGGACTGCCATCGCGATCGTTCCCGAGTGGGTCGCGCCGTTGTAGGGCGACGCGGCTCGGCTCGCGGTGTTTTTTCGATACACCGGCGCGATGAACCAGCGCTCCGAGCCGAGCGTCAGGATCTGGCTGTCATCGATGTTGTCGTTGCGCGTCATCCGCAGATGCGGAAGCTCCGCGACATGCGACCAGAAGCTGGAGGGCTGCGCCGCCATGATGTGGATGCGCGTCAGCACGGCCTCTCCGTTCCAGTTGTTCGGCTGGGTCAGCAGCAGCGTGGGAACCGCGATGGTGGCGCGGGCATTATTCGGATTCGCCGTGGAGACGCCCACGGGGTTGTTCCACCAGCCGTGACCGTTGAAGTTCAGGTAGATCGAGCTGTTCTGGACACCAGTGGTGTCGTTGGATTGCCAGAACGGTGCGCCCGAGGTGTTGCCGCCACCGCTGCCGGTGCTGCCATTCGAGTCGATCGCCACACCAGCGCTGGTGCTGATGTCGGAGGTCGCGGTGCCCCAATGCCAGATGGCATTGCCGAGCACGCCAAAGCCGCGGGCCTGGCCGATCGCCAGCCATTGCCACCACATCACCTGGTAGTTGACGGCCACAATGATGTCGTCCGGGGCCGTGTGCACGAAGATGTGGTAGGTCACGGGGTAGCTCAGCAGCGTGTTGCCCGCCTGCCCCAGTCGGTTGGTGATGCCGACGAGTTTGGCGGCTGGCGTGTTCAGCGTGGCGCCGGAGTAGCCAAGGGCGGCCTGCACCAGGAGGTTCAAGCCGCTGACCGTCAGGCGACCGTAGATGTCGCCCTTGTAGAGCATGCTGTTGCCGGCGTCCCAGGACCAACCGTTGTCGGTTCCGGCAGTGACCACGGCATTGAGCAGATCGCTGGCGCTGTTGGCCAGCCCGGTGACGTAAGGCATCAGGAGAGCTCCAGCGCGATGTAGTCGCCAAACGACGTGCGGCCGACGTCCTGGATGACGACGTAGTTCTTGCCGTCGATGACGAGGGTGTTCTCGACGACGTTGTCGAAGCCGGTGATGTGATAGATCCCGTCCAGTGCGCCGTAGATGTTTCCGGAGTCGTAGAGCATCACCGGGTAGAGCGCGTAAGTGGTCTCCGCCGGTCGACAGGCATTGGCCATCGTCGATTGACCCCAGGGCGTGGCGAGTGGCGCCTTCCATGTGCCGTCGTTGAAGTGCATGCGCAGGTTGTTGCGATTGCCCTTCCACGGCATGGTGTGAGTGGTCTCGGAGTAGCGCGTGGCCGATGCGCTGGTCAGCATGCCGGCCGCGAATAGCGGCTGGGGATACTGACCTGGTGACGCATAGGGGAAAAACTTGCCGATGCCGAAGGATTCGTACACGGGCGTGCCGACCTTCATCGCCACATTCAGCCGCTGACCGTTGACGGAGAGCCAGTAGTCGATGCGTTGGTTGTGCGCGGGCACACCAAGTACCGGCGAGATGCCCGGCTGGGTCAGGAACGAGTTGGCCGCGACATAGCCTTTCATGGTCGCAACCGCCAGGTTGTAGTAGTCCGCGTTGCTGTCCTGGTAGCAGTAGACCCCACAGAAGATCTGCTCGGTACCGGACAGGCCAGGCGCCATCATCAGCAGTTCGCGGTTCGTAATGGCGGTGTCGTACCGGAGGATGGTCCAACCCTCGGCCAGGCAGACGTCGCGAATCGTCTCCAGCATCTTGTAGTGGGCGAGCATCGTCGTGTTGTCGACGAAGCCGACGTAGGCAGTCATATGTGTGGTCCTTGCTGGATCGGGTTTTAGTCAGCCCAGCACCTGCCGCACCGCGCCCGCGTTGCGCTGCAGGATGTTGAGGATGGTTTTTTCGCCCGAGGACGAGTTGAGGTAATCGGCGGCCATCGCCGGGTCGATGACGTTGACGATGCGCACCGCTTGCCCTTGTGCTTGCTGGGGCGGTGCTTCCGGCACCAGACCGCCGGCGGCGAAGGCCAGACCATGGCCCGTGACGCGCGGCCCGGACGACAGGCCGTTGATGGACTGCAAAAAGTCCACGCCGACCCGTTTCACTGCAACGGCATTCATGACGAACTCGCCGGCGGACAGGCGCGCCGGAATCGAATCCGAGGTCGCTGTGCCAGGACCTGTCACCAATCCACCTGAGGCGAACTTCTTGGCGTTGCCAAGCAGCCCCATCACCGTCGCGACCATGGCGACCATCGCCGCTATCGCAAGCGCCGGTCCCACATAAGGGATGGAGGCTTGTGAAGCCGCCGCACCGGCGCCCGCCTTGGCAGCGTCCATCGAGACCACGGCGGTGGTTTCCGCGGATTTCTGCGCGACGGTCGTCGCGCTGGCCGCAGCGTCCACCGCCTGTTCCTGCTGCACGAAGCCCAGCTTGAGTGCCAGCATGCGCGCCTGCATCGCGATCCACTGTTGGAAGGGCTGAATGACGATCTGTTGCAAGAAGGCGTCGGCCACTTGCTGGAAGATATTGGCAAGAGCGCTGCGCCAGGTTTGCGCACCGGTGATCATCCCGTTGAGTGCGCCGCCGAAGCTCTCGCCGATGCGGTTCCACAGCGGAGCCATTTCATCGACGACCAGCTTCGTGCGCTCCAGCTCGTTGCGCCATGCCTGCACCCGCACGACCGCGTCAGGGCCGATGGCTTGCGCCGCCTGCTGCATGGTCGGCAGCAGCCGCTCCATTTCAGTGGCCGATTGCTGCTGCAGTGCCACGATCTGCTGACGGGCCTGGGCCTCAGTCAACAATCCCGCCTGCTGCTGGGTCTGAATGGCTTCTTGCGCATTGCGCAGTCGTTCGGTCACCAGCCGCCACTCGGTTTCCAACGCAGCCAGGTTGGCTTGCGCCGCTTTCACGTCGATCAGCCGATCGATCAGTGAAACGCCGTCGGCATCGCTCTCGGCCAACAGTCGGGCCTTCAAGTCTCGGTAACCGCGCTCGATTGCGGCTCGACGGTCGACGGCACTGGATTGCCCAGTGATCTGCGCCAGTTCCTCGCGGGCCTGGGTCAGCGCATCGGCCAACTCGCGTTCGGCATCGGCGGCCTTGCGTGCGTTCGCGACTTCGACATCGGCTCGTTTGTTGTTGAGCACGATGAGATCGGCCTCGATCTTCGCTACCTCGGCTTTGGCCTTGAGTCGCGCGCCCTCGTCAGATCCCGATGTGGCGATACGCTGTTGCTCCGCCAGCAAGGATCGCGTGCGGGCGATCTCGGCATCAATCTCGCGGGTTTCCAATGCGCTCTTGGCGGCGTAGTAGTCCGCCAACGAGATCAAGCGCCCATCGAGCGCCTCGTCGAGGTCGCGTGATTGCCGATCCAGCGCATCTTTGAGCAGCTTCAGCTCGGCATCGGCCAGTGCCTTGGCCAACGCCAACCGGGCAGCCCCATTGTCTCCGGAGGCCCTTCCTGGAGTGCGCAGACGATCGATCAGAGTAGGATCGGCAACGATTGCCGGCGCACGCACTTCGATCGGCTTCGGGTCGAACAGGCTGTCGCGGAAGCTCGCCAATTCGTCCAGGCGCTGAACCAGGCTGCCCTTGAGTTCCGTGATGATGGCTTTCGCGCCGGACACGTTGCCCGACAGCGCCTCGACGGCGGCCGCCATGCCGGCCCCAATGGCTTCGCCCAGCGCCACGAAGGCCTTGCCGACGGTGGCGGCACCCAGCGCCAGGGTTTTCAGGACCAGGACCACACCGTCCAGGATGGCGCGCAGCGAACCGCCCTGTTTTGCCGACTCCACCATCCCATTGGCCATCTCGTTCATGGCCGGCAGGAAGGCTTCGATGACTCGGTTGCCGATGCTGGAGATCGCCAGCCGTACCTTGGCGAGCGAGTCGTTGAACACCTCGGCCTGCGCCGCCGTGTCGCCGCCAATCTGCACGCCCAGCGCCTGTAGTTCGGCAGTCAACGCTTCGACGCCATCCCGCCCCTGGTTGAGGAACGGAATGAGATCGGCACCCGATTTGCCGAAGAGATCCACCGCGAGCGC
This sequence comes from Bdellovibrionales bacterium, assembly GCA_018266335.1. The sequence goes on from JAFEAR010000236.1 coordinate 59,474, forward strand.
GGTCTTTTCGGCTCCATCCGGCATCGCCTTGAAGCGGTCGGTCAGATCGAGCAGAACCTGATCCGTCGCCCGCAGCGTCCCATCCTGGTTCTGGATGGCGACGCCGACCGCAGCGAATCCTCGTGCCGCCTCGTCCGATCCGGTGGCGGCATCTAGCATGCGGGTGGCGAGCTTGCGCAGGCCACCTTCGAACTTCTCTCCTGAGACGCCGGCGAGGTCCGCGACAGGGATCAGGGTCGACAGCGACTCGACGGTGATCCCCACCCGCTGCGACAGCTTGGACAGGGAGTCCGCCGAGTCCAGCGAGGCCTTGACCATCGCACCGAGCCCAGCCGCTGAGACAGCCAGACCCAGGGTGCCCAGCAGTCCATTTATGGATCGCGCTGCGTTGCCAAGGTCTCCCAGATTGCGCTTGATGGAATCAAAGGCGCCACGGGTCTGGTCGACGGCAGTGATCAGGAGTTGGGCGCGGTTGTTTGCCATCAGGATTTCGTCAGTTCTTTTTGGATTGCGCTTGCCAAGCGCGGCAGGGAACGCTGCACGGCACCGGTCAGGTCCAGTCGCCGCTTGAGCGACACGGACTTGACCAGCACGGCGATCGGGATCTCCTGGCCGCGTTTGATCTGTTTGGCTCCGGTGCGCCCACGCTCGGCCCGCTTGAAGCGGTTGAGTTGGGACGCGTTTTCACGAATGTTCTCGGCCATCAGGATGACCTTGCCGTTCTTCTCGACGAAAAAGGCGTTGCCTGATCGCAGCAGACCATCGATGACGGCCTTGAAGCGCTTCGGTCCGATTCGCCCCGGAAGTAACGGGATCAGCAGATTGCCGGAGACCGTTCCGCCTTTTTCGTGCAGCCCGAGCCAGGGAATCTTGCTGCCGATCAGCAAGGCCGGCAGTCGATCGGTCTTCTTGTCCAGCACCTTGGCCTGCATTGAGGAGACGAAGCTGTTGCGCTTGACGTTGAAGGCACCGCGCATCTGGGTGCGTGCCGCGTCGCGTACTTCGCGGCCACCGGATTGCATACCGCGCTTGAGAGCCGCCCGGATGGCATCGCGGCGCTCGGTGGACCATGCATTGAATTGCCGAGCATCGAACAGTCCTGAGGCGGTCAGATCAATCTTCACGATCGAGCTCCCGCTGTAGCCGTTCGATGGATCGCTTGTCGCCCTGGCAGGCCACAGCGGTCAGGCCAAGAAGCAGGCTCGCGTGCTCGCGATCTCGTTGTGTTTCCGCATCGAGAAAGGCCGTCAGCTGGGCCAGCGTGTAGTCCAGGACATCCGGCAGCCGGTGCCCGGCATGGATCAAACGGTGGATGGCGCGAGCCCAGCCAAGGGACCGCTCATTTGCGCGTTGATCCGGGCGGCGGCGTGCTGGATCGTCGGCACCACCCGCTGCACGAAAAAATCCGCATTCACCTCGAACAAGGTGGTGGCCAGGCGTATGGCATCGTCCATCGCCAATGCCGCCACCCAGTCCTGGGGCTGGCGCGAGGCCACGGCGATTGCTTTGATCAGCGCTTCGCCGTGGTCGGCCAGCAGTTCGAGCCAATCCGGCTCGCCGTCGACCAACCGGTGCGCGAAGGGTCGAACCGCAGCAAGGAGCGCCGGGATTTCGCCGACACGAATCGGTGTGATCTCCAGCGCGATACCCGCGATTGCCAGGGATTGCGGAGCGGGAGGAAATGCATCGAAGTCGCTCATCACTCACCTCACAGCAGCACGATGCGGCCGAACTGGCCCAGGTCGCCGGTCGCGGGCTTCAGCGTGTCGGCCAGCACCTGACCAGACAGCTCGAACTTGAGCAGCTCGTCGGTGATAACGGAGAGTTCCTTGGCCGGGTTGATCGCCACGCGGTAGAGATCGATCACGACCTCGCGGTTGCCATCCGCCGTGTTCAGACCCTCGAAACGCACCCAGCGCTCGGGCAGCGGCTGGGTGAACATTGCCGTGCTCTGCGCCGCGCCGTAGGCGTAGTCGACCTTGAAAGGCTCGACGTAGGGCCCGCCGGTGGTCTTGTCGTTGATCGCCAGCGAACCGTGCTTGGCGTTGAGGGTGTACTGGCCTACCGGCAGTGTCTTGGGCGTGGCCGTGGAATCCTTGACCACGACCGTCGACACATTCTGCTTTGCCAGCAGGTAGAGGCTGCCCAGGGTGACGGGATTGGGTAGCGCTTCGGCGGTGACCGTGCCGCTGACCTGATCGGTGGTCGTGCCGTACAGCGCCAAGCCTAGGTTGACCGCGATCAGTTCTTCCAGCGTGCAGGCGAACTCGCCCTTCTTGGTCTTGATCAGCTGAAGGTCGGTCAGACGCTGGCCGCTGGTCGACTCCTGGTGTTCCAGTGTCTCCACCGACAGGGAGACTTTGAGCTCGGGCACGTTGCCCACGTAGTTCAAGCCCTGTGGTTGGCCGGTGATGTCGCGGGCGCCGATGTAGACGCGCCCCTGTCCAGAGAAGTAAGGCATGGTCAGTCTCCCTTGCGTGCAGTGGGTTGCGATTTACCGGTCGACTCTTGGAGTCCGTCAGTGGCTTTGGCGACGCCGGCATCGATCAGCCAACGTGCCGTGGCTTCGTCGATGTCCAGCACATCACCAGGTGCCAAGCTGGTCCCGGCATGGGTATGGGGTTTCAGTAATTCGATGTTCATCGTTGGGTTATCCAGTTCGGGTCAGGTCAAGTGCGTGGGTGCGGTAGCGGATCTCATAGCGGGATGGCAACGCCACAGCTCCGGCGTCGGCGTCCTCCGGGTCCCACTCGCAATCGACTTCGCGGACGGCCAAAGCAAGGCCACCGAGGTTGGTGTCGCTCATCAGCGCTGCGTGGGCAGCGACCACCGCCAGATCGGCTTGGTCGAAGGCATCGTCCCCACGGGCCACGGCTACCAAACGCACCATCAGCAGCCGGTCGACGAGGTTGTTGGCATGCGCCGTGATGCTGTCGCCTTCGGCAAATAGCAGCAGCGCGGGGCTGGCCTCGCGCGCCACAGGTACGGTCGGAAACCGCAGTACCGGTGTGGGCGCCACCCCGGCAGTGAGGCGCGCGACGACCTCCCGCAAGATGCGCTCGCGGATGGAGTTCATGATCCGGAGTCCTCAGAGTCGAGAGAGTGAAGCGCGTTGTTCGCTGCCGTCGCCGATGCTGCGGATATCGCGGACGCGGTAGAGGCTGCCTGCGATGGACACGGTGTCTCCTGCCGCCAGGCTCGGCAGTGCCGAGGCTGGAAATCGGATCGTGTAATCGGCAGACAGGGCAAGCCCGTCGAGTACGGTCTCGTCTGGCGAGCGGAAATCGACGGCTACGGTGTGGCCATCGATTTCCGCATCCACCAGCAAGCCAGACCGCCCAGCGGCCTCGTAGAAGTCCTCGATGCGCACCATCACACCGTCAGCTTCACGAGCACACCCGGGCGGTGGCACATGGGCAGCGGATTCGACTGGGTATGCAGGTCGGTGCCCCGATCGAACTTGCGCGGCTCCTGCTTGGCATAGAGCGTCTGCCCGATGGTGTTGACCGTCTCGTTGAAGTCAGCCGGCGCGAAGTAGGTACCGAAGGTATCCACCGTGCCCAGCGGGAAGGCATGGGCCTCGCCAGCCGCGATGAAGCGACGGGTGGTGCCAGACGGATCGGTCGCCTGTCCGCGATACTCCTCGAAGGTGATGCCGGCGTAGGTGAAGCCACGGCGCACGTCGTTGATCAGGATCGCGCCTTGCTGCCAGTTTTCGAAGGACTTCTCGACCTTGGCATGGCCGGTCAGCGCGGTGAAGAACTCGGGCGAGCACAGGCAGTGCACACCGCTCATGAACTCACCCTTGAGGTTGTCCTCGATCGCGGCCAGGGTCGCGAGGCATTTCGCCTTCACATTGGTGCCGGCGTTGCCGAGATCGAATGCGATGGTCTGCGGCGTGATGTCGAACTCGTCGAAAAGGTCGTACAGCACGGAACCATCGGCATCCAGGATGACGCCCTTGAGCGCGCCCATGCGCAGGTGCTCCAGCGTGATCGCGTGCTTGTTGCGCATCGTCTCCAGATGGCGCGCGATGACGCCCGCGACGGCTTCTGTTTCAGTCTCCGAACCAAAGGCGCGGATGCCCTGAACCTCTTCCGGCAGGACGACATCGTCATGCGGGATATGGGGGATCACGAACGAACGCAAGGTGCGCTTGCCGCGCACACCGACCGTCCCCGGGGCGCCCGGCGGCAAGGTCGGCAGCAGGTTCAGTACGCCGTTCATCTCCTCGACGATGACCTGTCGCTGGCGCACGGGCTTGGCCGGCATCAGGCCGAGATCCTCGATGCGGCCATAGCGGTTGGGGAGAATGTTGATGGCCGCCGTGAGCGCCGCCATCGAGAACGCGGGATTGGTAAAAGGGTTCTGCATGGTTGTCTCCTAGATCAGGCGGCGGTTCGGACGAGGACGCCACGCGCTTCGAGCTGAGCGATCGCGGTGGCCTTCTCGGTGGGGGTGATGGCGACCGGCCACACCAGGGCATGGCTGGCGACGATGGCGTGGCGGGAGATCAGCAGCGCGTCCTCCCGGTCGATCAGGGTCGCGTCCACATCGGCGGCGAGCACGCCAACTGCGTTCTCGGTGCCGTCGGTACCGGCCGGGTCGAGCGCTTTCAGTTTGCCGGTCGTGTTGTCGCGGCCGACGATGCTGCCGAGCAGCAGGTTCTGACCGGCAGCGACCGTGGACATGTCGCGTGAATAGAGATTCGGCGCCTCGTACTTGAGGAGATCACCGAGATTGTTGGTTTCCGGAATGGCAGGCATGGCTTACTCCTTCGTGGCGAGTTTCTTGACGGCGGCAACGACCGGGCTGCTCTCCGGTCGCACAGTGGTTCCCGCATCGGCGGTGATGCGCGAGGCAATCTCCGGCTGTTCGGCGCGAGCATCGAGCAGTGCGCGGCGGACCTGAGCCTCGGTCATCCCGGAGGCAAGGAACTCCGCCGTGCGCTGCGGCGTGCCTGCGATCAGGCAGATCTCGGCAATGGCTTGTGCCTCGATACGGCCGTTGGTGGTCGCACCGGTGATCGACGCGGCAACGGGCGGTGCTGCGGGTGCTTGCGCGGGTGTATCCGCCGGCTCTGGCGTGGTCTCCGCCTCGGATTCGTCCAGAGGGGGCTGCTGTTCGTGATCGGTCATGGTTTTCTCCAAATGAGACTGTTGTTGGCTGGAAATCTGCGGGCGTGCATTCCGTGAAGCAGGCGAGGCACGGGCGAGCGGGCCGCGCTTCGCGGCGCCCGTACTGGGTGTCGCCAGTCGGCGTTGCGCATCCAGCGCGTTGGTGAACTCGGCCAAGACCTGTTCGAAACTCATCACGGCGTCGGCCAGTCCTGTTGCGACCGCCGCATCCCCGAAGATCAAGCCTGCTTCGGTCGCCCGCACGGCATCGCTGTCCAGACCGCGCATCTGCGCGACCTGGCTGACGAAGATTCCGTAGAGCCGATCCACTTCCGCCTGCAGGGTGGAAGCCGCCTGTGGCGACAACGGCGCATGGGGAGAAAAGTCGTTCTTGTGGTGGCCGGCGTAGATCGCGGTGAAATCGATGCCGTCCTTGGCATCCTTGACCGACTGATCGACGTGCAGCGCAATGACACCGATAGAGCCCACGCCTGCGGTTTGCGACAGGGTCAGGTGCGATGCGGCGGCTGCGATGGCGTATGCCGCCGAGTACGCCGAGTCGTTGGCATGCGCCCAGACCGGCTTGATGTCGTTGGCGGCGCGAATCCGTTCGGCCAGCTCGAATACGCCACCGGCCTCACCGCCGGGGGAGTCGAGGTCGAGCAGGATGCCGTTGACCTGTGGGTCCGCGAGTGCCGCGTCGAGGCGTGCAGCGATCTCGCCATAGGAGGTCAGGCCGGATGCGGCCTCCAGTCCCATTGCCCGTCGCACCAGCGTGCCGTGCACCGGGATGATCGCGATACCGAGCTGCCCAGCCGAGGCGCTGGCCTTTGGGGCGGGAAGCGGGACGGCGGCATCGATGTCAGGCAGTCCGATGCGCGGGCCGAGGACGGACAGGATCACGTCCAGTTTCGAGCGCGCAATGAGGAGCGGCGTCCCGTAGAGACGGGACGCCAGGTGTACGAGCTGCATATCAGTTGTCCTGGGGTTCTTGCGCCGGAGCCGGGGTGGCCGTCGCGATGGGCGCTTTGTCGTGGCGCGGGTCGGAATCGAAAACCAGACCGAGTTCGTCGGCACGTTGGTTGTCTGCCGCGATCTCGCGGTCGATGTCTTCGGCGTCGTAACCGAAGGCCGAAATGGCTTCGGAGCGTGAAAGCAGTCCGGCGCGAATCGCGGTGAGCATCGCGTCGAACTCCTTCTTCGGATCGACCCACTGCCAGCCCTGCGGAATCCACTTCACGGCCAGGTAATCACGTTTGCGATCGCTGAAGCCGGGCAGATCGAGTGTGCCTTCGAGCGCGGCTTGTTCCATCCATGCCCGCCAGATTGGTCGGCAGAGCTGGTGAACGATCACGCCATGCTGGATCGCCTCACAGCGGCGACGAAACTCCAGCAGGCCGGCACGAATCGAGGAGTAATTCACCTGCGTGAGATCCCCGGTGAGCATCTCGTAGGTGATGCCCATCGCGGCCGCCACTGCCCGGAACTGCATGCGCAAGAACTCGGCGTAGCTGGCCCCGACGTCTGCCGGCTGGCTGAACTTGACGTCCTCGCCAGGCTCGAGTAACTGCATGGTCCCGGGTTCCAGTCCTGCCAGGGACACACCGTTGGCGTCCGCCAGCCCTTCGCCCATGAGGTTGTCCTCGGGCGCCAGGCGGGTGATGAAGCCAGCGAACATTGCTGCCGTCTTCTTGCGGACCAGTTCGGCGTCGTCGTACTGGTCCAGCTCATTGAGCTTGACCAGTGCCCGCGCCAACCAGGGCTCGCCCCGGATCTGGCCAGGGCGAAGCGGACGGAACAGGTGGATGATCTCGGAAGCTGGCACGCGCACGGTATCCATGCCGCCGGTGCCCGACATCGGCGCCAGCGTCCCGTCGCCGGGATGCGAGCGATACAGGTGGTAGGCCGTGCGCCGCCCTAGACGATCGAACTCGATGCCGGCCCGCACCACATTGCCGGACGGAAGCTCAAGATTCATCGTCGTGGGCAGGTGCTCGGGTTCCAGTACCTGAAGTTGCAGGCCGAGTGCCAGACCATCTTCGGGTCGGCGATAGCGCAGTCGCACAAGGACTTCTCCGCCTTCCAGCATGGCCCGGCAGGCAAGTGCCTGCAGACCGTAGAAGTCGGTCAAGCCAGCCGCGTCCGCGTCGCTGCACCAGTCCCACCAGAGGGCGTGAATGGATTCCCGCAGCGCGTTGTCCGAGAGCATCGACTGAGGCTTGATGCCCGTGCCGATCGCGTTGGCGACGAAGGCTTCCACACCGGCGGCAGCCCATGCGTTGCGCCGGACCAGATCACGGCTCTTGGCTCGGAGTTCATTCTGTGTGAAGGCCAGAGCGGCGACCGCACCAGGGTTGCCGACTTGCCAGGCGATCGCACGTCGACCGCCGCCGATACCGTCGTAAGTCGGCGACGGGCCGCCAAACAGGCCGCGTCGAAGTTTTCCGAACCAGCTCATCAGGTGGCCTTCCGGGTCGTGACGCGGATCTGGCGCGGAGCGCCCGGCCAGAGACCGGTGGCGACGGCGTCATCGAACAGACCGCGCTTGACCTCGCGAATGGCGGCAGCCAGCTCCTCGACGGTTCGGTATTCGATGGTCTTGTCGCCGAAGCTGACGCGGCGCTCGCCCTTGGCCAGCGCGGCTTCGAGCGCATCGAGCTGGGATTGCGTGTAGGCCATCAGCGATACACCACCAGGTTGATCTCGGTGGGGTCGGCAAACGACGTCGCCATCGTGGCGCAGGCGACATCAACATGGTTGACCGTCTTCTCATCAGCGCTCGCTCTTGCGATGGCGATGCGCTGCGTGCCGTTGTCGGTGCTGCTGCGGGCCAGTGCAATCCAGGCGTAGTTCGTGTCCGGCATCGGCTGGGTGAAATGGACGCGATAGCGACCAGTCGCCAGGCGTTCCACACTCACCACGTTGCGAGTGCTGTGCATCACCATCTGGCCGTTGACGTAGCCGAAGCTCACCCACGCGCGGGCGAGACCCGGATGCGAGCCATCGATCTTGCTTTTCACTTCGATGCCGATGCGCGCGGCGAGGGATGCGATTCGGTCGGAAAGCGACATCAGACCAGTGCTCCCTCGAACACCGCGACGAAGTCAGTGTCGGCATCGCCGATCGCCGTCAAGGCAATGGCACCGATGTTCGATCGTGCCTGCTGCTGCTCGATCACCGTCAGCGTCTGCGCAGCATCGAAGCGCACGCGGTTGTTGACGGCGGCAAGCAGCGCATCGAGGCCGCTGGTCCCGTCCTGGAGTAACTGCTGAATCTCGACCAAGGTGTCATAGGCAGCATCGGCGCCACCGAGGATCTCGGCCTTGAGGGTGTCCAGCAGCGTGACGATCTTCGACGACGAATAGGTGGTGGTCAGCGCCACGTTGGCGTCGTCGATGCCGGTACCGCTCAGTACGGCGGACTGGAGCTCATTGATGGCCGCCACCAGACTCGACTTGTCGGTGGTGGTCAGGTTCGCCAGCGTGCCGGTCTTGCTGTTGAGCGTGTTGAACTCCTGGGCGATGCGAATCACCAGGCTCTCGATACGGGTCTGCAAACTCATGGGATGTCCTTCTTCGTTCAGGAGAGCCAACGGCTGCGCACCAACTGGCGTGCGCGGCGACCTGGCCCAGAAACAGCGAGGCCACCGCGTTGGGTGGCCTCGTCAGTCGTTGTGGTGGTGAGGTCGGGCGGATCGTCCATCCCCAGCTGTCGCTCCAGCTCGCGCCAATGGCGCTCGTCGAAGCGATCCAGTCCCGCCGCTGACGCGGCGGCGCGTGCGTACACGTAGCAGTCCAGCGCCTCGTTACGCTCGCGCATCTTTTGCCATTCCCGGATGGGAAAGCCATTCCGGTCGCGTCGGGTGATGAGTTGTTCCGCGCAGAGCTGCTGGATGAACTCCGCGTCCACATGTGGCAGATGGATGAATCCGGCCGGATAGATCGCGGTGATACCGTCCTCGGCCACATCCGCCGATTTGCGCAGGTTGTTGTAGAGCTCGAGCTTGGCAATGCCGACGGCGACCGAGAACACCTTGATGCCTCGACGCAGCTTCTTGCCACCCTTCGAGATATCCACGGCAGTGGGCGTCCCGATCAGTGCTGCACCGCGCGCGACACCTTTGATGGCCATGACGCGCGGGTCGCGACTGGCCCGCACGAAGGTATAGGCCTCTTGGGTGGCAAACCCAGTGTCCAAGGCGAACCGTGCCAGCGGCATCGCCGCGCCGGACGCGTGCGTCCAATTTTCCGCGAGCAGATCCGCCAGTTCTTTCCAAACCGCATCCCGCGCGGTGTCGCCCATCAAGACGCGATGCTCGACCAGCCATGATTCCTTGCCGCGCCCGAAGGCCCAGATGGAGGCTTCGATGCGATCCTTCTGGACATCCGCGCCGCCCACCAGCAGGAGTCCGCCGGGAGGGATCGATCCGACCGGGTAGTCCTCGCGCCGCTCGACAAGACGCTGCCAATCCGGTGCTTCGCCTTCCTCTACCCAGGTTTCTCCCAGTTCGGTGTTCTTGAACGTCTTGATGGCCGCCGCAGAACCCGACTCCTTGCTCACGGCCAGTTCCCAGGCGACGGCGATCTCGCGCCAACTGCGCCAGCCCACCGGACTGTAGAGTGACGACAAATGGAAGCCTGCGGTCTTGGCTCCGTTCTCTGGGGCCAGTGCGCGCCACTCGCCGTGTTCCAGCATCCACGTCTTGTGGTGCTCGGAGATCGGCGCGTCGCAAGATTCGCAGACATAAGCGGCGCTCTCTGGCTGGCCTTTCTCCCATCGCAATTGCTCAAAGCGCAGCCACTGGCGATGCGAGCAATGCGGGCATGGCACGAAATAGCGACGCTGATCGGATGACTCATATTCGCGTTCGATGGCGCTCGCCCCAGAGATTGTCGGCGTCGAGACGATGAAAATCTTGCGCCGGGCGAAGGTTCGGGTGCGCGCCTCAGCCAGTGAAATCGCATCGCCTTCGCCCTCGACGTCCAGCGGATAGCCATCCACCTCATCGAGGAACAGGTATCTGACGGGCATTGACCGCAGTCCGACCGCGCTGTTGGCACCGGTCATGACCAGGACTCCACCCCGGAACTCCTTCGCGAGAATGGTGTTGCCCGAGTCCCGGCTCCTGGCCGGTGCAATCAACTCGGCCAGAACACCCGACTCCTCGATCAGCGGGTCGATCCGCTGCTTGGAGTTGCGCTTGGCCATCTCCACTGTCGGCCAGACCGCCATCATTGGGCCTGGCGCGTGGTGGATCACGTAGCCGATCCAGTTCGAGCCCATCTCGGTCGCGCCGAGTTGGGCGGCCTTCATGAACACCACGCGCTCGACTGGCGACGTCGGCGACAGGCAGTCCATGATCGCCTTCAGGTACGGCGTGCGACTGGTGCGCCAGCGTCCCGGCTCGGCGGATGCCTTGCTGGAAAGCATCCGGTGCCGATCCGACCATTCGGACACGGTCAGCAATGGGTCCGGCGTCAGTCCTTCGCGCCAAGCGCGCTCGATTTCCGCCGCGCCTTCGTAGTCCACGTTCAGCATCACAAATTCGTCCGGAACGAATTTGGACGCGCTTCAGCGCGCCCGTCAGGGTGAAACACAGGGATGTGTTTCATCAATCCACTCGAGGGCGCAGTTCGCCCAGCTCTTGCAGGTGCTCGCGCACTGCGGCCTCCAGTGCCACGTGCATGGCGTGCGGATCGACATCGAGCCTGGCAGCCATCTGCGCCGAAATACGCGCGGGCCAGTTGAGCCACGCATCGCGCTCGGAGCGCGCCAGCTTGAACACATGCGCAATGGCCTGTGGCCGATCGACCAGTTCTCCTTTTAGGCGGGCCAGTCGCACCTTGTTGGTTTGCGCCTTGACCACTTCGTTGACCGTGCGTGCCTGCAGCAACGACGTGCCACCAGTAGGCAAGGCCGCAGGCCCGTCGTTCGACGGTGTGCCGGTCTCCGGCACGACCACTTTGGCCGCCTTGGCACGGGTGCCTGCCTTGGGCGCATCCGAGTTGCGCGCCCACTCGCGATCCGCCCGGTCGGCATCGATGGTTCCGTCAGCTTCCGGCGTGATGCGCCCGGCACGAATCGCCTTGTGAACAGCGGTGTCCGTCACGCCACGGTGCCGGGCGTATGCGCGTATCGAAATGCCCATGGTGAGAACCGGTGGCTCCTTCAATCATTCAATCGTTATTCCTCTGGATTGAGCTTGGCTTCCATCTGGAACAGCGCGTTCATGGCATCACCATCAACGACGCCGTCAGGAGACGCACATGACCAAGCAAACCGACAAAGCCATGGAAAACCTACTGCAGCAAATCGCGCTGGATCACCTGTTCATCGACACACTGGAGACTCGCAACAGCGATCGCCTGGACTTCCACGAGGTCAGCGTCTGGGGCGTCAAGAGCGCCCTGATCGCCGCCTATGAGGCGGGTCAGCAAGCTGCAAAACAGGACTGAGAAAGAAGCAGAAGACGCTTGGCTTCACTCCCGAACAGCGCGTTCATCAGGTCACGCCATCAACCACTCCAGAGGAGCAGCAAATGAACACCACCCAACTGACCCCGGCCCAGCACGCGATCCTGGCCTACGCCCTCGAACACACCGGCGGCAAGATCGACTGGTTCCCCGACAACATCAAAGGCGGCGCACGCAAGAAGGTGCTCGACGGCTTGTTCAACCGCGCCTTGATCACCACCGACGGCTCCGACTGGTTTGTCGCTGCCGAGGGCTACGATGCGATGGGTCGCGCCCGTCCCGCTCTCGAACCCACCGCCACGCCCCTGGATGCCGATCCCGAGATCGAGGCCGCCGTGACCGCAGCCGAGGCCGCGTGGGCCAAGGACGCGAGCACTGAGCAGGCCAAGCCGCGCACCCGCGAAAACAGCAAGCAGGCCGAAGTGATCCGGATGCTGCAACGCCCCGAAGGCGCCACGATTGCCCAGATCTGCATGGCCACCGGCTGGCAGGCGCATACGGTGCGCGGCACCTTTGCCGGGGCCTTCAAGAAAAAACTCGGCCTGACCATCGTTTCGGACAAGGCACAGGGCGGCGAGCGGGTGTACCGGATCGCCTGACCAGAAAGATCGAGAAAGAGGCCAAGCCCCGCTTGGCTTCTCAATCGAACAGCGCGTTACTACGGGTGTCGCAACGATCAGATCCCAAGGAGCCAATGATGAACGCCACCAACCAAATCCCTGCCACCCAGAACGAAGAATGGGGCTTCTGGGGCACGATGAACGAGCACGCCAGCGCCGGATGGCCCCTGGCGATGGCTGCCATCGCGGACGCCACCAGCCAACCCCTCGAGTCGATTCGGATCTTCCTTGACAGCGGCCACGGGCGCCACTTTGCCGACGACGTACAGAACGGGCTTTACGAGGGCAAGGCCCTGGCGGACGCGATCAACGCCGCCACCCAACGCTGGATGGGCTGGACGATTGGCCGCCAGACCAGCAAGCAGTACGGCATCCCGCGCGGCCTGCCTTACCTGACGGGCTTCGTGATTCACTGCGAGATCGTCGAGGAATCGCTGGTCGCCTGATCGAACAGCACGCCATCCGACTCTCGGGTGGCCTGCTTGCCTGTCCAGTCCTGCCAGCGGCGCACGATCACGTCCACATACTTCGGATCGAGTTCAATCAGCCGCGCGACGCGCCCGGATTTTTCGGCTGCGATCAGCGTCGTGCCGGAACCACCAAACGGGTCGAGCACCACGTTGCCGGGGCGGCTCGAATTGCGGATCGCCCGCTCGACCAACTCCACCGGCTTCATCGTCGGGTGCAGGTCGTTCTTCTGCGGCTTCTTGATGTTCCAGACGTCGCCCTGGTCGCGGTCGCCACACCAGTGGCGTTGTGCCCCCTCGGGCCACCCGTACAAGATCGGCTCGTACTGGCGCTGGTAGTCGGCGCGACCCAGCGTGAAGGTATTCTTGGCCCAGATGATGAACGTCGACCACTTGCCACCGGCAGCGCGGAAAGCCGCCTGCAGCACATCCAGTTCACTGGAGGACATCGCCACGTAGATCCCGCCCCGGCAATGCGCGATGGTCGGCGTCAGCGCCGCCAGCAGGAAGTCGTAGAAGCCGTCGCCCAGGTTGTCGTTCAGGATCGCACGATCCTTGCCGCGCATCTTGTCCTTGGCGCTGTTGGCGTAGTTCACGTTGTACGGCGGGTCGGTGAAGACCATGTCCACCGGCTCACCGTCGAGAACCCGGTCGTAGCTTTCAGCCACGGTGGAGTCCCCGCAAAGCAGCCGGTGTCCACCAAGCAGCCAGATGTCACCCGGGCGCGAGACCGGCGTCTCGGACATTTCGGGCACGGCGTCGTCATCGGCTTCGCCTTCGCCATCGGGTTCGTCGCCCGCCATCAACTCGGCCAGTGCCTCGGCATCGAAGCCGGTGAGCGACAGGTCAAAGTCGTCGTCCTGCAGTGCAGCGATCTCGATGCGCAGCATCGCGTCGTCCCAGCCTGCGTTCTCGGCGATGCGGTTGTCGGCGATGACCAGTGCCCGGCGCTGGGTCGGCGTCAGGTGATCGAGCACGACCACCGGCACCAGCTCCAGCCCGAGCTTCTGGGCAGCGGCCAGCCGTCCGTGTCCGGCGACGATCACGCCATCGCTACCTGCCAGGATCGGGTTGGTGAAGCCGAATTCGGCAATCGACGCAGCGATCTGCGCCACCTGATCGTCTGAGTGGGTGCGCGCGTTGCGGGCATAGGGCAGCAGCTTGGCTGTCGGCCATTGCTCAATCTTGTCGGCAAACCAGGAGGCGGTCATTGCGCGGCCCTCATGGTGGCCAGACGTTCGTTGACCACCTCGTCGAAGGACTGGCCAGTGGCTAACAGCGTGACGGGCACACCGGGGTGGTTCTGCTGGAAGCGCTTGATGGCGACGTCCACGTACTCCGGCGCGATCTCGACGCTGCGACACACACGACCGGTGCACTGCGCGGCCAACATCGTCGTGCCGCTGCCCCCAAAGGGCTCGAACACAACGTCGCCAGCGTCCGTGTAGGCCTCGATCACGAACTCCGGCAGCGCTACCGGGAAGACGGCGGGGTGATCGATGTCCTGCCCGATCTTGCCTTTGTGGCGCATCACGCGAATCACCGAATCGGGGATGCGGGTGTCCTGCGTCGGCTGGCCCTTGTGCGTCCAGCCGCCCACTTCGCCGTCCTTGCTGCGCATTGCGGTGGACGAGCCATCGGCACGCAGATGTGATTCCTGGCCGGCGTGCTTGCAGGGCACGATCTTGTTCGGCTTGCGGCTCTGGCGGTTGAAGTGGAAAACGAACTCGAAGCTCGGCGCGAAGCGGCCCGCCCAGTCGCCGGGCATCCCCGGCCCCTGATCCCAGACGTACCACGCGAAGCGCCGCCAGCCTTGTGTACGCATCCAGCCGAGCCACGCGTCCCAGTACGGGATGACTTCGTTGTCACGGTGGATCAGCCCGAGGTTGACCAGCACCTGGCCGTCGTCCGCCATTGGCAACCTGGCGAACACGCCACGCATCAGGCCATCCCAATCCACGATGCCGCCGCTGGTGTAGTCGCGCTGATTGCCATAGGGCGGCGAGGTGAAGCACAGCCGCGCCGTGTCGCCTTGCATCAGCGTGGCGACCACGGTCGGGTCGGTGGCGTCGCCACAGATCAGGCGATGCGGGCCGATGGCCCAGACATCGCCGGTGCGGGACACTGGCACCACGGGTGCTTCCGGCACGTCGTCTGCCGCGTCCGGTGCTTTGGCATCCTTGTCCTGGTCGGCATCACCGGTGACCACGTCGTCAGCGAGCAACGCCTCGATCTCAGTATCATCGAAGCCGGTCAGTGCAAGGTCATACCCAGCGTCAGACAGCTCAGCCATCTCCAGCGCAAGCAGTTCCTCGTTCCAGCCCGCATCGAGCGCCAGCCGGTTGTCGGAGATGACGTAGGCGCGCTTCTGTGATGGTGACAGGTGAGCGAGTTCGATCACCGGCACTTCATCGAGTCCCAGCTTGCGCGCGGCAGCCATGCGACCGTGGCCGGCGATGATGCCGTTGTCGCCATCCACCAGGACCGGGTTCGTCCAGCCGTACTCGACGATGCTGGCGGCGATCTTGGCTACCTGCTCGTCGGTGTGCGTGCGGGGATTGCGGGCATAGGGGATCAGCGCCTCGACCTTGCGGTACTCGACGTTGAGCGTGTTCAGGATCAGTTCCTCGAAAATGAAAGCCCGCCGACGGGAAACCGTGGGCGGGCTCGTGTCATGTGCTGGATATGCGGGTGCAAACTGCAAACCCTGCAAACCTAGGTTTGCAGTCTGACGCTAAAAAAGCGCCGCGCTCGCGCCCCCCGCATTGCTTTCTGGCCGGGAAGGACCCGTCGCAACGGGTCGTGGCCATCGCGAGCCAGAAACGAAGAAGGCCACAGATCGCTCCGTGGCCTTTACGCACTCAATGCTCGCAAGATTAGCCGTAATACTAGCGAAAAAACCTCAGGATGTTGCACGCCAAAAAGCGACCGAAACCCGCATCGACACGCAGGATTCCCAACGACTTCGCGACTGTTCGCAACTACACCCAACGTCAGCGGCAATTGCCGGCTGCCCCAGTTTTCTTTTCCATCCGCAGGTGCACGGCGACCAATTCCAGTGCCGTCTGCCAGCGACGCCATGCGGTTGTCCGGTCACAGGCAAAGCGGCAGCAGATGTCCTTCCACGGATACCGTTGTGCTCGCATCCAGACGAGGTGTCGCTGTTCTTCTTCCAGCCACTGAACCCACCGCATTGTCTCCAGCATCCGGTCGATGGCAGCAGGGTCGGGAGGAAAGCGGTAGACCCGTGGCTCAGCTCCCAGGTTTTCCCATGGCATGCGTTTGATCGCCGGCCAGCAGTTGAAGTAGCCCTGCACACGAACCGGAGGAAGGCGGTGGGCGGTTCGTGCGGCCTCGATGAATCGGTCCGCCACAGTCTCGATCGTCCACTCAGCCATGTCGACGCTCCTTCGGCCCGTACAGCCGATCGCCGATACGGCGAAGCAGTTCACGTTCGACCCAGTCGAGCCGCGTGTCGTCGGGCGATATCACCAGGATCTGTTGGTCGCGCCAGCCCTCGCGCTTGATCTGCTCCGGATCGGGTCGCGGATCGGGTTGCAGTCGAGCCAGGGCACAGCGGTATGCGGGAGTCGGAACCTTCATGTCACACCTCCTGCGTCTCGATCGCCCAGTGCAGGAGGGCAATGGCGTCGGCTTCGTTGTCGTCGGCAGGCGCGTGGCCACGCAGACGAACGGCGCCGATCATCTGGTCCTTGCTCGCATTGCCTTTGCCGGTGGCGTGCTTCTTGATCGTGCCCACCGGAACGCCCTGGTACGGGATCTGGTGGTGCTCGCACCATGCGGTGAGGTGGGCCATGAACCCGCCGTAGGCGTGTGCCGCATCGACGCCGGCGTGGCGGCGGACTTCCTCGAAGTACACCGCTTCGATGCCATCGCAGGACTGCTTGATCTCGGTGAGCCAGCGCTTGAAGCGCAGGTAGCGCATGCCGCCACCCTCAAAGCGCTGCGGCTTGAAGGATTCCGTTCCGCTGGTCACGGCGCCGTCGCGATCGCGTACTGCCCAGCCGGTTTGGGTGCCAAGGTCCAGTGCCAGGATCGATGGCACGGATCGCCGCCGATGATCTGAGCCCGGGTGGCCGGCAAGTCCCCGACGTAGGGCAGAGGGACCCCCTGGTCCCTCTCCTACGTAGTAGGAGGGGGAGTTTTCGCCAACTGGAGAAAGGGAGAAAGTCCAGCAACGGCGCGGGTTTGCGCCAGTTGGCAAGTTGGCATCGTTGCCAACTGCCAACTGCGGGTAATTTCCCGCAATACCCTGATTTACCTGGACTTCCAGTTGGCAGGGGTTTGCCAACTGCGGGTAGTTGGCGAGGAAATGGGTGCAGTTGGCAACGGCGCTGCCAACTGCCGATTGGGCAATGTTCATGAGGCCTCCGGTTCGTTCGGTTCGTCGTGGTAGACCCACACCTCGGGGTTCTCGACAGGCATCGAGGCGCCGGAATGCGGGCACTTGTAGTGGGTCGGGAGCACCGTGTACTCGCGCATCGGCAACTCGCCGGTGGCTGTGTCGACTTCGCCCGCAGGCATACGCAGCACCATGCCTTCGACGCAGAGATAGCCGAACTTGGTGCGGCCGCTGGAGGGCAGACCGTAGTCAGCCGCGTTGCGGAAATACTTGATGTAGCCCTGCGTCGACAGCGCGGAGACGCGTTCGCGGATGGTGCGCTCGCCGCCCAGGCCAGCCTTGCCCTCGAAGGACTCCGCGAACTGGTTGGCGGTGTAGCAGCGCCCGTTGCCGGCCTCCTCGAACAAGATCTGGAGGATCGCGTCGCGCTTGCGGCGGCGCTCGGCATCCAAGCGCTCGCCGTAGTCCTTCATCACCAGCCGCTCGTTGGCATCGACCTCGCGCCACTCGCCGTTGATCTTGTCGACATGCCGTTGCGGGATACCCGCGCCGTTGCGCAGCTCAAAGATCAGCTGGCGGGTCGTTCTGGTCTCGTCGGGCCTAAACAACAACATCCCGGTTGAGTAGTAGCCGCGCAGACTTCCCGCGCCGGCCAGTGCCTGGAACGGGTCCTCCTCGAACTGCTTCTTGCCGAGCTTCTTGGTGTGGTGGGCGAGGATGACGCCGGCGTCCGGATTCACTGCCTGGCGAATGCGCTCCACCCGCTGGGACAGGAAAAACAGCATGGCGCCGTTGTCGTTCTCGCCACCGGCGTCACCGCCGTCGAACACGTTGCGGATCGGATCGATGGCGATGATGTCAGGAGGCTCGCCGCCGAAAGCCTTCGCGATCGCTGGGATCACCTGTGCCAGACCGGCGTCATCGAGCACCAGCCGCAACTGCGGCGTGGCCACGAAGTTGGCGCGGGCGTCCAGAAGCCGATGGGACGGCAGGCGGACATCCTTCACGCGCTCGCGCAGGTAGTGGTACTGGACCTCGGCCTGCAGGTAGAACACCCGCAGCGGACGGGGTGGATGCATGCCCAGAAACGCAGCGCCAGCCGCCATGTGAGCCAGCCACGACAACAGGAAGTCACTCTTGCCGACCTTGGGCGCACCGCCGAACACCAACATGCCTGCGGGCGTCAGCACGCGCGGCGAGATCAGATCGGGTGGCAGCGGCGAGTTGTCGTCGAGCAGTTCGCCGAGCGTGAAGGTGGGCAGAGAGGCAGCCGCCGCCTTGACCACGCGACGTTCGCCCTGGGCGATGAATGCCGCGCAGTCGAACCCTTCGTCGACAGCGTCTGCGGCGTCCCACTTGGGTGGCTTGTCGGTGGGCGGCACCAGGATGGCCACTGATGTGCTACCCGCAGCCACGCATGCACGCGCTGCGCTCTCGGCGTAGTCCCAGCCGGGTGCATCCCGGTCCGGCCAGATGACCACGGATTTCCCCGCCAACGGACGCCAGTCGGTTTTGTCGACAGGAGCCTTGGCGCCGTTCATCGCGGTGGTGGCCGCAATGTCGCAGGCGATCAATGCAGCCGCACACTTCTCGCCTTCGACCACGACGACCTCTCGCGCCTTCGAGATGACCGGGAGGTTGTAGAGCGGCCTGGGGTCGGGCGCGCGCCACATGCGGGCACGAACATCCCAGGGGCGATATTCCTTGCCCGTCGGTGGGTCGTAGCGGTAGACGCAGGCGATCAGTTCGCCCTCGGGTGACAGATAGTCCCACTTGGCGGTGTAAGCGCCGAGGTCGTCCATCGGCACGCTGCGAACATCGCGGCGCATCGGCGTGATGTTCGGTGGAGCAAGACCGAGCCACTGCCGGATCTCGCCAGCGATGCGCGGGAAGTCGCTGCGTGCGGAGCGACCCTGCGACCGCGCCCACAGATCGATGACATCGCCGCCCTCGTCGGTGGAGAAGTCCTTCCAGAGGCCGCGCCGTGGTCCGTCCAGCTCAACCACCAGACTCTTGCCAGGGTTGCCATCGACATCGCCAACGTAGAACTTGCCACCTCGGATGCGCCCCTGCGGAAACAGGTAGTGGAGAACAGCTTCGAGCCGGTCCAGTAGCCCCGCACGCAGCGCATCGGTATCGGATGCCAGCTCGTCGCGCTGCTCGGGGGCATCATTGAAGTCGAGCCAGATGATGTTGTCGGCCATCATGTCGAACTCCAACAGCGGTCCTGCCAGGGGCAGAACTTGCACTCGACATGCGTCGGTGTAGTCGCATGGCGCGGCAACAGTTCCTGGCTGTCGGTCGCCGTGATGACACGAACCGCGCGATCGGACATCCGCTGCGCCAGGCCGCCATCGAACGGCACCAGCTCGAACCAGATCTCCTCGGAGTCCTTGTTGATCGCGGTAAACAACGCCGGGTTCGCGGAAATGCCCGGGATGCTGGCTTCCATGTAGGCCTGATAGATGGCCATCTGCGCGGCATAGACCGGTTTGGATTTGCTGACGCCGTGCTTGACCGTATCCCGCCAGGACTTGTCGTTCATGGTCTTGCACTCCCACAGGGCCGGATAGCTCATTCCTAGCTCTGCGGGGCCGCCGTTCAGGATGCCATCGACATGCCCTTGAATACGGCTGCCTGCAACGGAAAAGCCGAACTGACCGCCGCTGGCCTTTTGCGTGTACAGATCGAATCCGGCCATGCGCAGCCAGCGGATGGCCAGTTCTTCGAGGACGTGGCCCACCTCGAAGACGCGCAGAACGCGACCCGGTATGTCCCGGCCAGGATCGACCGGTGTTTGCAGATACTCGTATTGCAGCGCGCGCTCGCAGGCAACGCCCAACCGAGACGCACCGAGATAGTTGCGACGGGGTTGGTTGTCGCGTTCGGCGCTCAGCGCGGTATCGATGAGCGCGCCGATCTGCTCATGGATCTTGGGGCGGTGATTGAAGTCCAGCATCAGAACGGCACCCCCGTCGAAGCAGGCTTACCCTGGCGGGCGAGTCGCTCCTCAAGAAAAGCGCGGTCCTTCTCCGCCATCCGCTCGTGCTCGACGAGCATGTGTTCCTGGTAGGCGGTCACCACCACGTCTATCAGCATCAGCACTTCGTCTTTGCTGTAGTCCGCCAACGGTCGCTGCATGCCGATGGAGCCCACGTACTCACCCAGCGGGGCCAGGCAGGACGCCATGGCGGCCAGTTCCATATCACTCGGGTCGATCATGTGACCTCCCGTCTTTTCCATGAGTCGCGAAAACGCGTTCTGGCAGCGCATGGAGCAGAACACCCAGCGATTCGAGTAACGGCGTGGGTCGCTGCGCGGCAGGCGTGGATTGAAGTAGCCGAAGCCCTTGGCCTTGCGGGAGCAGACTGCACATTTCACGCGGCCTCCCGGTGGGCATCGTTGGCAGCCACCACAAGGCGCTGAATCGACGACTTGTTGAACTGGAAGGACAGCAGCGCCGAGGCCTGATAGCGCGTCATGCCGAAGTCGGCGCGCAACGCCTGCGGCAGATACTGCAGTTGCTTCGCGGTCGGCGGTTCGTTCAGCCAACGTCGGGTCTTGTGCGCGGAGTCTGCCGACTCGCGGTCATTCAGCCAGTCATCGGCTTTGGCCATGCAGACGGTGCGGTCGCCGACGGCCAGCAAGCGTGGCTGCAGATCCTTGCCACCGCCCACGGCGTGCCAGCGTCCATTCAGGAAGAACACGCCACCCCAGGCATTGAAGCCGGTGGCCATCAATGCGTCGTCGCAGCCGAACAGGTCGCACCAACGGAAGTTGGAGCGCTTGAGAAGATCGATCTCTGTCATCACGAAATCGGCCAGTGCATCACCTTCCACGGTGGTCTCGTTCTCCCAGACGAATCCGCACAGCGGGCATTCGCGGCAGCCGAGCGGGACGGTGGCTTCACAGGACGGGCAGTCCTTGGTCGGCGCTTCCCCGTGATGCTGGTGCCCGTCGAGGTTGACGTCCTGCTCCAAGGAACCGTGCATCAAGGTGGCGGTGCCGAAGTCCAGCACCACGCAGTCGGTCTTGATGACGCCGGGACGCTCGATAGGATCGATGGTGCGCAGGCCGCGCCCGATCATCTGGGTCAGCGTCGACTTGTGCGAGCTGGGTCGCAGAAGCACCACGCAGGAGGTGGGCGTGAAGTCGTAGCCTTCGGTCAGCACAGCCACGTTGACCACGACTTGCGCGGTGCCGGATTCGTAGTCGGCCAGCCGTGCCTTTCGCTCTGCGTCTGAGAGCTCGCCATGCACGATTACGGCAGACACACCGGCATCCTGAAAGGCCCGGCGCACGCACTCGGCATGGGCAACGGTCGAGCAGAACACGATCGTCTTGCGGTCGCCGGCCTTCTCGCGCCAATGACGGATCACGGCATCGGTGATGGGGGTCTTGTTGAGAATCGCCTCGACTTCCGTCATGTCGAAGTCGGTGGCCGTGCGACGAACCCGCGTCAGTTGCTCCTGGGCGCCGACGTCGATGACAAAGGTGCGGGGCGGCACGAGGTGACCGGACGCAATCAGCTCGCCCAGCGTGATTTGATCCGCGACGTTGCTGAAAACCTCCCGCAGGCCCTTGCCATCGCTGCGGGCTGGTGTCGCGGTGACGCCGAAAATCTGAGCATGCGGGTTCTTGTCCAGCACCCGGTCGATCACACGGCGGTAAGACGCCGAGGCGGCGTGATGTGCCTCATCGATCACCAGCAGATCGAGCGTTGGTATCGCAGCGAGATGGTTGTCACGCGACAGCGTTTGCACCATCGCGAAGGTGGCGCGCCCGGACCAGGATTTGTCCTTGGCATCGAACACGGAGGTGCTGACGCCCGGATTCACCCGTGCGAATTTGGTCAGGTTCTGACCGGTCAGCTCATCACGGTGGGCAAGGATGCAGGCTTTGGCATCTGGCTCGGCCAACAGGCTGCCGGCCACTGCCGACAGCATGATGGTCTTGCCCGATCCGGTGGGGCCAACAGAGAGGGTGTTGCCGTGTTGGGAGAGCGCCGCCAGGGAGCGCTCGACCAGCAGAGCTTGTCGGGGGCGGAGCATCATGGCGGCGTCCCCCTTACTGTGCCCAGCTCGGGCGACCCGGCACGGAGGCACGGCCCGTGGCCTGGGCATACGCGTTCGACCCGTTGGCGACCCCTGACACCGCAGGCTTTGCGGCCCCGCCCATGTGGGCGGCGTAGTCCTTGTGGTTGGGTGTAATCGCGGACTTGATGACGCTCTTGTCCTGGCCGTTCTGGTCTTTCTCCCAGTCGACCTTGCCGAGAAACTCGATGCCATCGAGATCGGCAAACCCACTGATGCGGCGCGCGTTCTGCGCGGCAGGACTGTTGTCGCCAGGATGAACGCCGCGCGCTGAGTTGAGGATCGCCTTGACGAATGTGCGGCCCATGTTGGCCCACTCAGGGCCCTTCGGGCTGTGCAGGCCGATCAGCGACCACATCTTGCGACGGGCGAACTCGCCCTCCATCACGACGAACTCGCAGTTCAGGTACACCGAGCCGGTGTTGTCGTTGCGGGTGGCGTAGCCGCCGGTCCATCCCTGCGACGGATCATCGAAGCCACCCGGCTTGATGGTCATGCGGACACGCACCAGCGTGCCCTTGGGGATCAGGTCGAAAGAGGTCTGTTCGGAAGCGGAATTGAAATCGAAGTAGGTCATGATCAGGACTCCTGAGTGGAAGTGGATTCGGGGATGGCAGCGGGCGCGGGGCGCGCGAAATCGAGCCGTTCGGTAGCGGGCCTGGCCGGGCCGGCAATCTTTTCCATGAGGCGGCCGAGGTGCGGCTCCTCGATCGGATCGAGCCGCCCGGAGCGGTCCTTGGCGGGGTAGCCCCATGCGTTCAGCGTGTGGCAGACGAAGGCGCGGTAACTGGCGCCGTCATCGGCCTTCAGCTCGGCCAAGGTGACGACCTCATCGACGATGCCGGGCAGTTCCAGGCCGGTTTTTGAGCCGTCGATCTGCAGGGAGAACACGCGGCGATTGAAGTCGTCCAGCCGCTCATCGAGGATGCCGACGAACCACACGTTCTTGCCGCGCGTGTGCTGCAGGTGGGTCAGC
Source organism: Bdellovibrionales bacterium (assembly GCA_018266335.1). The sequence continues at coordinate 82,583 of JAFEAR010000236.1, forward strand.
CAGGCGATCATTTCCTGGCCCATCAGCCCGTATGCACCCCGGCTGTCGGGTTTGCCCGTCTTCTCGGAGTAGGCCTGTGGCTGGCCCTTGCACCATTGCAGGCACAGGCGACCGGCCACGGTGATGGAGTCGACGAACACGGTGTCGTACTTGTCCAGGACCGTCGGATCACCGAAGCGCGCGCATACGGCATCAAAGTGGGCCTGGCTGAACGGCTGGTCGTCGCGCAGCGCCGGGTTCGGCCCGCCGATGTACACCGCGAAGTCACGACACTCCTGCCAGGTGCGCGGACGGATCGTGTCGCCGGCCCAGCCCTCGACCGCGAGATCACCAGCCTCAAGATCAAAGAACAGCGTGGCCGTGGGTTTCAGCGTCCAGAGTTGCGAGGTCTTGCCGATGCCGCTCTTGCCGACGAGCACACCCTTCACGCCACGGCGCTCGGCCAGACGCTGGTCTGCAGTAATGATGGGGAGGCTCATGTGCCGGCCTCCTCGGTGCTGATGTTGGCGAACGCATCAGCGACGGTGGTCACTCCGAGTGCGCCGCGCTTGCGGGCCATTTCGTACAGGTCGCGCAGACCGCTCAGGCGGCGATGGATCAGACGGGATTCCGACTCCATACCCTGGATCGCGAAGGCCAGGTCATCGATGGTGGCGTCTTCGAGGCGACGCACGATTTCGTCGGGGCGATTGCCGTCCAGTGCCGGAATGCGGATGTTGTCCGGCAGATCCCGGAGGTACATCTCCGGTTGTTTGCGCAGCAGTTCGAGCAGCGTAGGTTTGGTTTTCATGGCGATTACTCCTGAAGCAGAGCGAGACGAAAGCCCGGCTTGCCGGTCTTGAGGGTGCGTGCCGGGGCGAAGGCGCTCTTGAGCGACTCGGGCCACGCGTTGAACTTGGTTTCCGAGATCCGGTAGCTGATGTCCACGTACTCGGACGGGTCGTCGCCGTTGGCTGCAATGCGACGGGTGATCTCGGCGAGCCGCGTCTGGTCCCAGTCGACTTTCTTGGGTAGATCAGCGGTGATGCGGACATGGCCGTCGTCGAAGTGGACGACACCGGTGTCCTTGCCTGCCGCCAAGCGCAGCTGGTGTGCGCGGTCGGCATACTTGAGATCCAGTGCGCGATCGACGTGCTCGACGATCGCCTTGGCAGCGGCGAGAAGATCTGCAGCGTCGTTCTTGAGCTGGAACAGGGACTCGCTGGCAAGCGCAGCCAGTTCGCCGGCCGGGGTGGTCAGGACTTCGTCGGGGGAGATGCGGTTCACAGCGCACCTCCCGCATTGACGCGTTCAGAGGTGCTCTTGCGCAGGCTCTCGGACTCGTAGGCTTCGATGTCCTCGATGCGATAAGCGACGCGACCCTGCAGCTTCAGGAATACCGGGCCGATACCTTCGGAGCGCCAGCGTTCAAGCGTTGCTTCGCTGACTCCCCAACGATCGGCCAATTGGCCTTGATTCAGATGTTTGACACTCACGATGCACTCCTTCTGGTTGTTGCGAATTCGTGAGGTCAGTTTCGAAGTCGGCCTGTGCGGGCGTCTGCCGCCGCCATGTACGGGCTGATGTACGGGCGCAGCTTCTGCGGGGAAAAGCGGGGCCCAGAAAGCAAAAAACCGCCCGAAGGCGGTTGTGCGTGGTCCTGCCAACTGGTGGCCGGTCAATCTCGGCGGAAGCCATACTTCCCCTTTTCAGGGTTGTCGATGTAGTCCTCCCAGTCGGTGTTGCCACTGAACAGGTTCTGCATGCGCTGACTGCGTGCCGTCTTCTTGTCTGCATAGGCTGCGTCGAGAATTTCAGCGGCCGGGAGAATCCACCTGTCGTTGATAGCCTGCTCGAACATGTAGCGGACTGCCGCAGCCTGACGCTCGCCCTTGATCGTCCAGGGCTTGGTCTTGGTGCGGATGGTCAGCGTGTTGGTGTACTCGTCGAAGTGCACCGGCAACACGGGGCGGATCGCGCCATCGGGCGGAGCGGCCAGTATTCGATGCAGGAGATCCATGTCGATGCACGGCGTGGCGACGTAGTCGACGATTGAAGCTCGTAGCGATGCGAATCGGTAGCTTCGCGGCGGCCGGACAAACTGCGGCAGCACACCGCCCGACGACAAGATCAGGCCCTGATCAGGCAGACTGGTTTGGCTGAAATGCCGAAACACCTGTTCGACGGATTGCGCCAACCCACGAACAAGCCAGACGTCTGTCAGTGCTGGTCCCACTTTGGTCTTGCCAAGATGCCACAGTGAATCGTCCAGCAAGGGCGTCTCGATTCCCTTGCGCAGCGCCTGCGCGATACCGAGAAGATCAGAGACGACGTTCAGGATTGCCGGCGGTCGGACGCTGAAGACTGCGACCTCTGCGGCCGGGACGAACTTCCATCGAAAAGTCTCGGGGCACCGATATCGATAGCGGTCAGGCTGGTCATCCTCCTCCAGGTCGACATGCACGCGGTCATCGCCGAGTGGCGCTGGGTAGCTCCCGGCATAGCCGGTGCAATCGGTCCACTGCTCCAGCAGGTTCGGCGTCAAAGATGTCCGTCCAAGGACACTCCACCCGGGCACACCACGAAGCCTCCGTCCATCGCCATCGGCAATCGGCTGCCCAGACTGTTCGAACAGGTCGATCAGATCAAGCAGCGACTGTGTCGGCAGGGGCTTCGACGACATGGCCGATCTCCTTCACCAGATGCCATTTGGCCAGCAGTCGGTCGCACAGTGCCCGGTCCTTTTCCCGCTTGGTCTTGATGTTGCACTTGTTGTCGTCGCGCAGGATCACGGTGATCGTCCGTGCGCGGTCCTTGCCGACCTTTTTCAGCTTGATGGCCAGCTTGGCGTAGTTGAGGTGGTGATCGCGGAAGTCGAAGGCGGGGCCGATCAACGACCGGGCGGCCGCGTGGATGTCATCGACGTCCTTGGTCCAGATCTTCACCAGGAGCGACCGGCCATTGCCAGCGGCGTAGCCGAGCTCGACGACCTTGACGAACGCCACCGGCTCGCCGGACAAGTCGAAATTTCGCGGCGCCGCCAAGCTCTGGTAGTCGTATTGCTTGAGCGGGATCTTCTCGCCGGTGATGGGCGATTGCAGCAGGGTGTCCGCCACAATGCGCGCCAACGCTTCGCGGCCCGCCGTATCTTTCGACAGCACCTCCAGGTGCCCATTGGCCGGCTCGTAAGTGATGTGCGAAGACACCGCCCGGATCACCTCCTGAGCCACCAATTCGCTGGCCTGCACGCAGTCAATGATTTCCGGTGGGCGGTTGTGATGGATGCTGATCTGGTACAGATCCACGTCCTCGCCGGTCTGCGTATCGGGCCGGAGGCGTTTGAAGATCTGGATCGCGACCGCGTCATCGGAGCACCCCAATTGTTGAGCGACGGTCTGGTGGAATGCCGTCTTAGCCGTCGCGTCGTCGAGTACCGCCAGGTTGGCGGGCGCCATGAATCCGGAGTAGCAGGAGGCGCTTTGCCGGAATACGTCGGCCTGTCGGGCGTTGAGGGCTTCCTCGAAGATCACGGGTTCATTGATGTGCAACCACAGCGCCCGCTGGTACTGGTTCGGAATTGCGGCGAAGGTTTCCCGGGCGGCGTCATCGAAAATGTCGTCCTTGAAGCCGTCGATGACGTCCTGGCCGGCGCCGTCTGACAGCAGCACGATCCGTTCTGCCACTTCTTCGATCCGCTGCCGCTCGCCCACCTCAAGAGCCGTAAGCACAGCCTCCATCTGTTCACGCTGTTCTTTCTTGGGCTTCTTGGCGTCCACATCCGGCATGGCCAGGCCGAACTCGTCCACCATGAATGTACGGAACACCGCCGGCGGCAAGTGGCCCAGGAGCTTGCTCAGGTTTTCTGCATCGTTCATCTACATACCCCTTAAAAGGTTTGGATCGGCTTGGTATCAGCCTCGACGGCCCCTTCTTCTTGTTGGGGTGTGCAGACCGATGACGTTCGGTGTACCGAACGATTCAGATTGTCGCGGAGCGGTTAGGGGTTTGTCAAGCAGGTACGAAATCGTTCGGCGTAGTGGTATTATTTTCGGATTGAAGCCAACAAATGAGGAAATGCCGGTGCCATCGCCCCTGGGGGACAAGATCCGCGCACTGCGGAAGCAAAAGAAACTCAGTCTGGAACAGTTGGCCGAACTGACCGACTCCAGCAAGAGCTACATCTGGGAACTGGAAAACAAAGACGATCCGAAACCATCGGCCGAGAAAATCGGCAAGATTGCCGCCGTCCTCGAGGTGACCACGGAGTTCCTGCTGACCGAGTCAGCAACCACCCCGGACGAGGAAGTGCTCGACGAGGCCTTCTTCCGTAAGTACAAGAACATGTCCGAGCCGGACAAGAAGAAGATCCGCAAGATCCTCGATGCCTGGGAAGATGAATGACGGACGCGAAAAAGCCCATGGCCGAGGCCAACCGCATCTCGTCCATGCTCAACACGGTTCTCGGTGCGGATCGCTTTCCAGTCAAGGTTGACGAACTGGCGTTGGAGTATTCCCGCCAGTGCTTTTCGGACTCGCCAATCGACAAGGTTCGGGGCGAGGATCTGGAAGGTTTCGATGGTCTGCTGAAGGCCAATAAGGCGCGCTCGAAGTGGCTGGTCCTCTATAACAGCGCCACCCCGTCGGAAGGCCGCAAGCGCTTCACCATCGCGCATGAGTTCGGTCACTACATCCTGCACCGTCACCAGCAGGACATTTTCGAGTGCGGCGACGGTGATATCGAAACGGGAGACAACAACGAGCGCGACATCGAGGCAGAGGCGGACTTGTTTGCTTCGACCCTGCTGATGCCGCTGGACGACTTTCGGCGCCAGGTCGACGGCCAGCCGATCAGCTTCGATCTACTGGGCCACTGCGCCGACCGCTATGGTGTATCGCTCACGGCCGCCGCCTTGCGTTGGACCGAGATCGCTCCCAGGCGCGCCGTACTGGTAGCCAGCCGCGACGATCACATGCTGTGGGCCAAGTCGAACAAGGCGGCGCTCAGGTCCGGCGCCTACTTCGCGACGCGCAAGAACACTATCGAGCTGCCGCACGATGCGCTGGCGCACAGCTACAACGCCTTTGACATGTGCGACAACCGGACGGGGCGCGCCCAGTCCTGGTTTGCCCGCGAGCTTGCCAGCATGCCAGTCACGGAGATGACGCGCGTCGCGGGTCAGTACGACTACACGCTGACACTGCTATTGCTGCCCGAGGCCGAGTGGCAGGGAGCGCGGCAAGATGATGAGGAACCGGAGGAAGACACTTACGACCGCTTCATCCGTAACGGCCAGTACCCGGTGCGATAGCTCATGGTGGATCGATCATGAGCGCCCACAAGTGGCAATTCGCTGCCCGTTTTCGCCGGCATGCCTTCGGCTGGCGCTCCGACACGCCGGCGCAGCGGATCAAGGAAGCCATCACGGAGATCAAGCAGGTCGCCCGCAAGGAGCCCGTGCTCGCAGCTGAGGGGGCCATCACCCTGCTGGAAAAGCTCTCCCCGGCGCTGGAACAGGTGGACAGTTCCTCGGGCGCCCTGGGCTCGGCGGTGAACAAGGCCATCGATACCCTCGTGCCGATCATCATCAAGGCCGACGTCGATCAGAAGATTCGGCAACGCTGGCTGGAGCGGCTATGGCAGGCCTTGCAGGACGACGAGATGCCCTACATCGAACTGCTGGGCGACTACTGGGGCGAGTTATGCGTGACGCCAGAGTTGGCTTCGCAATGGGCCGATGAGTTTCTACCCGTCGTCGAGAGCGTATGGAGCCCGAAGGCCTCAGGGCACGGATTCTTCAAGGGCACCAGCGCTTGCCTGGCATCGATGTATGCGGCGGGTCGTCACCAGGAACTGTTGGCGCTGCTGGATAAGGCACCCTTCAAGTGGTGGCACGACCGACGTTGGGGAGTGAAGGCCCTGGCCGCGATGGGCAAGAAGGCGGAGGCGATCCGCTACGCCGAGGAGTCGCGCGGTCTCAATGATCCTGGCTGGCAGATTGCCCAGGCCTGCGAAGAGATCCTGTTGTCCTCCGGTTTGCACGACGAGGCCTACCGCCGCTATGCCATCGAGGCGAATCAGGGCACCACGAATCTGGCGACGTTTCGTGCCATCGCCAAGAAGTATCCCAACAAGCAGCCGGAAGAGATCCTGCACGACCTGGTAGCCAGCGCGCCTGGCGCCGAGGGCAAGTGGTTCGCCGCTGCCAAGGACGCGGGTTTGTTCGCAGTGGCTGTTGAACTGGTGACACGCAGCCCGACCGATCCGCGCACGCTGACGCGCGCCGCCCGTGATTACACCGAGAAGCAGCCTGAATTCGCGCTCGCCGCAGGTCTCGCTGCGTTGCGCTGGATCTCTCTCGGCCATGGCTACGACATCACCGGCGCTGATGTGCTCGATGCTTATTCGGCAATCACGCAGGCGGTAGCGAATGCGGGTGTTCCAGCCCAGCAGGTTAACGAGCAAATCAGGGAAATGATCGCCAGCACCCAGCCCGGCAATTCGTTGATGAAGACCATCCTCGCCCGTCATCTGGCGAACTAAAGGGGACCTGCTTTTCGCAGAAACCCGCATCGGTTCGCACGACTCCGAAACTCCCTCATGGTGTCGGCGGCAGTCCATCCGGACAATTTCACTGCATGTGAGTTTGACCGAGAGGACCGCTACCGATGCATCAAATCAACCATCTACCACCCGAGCGGATGACGCCGGAGCAGCGTCGCTGCGAAATCGCGTCACTGCTGGCCAACGGCCTGGCCCGTCTGCGTATCGGCGGTGCAGAACAGTCCGCACACATGGCCGAAGCGAGCGAGTTTGAGCTTGGCTTCTCTGGCAACCAGCGCGTTCATACAGACCCCGTCAACAAGACAACTACGGAGTCGAAATGAGCATGCAAACACCATCATTTTCCACGCCGCCATCGCTGGCGGCGCAGATTGCCAGGCTGCCCGAGATGCCGATGGCAGAGATCCGGGCACTCTGGCAGAAGCTGGTCGGTGGCGACACGCCCACCCACAATCGCCAGTTCCTCGAACGCCGGATTGCCTACCGGCTGCAAGAGCTGGAGTTCCGCAAAGTCGACGCCAACCTGCTGGATCGCAACCAGCGTCGCATCGAATCTCTGGTCGAAACCGGCAAGGTGAAAAAACGCGACCGCGATTACCGTCCTGCCGCTGGCACGGTACTGGTCCGGGAATACAAAGGCGTCGAGTACCGCGTGATCGCAACCGCCGACGGCCAGTATGACTTCCAGGGACGCATGTACCCGAGCCTCTCGATGATCGCCCGCGAAATCACCGGTATGCGCTGGTCGGGTCCGCTGTTCTTTGGCCTCAAGCCGCCATCCAATGCCAAGACCAAGCCCGCCACCAAGAAGAGAGGTGGACGATGAGCGAAGTCTTGAAGCGCCGCATGCGCTGCGCGGTCTACACGCGCAAATCCACCGATGAGGGGCTGGACCAAGAATACAACTCCATCGATGCCCAGCGTGATGCCGGTCATGCCTACATCGCCAGCCAGCGCGCCGAAGGTTGGATACCGGTAGCCGACGATTACGACGATCCGGCCTTCTCCGGTGGCAACATGGAACGTCCGGCGCTCCAGCGGATGATGGCGGACATCGAAGCCGGCAAGATCGATGTGGTCGTCATCTACAAGATCGACCGACTGACGCGCAGCCTGGCGGACTTCTCCAAGATGGTCGAAGTGTTCGAACGCTATGGCGTGTCGTTCGTGTCGGTCACCCAGCAGTTCAACACGACGACCTCGATGGGGCGGCTGATGCTGAACATCCTGCTGTCCTTCGCCCAGTTCGAACGCGAGGTCACCGGCGAGCGCATCCGCGACAAGATCGCGGCCAGCAAGCGCAAGGGTATGTGGATGGGTGGCGTGCCGCCGCTGGGCTACGACGTCGAGAACCGGCGGCTGGTGCCCAACGAACGCGAGGCCAAGCTGATCCGGCACATCTTCCAGCGCTTCGTCGAACTCGGCTCCAGTACCGCACTGGTCAAGGAACTGAAACTGGATGGCGTGACGTCGAAGGCGTGGACCACGCAAGACGGCAAGACCCGCGATGGCAGGCCGATCGACAAGGGCCACATCTACAAGCTCCTGAGCAACCGGACTTACCTTGGCGAGTTGCGGCACAAAGAGCAGTGGTACCAGGCCGAACACCCGCCCATCATCAGCCGCGAGCTGTGGGACAGCGTCCACGCGATTCTGGAGACGAATGGCCGGGTGCGGGGCAACACGACGCGGGCCAAGGTTCCCTATCTGCTCAAGGGCATCGTGTTCGGCAACGACGGCCGTGCACTGTCCCCGTGGCACACCACCAAGAAGAATGGCCGGCGCTACCGGTACTACGTGCCCCAGCGCGACGCCAAGGAACACGCCGGTGCCTCGGGTCTGCCGCGACTGCCTGCCGCAGAACTCGAATCGGCGGTGCTCGACCAGCTGCGGGCGATCCTGCGCGCCCCGAATCTCCTGGGTGAGATGCTGCCGCAGGCGATCAAGCTCGACCCGACCTTGGACGAAGCCAAGATCACCGTGGCCATGACCCGACTCGACGCGATTTGGGATCAGCTTTTCCCGGCCGAGCAGACCCGGATCGTGAAACTGCTGGTCGAGAAAGTCATCGTGTCACCCAACGACCTCGAAGTGCGGCTGCGCGCCAACGGCATCGAACGCCTGGTGCTGGAGCTGCGCCCCGAACCGGTCGAGCAACGAGAGGAAGCACTGGCATGAGCGACATCCGCATACAGAAGACCGGTGAGCCGGACATCCTGCAGACCAGCGACGGCAGGCTGACCCTGTCGGTCCCGATCCAGATCACGCGCCGCAGTGGCCGCAAGTTAGTCACCCTGCCAAACGGCGAAACCGCGCCGGTCAGGCCGTGGGATGTGGCGCCGACCTCCATCCAGCTGGCGCTGGCCAGGGGCCACCGCTGGTTAGCGATGCTGGAATCGGGGGAAGCGAAGTCCTTGAAGGAGATCGCCACGCGGGAGGGCATCGACAACAGCTACGTGAGCCGGATGGTCAACCTGACCACGCTGGCGCCCGATATCGTGGCGGCCATCCTGGACGACGCACTGCCGAACCACATCACGTTGTTCGATCTGGCGGTTGATCCGCCGGCGCTGTGGGATGAGCAGCGCAAGCGGGTAAGACGTGTCAGCGAGCCAGATTAGCCCGCACAACAAGACAATTGTTTCACGTCCTTGCTGAACGTCTGCGCCGCGAGCTTCAAACCCTCGACCATCGTCAAATAGGGGAACAACTGGTCGGCCAGCTCCTGCACGGTCATCCGGTTGCGAATCGCCAGCGCCGCCGTCTGGATCAGCTCACCGGCTTCTGGGGCCATCGCCTGCACGCCGATCAGCCGCCCCGTGCCGGCTTCCGCCACCAGCTTGATGAAACCGCGTGTGTCGAAGTTGGCTAGCGCCCTCGGCACGTTGTCGAGCGTCAACAGCCGGCTATCGGTCTCGATGCTGTCGTGGTGAGCTTGTGCCTCGCTGTAGCCCACTGTCGCCACCTGCGGGTCGGTGAACACCACCGCCGGCATCGCCGTCAGATCCAACTCAGCAAATCCGCCGGTCATGTTGATCGCGGCACGGGTGCCGGCCGCCGCCGCGACATAGACGAACTGCGGCTGGTCGGTGCAGTCGCCGGCGGCGTAGATGTGCTGTGCGCTGGTGCGCATGGCGCGGTCGACGACGATGGCTCCTTGTGTGTTGACCTCGACACCGGCCGCGTCGAGGTTCAGTGTGCGGGTGTTCGGTGTACGACCGGTTGCGATGAGCAGCTTGTCGGCGCGTATTTCCCCTTGACCGGCCGTGAGTACGAATTCTCCGTCTTCATAGGCGACATGGGTGGTCTGGGTATGTTCCAGCACCTCGATGCCTTCAGCGCGGAACGCGGCTGCGACGGCTTCGCCAATGGCCGGGTCTTCGCGAAAGAACAGCGTGTTGCGCGCCAGGATCGTCACTTGGCTCCCGAGTCGGGCGAAAGCTTGTGCCAGTTCGACGGCCACCACCGATGAGCCGACCACGGCAAGCCGCTGCGGAATACTGTCGCTGGCCAACGCTTCGGTGGAGGTCCAGTACGACGTGCCCTTCAGCCCAGGAATCGGCGGCACGGCCGCGCTAGCGCCGGTGGCGATGAGACAGCGATCGAAGGCCACTTCACGCGTGTTGCCATCAGAAAGTGCTACCGACAGCATGAGTTCGTTCTTGAACCTGGCTTCGCCGCGCAGCACGGTGATCGCTGGGTTGTTGTCCAGGATGCCTTCGTACTTGGCGCGGCGAAGTTCATCGACGAGTGCCTGCTGCTGTGCGAGCAGCGTGGTGCGATCGATAACCGGTGGGCTTGCCGTGATCCCGGCGTCGAACGGACTCTCCCGGCGCAGGTGCGCGACATGCGCCGTACGGATCATGGTCTTGGAGGGCACACAGCCGACATTGACGCAGGTGCCGCCAAGTGTGCCGCGCTCGATCAGCGTGACTCGCGCACCTTGCTCGACCGCCTTCAGCGCTGCTGCCATCGCTGCGCCGCCGCTACCGATGACAGCGATATGCAATGAGCCGCTATCGCCACTGCCTAGCCGCGCGGTCCCCTTGCTCAACGAAGTGCTGCCCGTCGAAGACGACGGCCCGCTACCGAGCGAAACGCGGTAACCGAGTCCGGTGACAACGTCCGCCAGTGCTTCATGCGCGATGCGGCGATCTGCGGTCAGCGTGGCTACGCCCTTTAAGTACGACACTTCCGCCGACTGCACGCCAGGGACTTTCTCCAACGCTTCTTTGACGTGCGTGGCGCACGCATCGCAGGTCATGCCGGCGACGGTGAGTGCGATGCTCTCGGTCATGTTCGGGTCCTTACGGCGTGACCGTAGAGGGGTAGCCGGCGTTCTCCGTGGCTTTGGTCAATGCCTCGGCCGTGGTCCTGCTGTCGTCGAAGGTGACAACGGCGGCCAGCTTCTCGTAGCTCACCTCGACCTTTTGCACGCCATCGACCTTGGTGAGCGCCTTCTTCACCGTAATCGGGCAGGCGGCGCAGGTCATACCAGGCACGGATAGTGTGACTGTTTGTGTGGCAGCCCAGGCGGGCGCAATCAAAGCCGAGGCGAGTGCAACGAACGCGATAAGTTTGTTCATGGGGGAACTCCTGTCAGTAGAACAGTGGAAGAACATAGGGAAATGCGAGTGCGATCACGACGAGCGCGGCCACGATCCAGAAGATGATCTTGTAGGTACTCCTCACCTGGGGCACAGCGCAGACCTCACTCGGTTTACATGCTTGCACTGGGCGAAAGATGCGCCGGTACGCAAAGAACATGGCCACCAATGCAGCGCCGATGAAGATCGGGCGATAGGGCTCCAGCGCAGTCAGATTGCCGATCCATGCGCCGCTGAACCCAAGAGCAACCAGGACCAGGGGTCCGAGGCAACAGGTCGAAGCAAGGATCGCGGCCAGTCCGCCGGCGAACAATGCGCCGCGTCCTGCTTGTGGTTCGGTCTGGAGATCAGGCATACGCTTTTCCTTTGGAATTCTGTTTTGGATAGCGTAACCTTACTTCCGTACTTAAGTACGGAGTCAAGCGATATGCAGAAAGAACTCGAGAATCTGACCATCGGTGCTTTTGCCAGCGCCGCCGGGGTCAACGTGGAGACCATTCGGTTCTATCAGCGCAAAGGCCTGTTGCCCGAACCAGACAAGCCCTACGGGAGCATCCGCCGCTACGGCAAGGCGGATGTCACGCGGGTGCGTTTCGTGAAGTCGGCTCAGCGGCTGGGATTCAGCCTGGATGAGGTCACGGAACTGCTCAAGCTCGAGGACGGAGCGCACTGCGATGAGGCGCGCGAGCAAGCGGAAAGAAAGCTGGCGGATGTACGGATCAAGCTTGCCGACCTGCGCCGGATCGAGCGGGTGCTCGCAGAGCTTGTCGAGCGTTGTTGCGCGGCGACAGGACAGGTCCGCTGTCCGCTGATCGAGGCTTTGCAGCAGACCCCGGTCGGATGACACCAGATCCGATTCGGGGCTGTTTCCATCGCCCACCAATGCTGCAATCCAACCGCTTGATTCGTCCGCGCGTAACCCGCTGATCTGTATGGCTCAGCGATGTAGCCTTTGCGGACTTCGGGCGGGCTTCAGGGAGCGAGGTCGGAGCGAGGAATGGCCAGGAGAGAGTGGAATGTGGCCCGGAACGGCCGATTCGGGCGGCTGGCGAAGTCCGCAGGCTTCCGCAGGAACCCCCAACAACACGCGGGAACCGGCGCGATTGGGCAAGAAAAAACCCCAACCGAGAACGGTTGGGGTTTCATTATTGGTGGCCGAAGGGGAATATGAAGTCTCGTTCGGAATGGTGCGGATTCGTGCGGAAAGATGCGGGTTCCTGCGAATCAGTGAGGACTCATGCTTGGCTCATGGAAGGCTGTCTGAACAGATGGCGCGGCAGCCACCACAGGTAGAACGCCATCCCGAAAAGTTCTACCAGCGACTGGAAGACGACCACCACAACCGTGGTCTCCCAGCCGGCTGGCAAGGCCAGCGCGAACGGCAAGACGACGAAGGAATTGCGGGTGCCGAGGCTGAAGGCCAGTGTGCGCCCCGCGTCCAGGGGCAGTCGCAGCCACCTCGTGAACCCCCGCGCCAGCAGCGCGGCGACCAGCAGGAAGCCGACAAATACCGGCAGCACCGACAGCAGCACGGGTCCTGCATCATGCACAGTGCCGACCTGCGCACCTGCGATCAGGAATACCACCACGGCCAGCAGAGGCACTGGCCACCAGCCCAGCCGCTCGCGCCAGACGGCCCGTTCCGGGATGGCCTCGACCCAACGCTCGGTGAGTGCGGCAGCCACAAGGGGCACGCCGATCAGCATCAGCGCGGCGGGCAACATTTCTTCAGTCTTGATTGCGGTACTGAAATCAGCTGCTGGCAGCATCAGCCACAGGTAAGCCGGCAAGAGCAGCAGTTGCAGCAGCAGGTTGAGCGGGGTGACCGCGATAGCCCGCGCGGTGTTGCCCTGGCCGAGTTGGGTGAAGGTAATGAACCAGTCGGTGCAGGGCACCAGCAAAACCAGCAACACGCCGAGGTGCAGTGCCGGGTCGTCGGGCAATGCATGCAGCGCCAGCCAAACGAGCAGCGGGATGAGAATGAAGTTACCGAGCAGGATCGCGAGGACGAAGCGGGCATCGCGGAATGCATCGCGCACGTGCAGCAGCGGCACCTGTACGAAGGTGGTGTAGAGCAGCGCGGCCAGCACCGGCCACAGCAAGGTCTCGAAGCGCGGCCCGACGCCGGGTGCGAGTGTGCCCAGCGACAGGCCGCCAACGATGGCGGCCAGGTAGATCCAGACCTGGTGGCGTTCGAGGCTCAGACGGTTCATCGACTACGCACGAAGTAGACGTCCGACACCACCGAGGTGGTCGTATGGTGTGTAGCGAATAGATGCACTCTTCCTCGGTAAAAGCCGCATTTTCCATTCTCCGAATTGCGGCGGGTTCCTGTGACCTGTCCCCACCAGCGTTACCAAGCGAAACTAGAGAAGCCCGTCAACCCAAGAGAATGACGGACCTGAATAACAGCTGCTCCTGGTAGTGAGTAATCAGTGCCGTCCGTTGTCGCGGGCACATGGCGCCCGCGAACAAATCCAGAACGTGCTTGGAGCTGGCAGCCGGTGTGAAGTCACTTCAGCATCAGAATACGCCGCGCACCACTTAGCACCACCAAGCCGATGATGGTGCCAATGATCAGATCGGGGTAAGGAGATGCGGTCCAGGCCACCAACACGCCGGCCGCGATCACACCTAAATTTGCGATGACATCATTGGCTGAGAAAATATAGCTGGCCGTCATATGCGCGCCGCGGTCCCGCTTGCGCGCGATGAGCACAAGGCACGTCACATTGGCCACGAGAGCAACGAGCCCCATACCCATCATCAGGCTGGATTGCGGCTCGCTACCAAACGCAGCCCTGCGCGCGACTTCCACGAGAGCGCCAAGCGCCAAAGCCAATTGGAGCCAGCCAGCGATGTGGGCAGCCCTGATCTTCAGGTTTGCTCCGCGCCCGACAGCGTACAGTGCCAAGCCGTACACGGCCGCATCAGCAAACATGTCGAGAGAATCGGCGATCAGGCCTGTCGACTGAGCGACCCATCCGACCAGCATCTCCAAGACAAACATGGCGCCGTTGATGGCCAGCAGCAGCCTAAGTGTCCGAGCTTCAGACGCATCGCCATCTGCGTCCAGCTCGGCCAATGCTTCATTGTCTTGGCGCACTGACTCGATGAGCTGCACGCCCAGATTCAAGAGTGCCAACTTTTCGAGAACTGCCTCAGACGGTCCCGAGTGGATGACCAACAACTCTCGCTTGCTCAGATCGAACGATAGCGCGCCAACGCCGGGCAAGTTCGCCAGCGCCATGCGAATGAGGTTTTCCTCCGCTGCACAGTCCATCTTGGGGATCGAGAAGCGCGTAGCGTTGCGATTGGTTGGCGTCGCTTGAGCAGTCTCAACCAATGTCGCGCCAAGGTTTAGCGGCCGGAGCTTCTCGGTGATGCGCTCCGCCTCGCCGGTATGCGTAACCTTCAGACGCTGCGCTGCCAAATCAAACTCAAGTGTCGCGACGGCATCGACCCCCGCCAATGCCATCCGGATCAGGTTCTCCTCCGATGGGCAATCCATCTTGGGTATGACAAAAACGCTGGAGAAAGTCTTTGGGCGATCCACCGACACGGCGTCGTGCGAAATGTTTGAGCTGACCGGATTTGGTGTGCAGCTGCTGGAACAGCCACTGTTTTGACATGTACTCACGAATTTTTTCCTGACGATATTGAAACCAGTCCTGTCAACTCCCACATCCCCTGGGACAGCCCCAATCGCACCCGACTGAAACCTGCCGTTTTGGTTGCGGTGATACCTGCATTCTCTATTATCCGAATCGGGGCGGGTTCCTCCGCCTGCCGATGCTGAAAATCAACCGCTTGATTCGTCCGCGCGTAACCCTTTGATCTGTAAGAGCCTGCGTTGCGGCCTTTGCGGACTTCGGGCCACTCTCACAGAGCGAGGCCGGAGCGAGGAAACGCCAGGAGAGAGTGAAAACGGGCGTTTTCAGGCGTCCGGGCGCCGAGGCGAAGTCCGCAGGAATCCGCACGAACCCGCGCAGATACGCGGGACTTCAAGAAAAATGCCCAACTGCATACACAGTTGGGCATTGGTATTGGTGGAGGCGGCGGGAATTGAACCCGCGTCCGCAAGCCCTCTACAGACAGTTCTACATACTTAGCCAAATTATTTGATTTGACCTGGCAACCGCCAACCGGCAGGCTGATGACAGGCGAGTCACCTATTGTTTAACGTTCTATAAAGTGACCCTATAGAACGCGATCCCCGTTAGTGACTCTGCTGTCTGTTGCCAGACCCGGCGTTGAGGCCCACCGGTGCAGAGGCTAGCCGATTAAGCGGCTAAAGCGTAGTTTTCGTCGTTTGCGACTA
>JAFEAR010000237.1 GCA_018266335.1 Bdellovibrionales bacterium
CGATCTTGCCGGAGTGGCCGGCTTTTTTGACCTTCCCGACGCTGCACCTGCGGCACGCTTCTTTACGAACGAACACAATGCAGGCTTGCTGGCCGAACTTCTTGCCCTGCTAGCGGGACAGAGCGAAGGCGACACCTCGTACCTCCCGGGATCGCTCTTTCGGGCCGCACCCGACATTGTAAATGACGCCTATGAATATCGAGAGGCGTCCGATAACGAGGAGCTGTATTCGGCAACAGATATTCCCACCCCCCTTGCCCAACGTACACAGAAAGTAAACGAAATCTCGCAGCGATTGCTGACCCACGTACTCGAAGCTAGCAAATATCGCGACGGCGGATTTTCGCAGGGCGATTTGACCCGCTTCCTCACGCGCCTCAAGGAGCAGCCACCCGTGTGGCGCGACAAAGCTTTGGAATTGCGTTTCGAACCCAACTCACTAGCGCGGCGAATTTTCCGCTTTAAAAATGCCTTTCTGGGCTCGGGCGAACAGCTCTTCGGGAAGCAAACGCTTGGTAGCTTAAGAACCTACCTGGTGAATTTGTCTATCGACTCGCCCATCCTTTACCATGAATGGGATGCACGCAAAGCTATTCCCGAAAGCATCCGCACTCTTCCCAGCGCCGGCAACAATTTGTGGACCTTCTTTGATCAATTCAAGGGCCCAATTATAGGCTACGACGGCCCCGCTTACCTTTACGGCCAGCCAAAGGATCAGGGCACAGTCTATCTATCCAAGGTGATTTCGCTCTATCGCAACCTTCAAGTCACTAGTGCGGCGATTCAGTCCTTCGACGACAATGGCAACTACGCCCTCGACCTAGTGAACGGCCAGGTCGACGACGAGTTTCGCCGTCTCATTAAGTTTTTCTCGGTCTTCGACAACATTTCCCAGCAATTCGCGCCCGCAGAAAAAGACGCGGATCGCAGTAACGGCAAGAAGCAAGATTCCCCCAAGAGCGCCACCGACATTGCCGACGACGCCGTTGCACACGAAGGACGCCTCGACCAAATGCTCAACCATCCTCTCCTCGGCAGCGGTTTGGTTTTTATCGTGGATAACTTTGGCGTCTTCGGTAACGGCGACGGAGCGTTGAACGGCGCCGAGCTGCGAGAGCTAGTCGATTTTGTCGATGAAGTGGCTTCGGCGCCCGAACATTTTGATCGCACCCGTAAGTATTTTGCCCAGTATTACTGCAGCAACGAAGCCTACGAGCATATTCTAAGCAAAGATCCGCCCCGCGGATGGACTCCCACGTGCCTCGATTACGTTGGCTACGACGGAGGATACACGTTGATAAACAAAATTCCCCTCTTTAGTGCAGCTCAGGTTCAATTTAGTACCACTGAGTGGGCCGTCTTCTTCGGCGAACATTTGAGCCCCGACTACCTCAAGCCGCAAGCGCGAGCCACCTACGATCAGTACGGAAATCAGCTGGCCGCAGCCTTCGAAATTCTGCGCGAGTTTAAATTCGGCCAGTCGGACATGGGCATGCGCTACGCCCTGCCGGCGGCCTTCGCCAAACTAACGGGCACGATCCTTACGAACACCTCGCCCCTGAAACGCCCCAGCAAAATTACGTACGAGCAGGTACAAAAGTTTTTGGGCTCCCGCCTGGGCCCGGGCTCGCTAAGCTGGCTAGACGCAAAATTTCAGCTGCTTTTGCTCATGGCTCCACCCCAACTGACTAGCGAGCTCGTCGTTCGCATGCTCTGGAACGCACCCCAGGTGCGCGATTTTGCTTTGCACCGCTCAGCGGGCGATGGCGATTGGAAAAAGCAGCTCGTGAACCTCCTAAGCAAACTAGAGAGTCCCAAGCCCAATGCCGCAATTTCGCCGGAAGAACTGAGCCTCCGAGCCCTGCAGCTGGCTTCGGCACTGAACCTTTTGCTGCCGGCCGACCAACCCACAACGCATTGAAGAGAATTCGGTAAACTTTCCTTAACAACGAGCTAATTCCTTGAGTGCACCAAGCCGAATCTGGTAGTTCCCGGGCATGCTTCGCTTAGCTTCGCGCCTACGTCTTCAACTTCGTCCCCTTCTCCTCCTCGCCCTGGCAATCATCGCAACGGGCGCTCAAGCCAAGCCCTTTCGCCGGGTGCTGGTCCTAACGGGTGGCAGCCTGGAGTTCGCTACCCGCCTAGGTGTGTGGAGCGGTTTGCAAGAGGCCGGTTGGGTGCCGGACTTGGTCATCACCACCTGCGGATCTTCGCTGATGGGCACCTTTATTCAATCCGAACGCAATCCGCAGGCGGTGCGCGAAGCGTTGTTCTCCGAAGAATTTTACACGGCCCTGCGCGCCTCCACGCAAATGGAAGACTCCTCGGGCCTAGCGGCCATTTGGCGCATTTACTTCCAGGACAACGACCAACATTTTCCGCACATCTTTGGCCGCACCATTGTGGATGTTCCCGTCGAAGCGCCTATGCGTTTGGTCGACAAGCGTTTCGACTCGCACCACCCACGCGTGATCATGCTGGCCGCCAAGCTCGCCTATGGCCCCGAAGCTCAGGGGAAAGCATGGTCAGAACTGACCCAGCCTTCGATTCAGGAAGTCTTCCTTACGGATCACGACACGGCCACGCGCATTCCACGGCTAACCTCGCCGCTCGCCGCGTGGTCTCCGCGCATTGCTCCCACGACCGAGGCTATTTCCGGATGGAACGTGTGGGAAGCCTCGCGCACGGCCTTTGCTGACCCCTACCTATTGAGGCCCGTGCAAATCGATGGCGCCTACTACGCCACCGGTGGTATTGACCTAGTGCCCGTGGAAATCGCCAAAGCCCTGGGTGACGACGTGCTCATAACCTACACGGCGCCCATGGGCGGCGCCCCTACGCGCGCCTTCAAAAATCTTTTTGGATTCGATCAAATCAAGCGCGGCCGTCAGGCCCGAGCCGCCGTGGGCGAGAACCTGCGCTGGATTGATTTGAGCGACGACGCCGACGTGTACAAAAAATACGGCATCAGCACCAAGCTCGATGGCTTTTGGAGCTTCATTCCCCTTCCGGGACTCTTCCTGGAACTCAAAGATCGCATGCCGCGCACCTACGAAGAATTTTTGGATAAAACGCAGCACCAATACGACTACGGTGCCGAGCGCGCACGCGAAGCACTCACCCTGGCTCCCGGCGGCGACCACTCGCAACTGCGCAAACCCTGGAAGTAAGCTCAGCGCTCCGCTGCGCGCCAGCCGCGCAAACGAAGCAGCCCAAAAATACCCAGCCCTCCCATGGTCCAGCCGCAGATCGAAATGACCGTGGGAATAGAAAACAGAGCAAAGAGCGCCGGCGAAACTAACAACGCCACAAACAGGATGGCGTAGTTGGCGCTCATGCTGAGACGATAAACTTTGGGCGAATTTTTTCCGGGAAAATAGCGCTGCACCAATCCCAGGAAGGCAATGTCCATCACCGGTCCTGCCGTAGCCGACAATGCTGCCGACGCCATAATGCCCGGGACGGTGGCTGCGTGACCGATGCTCCAAAAGCCCACGCCCACCACGAGCCACGAGCAGAACATCCAGCGCTCGGGTCGCTTGAACTGCAAACTACCCGCCACGATGTTCGCCAGCACATTACCCACTCCGTAAGCCGAAATCACGCGGGC
>JAFEAR010000238.1 GCA_018266335.1 Bdellovibrionales bacterium
CACCACCTCTCTCCGACCGACGCGCAGGCCATCACAAGCTGGCTCCATGGGCTTCCACAAGAGGACCTCGCCATCCTGGCTGGCGATCCCAACGCCAGCAACGAACGCTTAGCGCATCCGGAACCCGGCTTGTTCTTCCCAACCGATCAACTCCTGCTACCATTGATTCGCTTCTTCGGACACAGTCTGAAACGCTTTCGCAACAAGGAGGCTGGCTGCCGCATCCTCGCCGCGGACTATGGGCTGACAGAATCCGCGCTCAAACACATCGCCATGGCCTACGGGCAACTCCCAGCCAACCGCGAGGCCGCCCACGTGCCTGCAGCCTAGTCTCACCCTTCGTGATACGGCAGTGCACATCCCTCCGCTCAACCATGTGAAGGAGTCTTTTCATGACCTATGCTCACGTCGAACTCGTTGGCCGTGTCGCGACCACTCCGGTGTGCGCCGCAGTCGGCGCACGCCGGGTGACCAATCTCCGCGTCGCGATCGACCGGCCTATTCAGGCCACTCGCCCTGGACACACCCCACCACTGTTTCTCTCCGTTTGCATCTGGGACCACGCCCTCGACCACCAGCTCCCCTCCCTGACGAAGGGCCAAACAGTCAAGGTCACAGGCCGCTTGGATACCCGCACCTCCGCACACACCGGACTGACGTATACTCATGTTGTCACCGACCACATCGAACTGATGCCACCGGAGGTACACCGACGGGCTGCCTAAGCCACAACCTGCGGCAAGGCAAAAAAAAAGGGGAGCACTTCCGAGAAGACGCATTGAGTTCCAAGGAACTCGTGTCTTCCACAGCGAAGTGTCTCCCCTCATGTATGGGTATCGGTCAGTACATGGGGCCATGCGTAAGGAGTTCTAGTCCAAAACGACTATCCACACGCTGTCCCATACAATGCGCGATGAGCCTCATGGAGCGCATCGGCAGCTTCTTCACGAATCTGCTTCACCGAGTCCTGAGTGACGCCCGTCCGATAAAGCAGCTCATCTCGAAGAGGGGCTTCAATGGCTTGCGCTCTCTCCCAGACAGTGCTCACGAAGGCGGCTTCATACGTCTCAGGGATGCAACTCGATCCGGGTATCTGTTGGCTAATCTCGTTGATGATGGTGTCGATCGCATTCATGAAAGCCTCCAGGCATAGTTGACAAGGGCACAGAGAGAGGCGTGCTCTCCAAGAAACCACGCGCTCCCTCTGCTGCTCCCCTATCGACACGGGCACTAGGCACTCGCGGCTCGAAATACGTCCGGTGAGACACCAAACGACGGGGCCAAAATTCTGACACCCGCGCTGGCAACTCGGAATCGTCTCAATGCCAGCCGACATGCTAGCTGCCACTTCTGTATCTTCGTCGATACGGACGGAACGACCAACATACGTCCCGGCTGAGCCAATTCTGCCGGCAATTCCGACTCTGGGAGAAACGCGCGCAACTCCTCGGTCGACGTTCGCATCAGCCAACGTGCGATTTCCTGTTGCTCCGCGCGACCCAGCCCACGGCACGATTCCATGAGTGTGGACGCTACGGCCCAAATCATATCAAGCCGCTCCCCACTCAGTCGTTCCCGCATCGTGCCCTCTAATAGTGCGCAACGAAGGGGCTTGACCGTCCAGTCTTGCCAAAAGCGATTCTGCAAGGTCATCAGCTGATCTACAGGATCTTCCGCGCTCTCCATATCCTGCGTCTCAAAGTCCTCAACCACACTGCGTTGAGTCTCCTCCTCGCCGGTCATGCTGCTCGGCACGATGTCCTGTTCGTCATCGTCTGCTGATTCTTCAGATTCGTCTATCGGCCCCACAAGCGTTCCGTCTCCGTGATCCTCCAGCTCAAGATCCGATTCCACATCGACCGTCGCACTCGGTTTGCGTCCGAGTTCGACACGCCACGCGCAAATCAGACAATGCGCCTCTTTCAGATCTAACTGATGGACACCGACCGTCATCATGGACACCACCACAGACGACGAGCCACAGTCGGGACACAGCGGTGTATCGACTGTCGCATCGGTCGCTTGAGCAGCACGTGTCCCACGAGGAGCAGGCACCGTGTAATCCAGTTCGGCCATGTCTTCCCACGTCTCACCACGATCGTCATCGTCGTCGTAACGATTTTCGAACGGTGTGCGAGCGTTCAACATCTTGGCATTGCGCCGTTCAATATCGGTCAAGTCTGCCAGGCGTGCACGCAGACGAGCCCATTGTGCGGGATGCACCTGATAACGTGGTTTTTCCAGCTCCCAGACCAATCGTTGCAGGTCCTCCAGAGCGAGTCGTTCCCAGGCATGCACCAAGCGACCATGATCTGCAGCGATTCGTTGGAAATCTTGAACCACTACCGAGACGATCGCCTTTGCCATCTCCGAGCGAACCAACGTTGCATCCACCACGGGAGTCCGGCGAGGGGCTGCACTGAGAAGTCCACGTAACGTTGCATGCTTCGATGTCAGATGGGATGTCGTCATGATGAGATCCTTTCATGTCATGGTATATGTTGTGATGTGTTGATTTCAGACGTGCTTCGTGGCGCATTCCAACAGCATCGTGCGTGACATGCCGTCCCATTGACCACCCTCGACCCAACTGCTAGAGTTGGCGCCGTGTTCAGTCACTCTGAGAACACCATGAGACTCACGCCGGAATTAGAGATCACCCGTCAGCTCTCCACCTTTGTGAACAGCCGCCAGGAGCTACTCATCGCCAACGCGCGTTTTGTGGGATCACGTGAATTCTGTGCACTGGAAGGATTCAGCGAACGAGTGCTCTCTCAGGTCAATCATCTCACCCAAGCGCTCTCACTCACCGAACAGGAACAGGCCCTCGCTCGAGACATCACAGACGCAGTTGCCGCTTTGTCTCGCTAATCACTTCCAACGAGGTCCAATCGCTTTGCGGCATCAGCACGAAATGATCCGCTCTTGCCTTCGACCATTTCAGCGCCCCAGCCTCGATCAGTAATTCAAAGCGATTCGCCAGATCGTTAAATGCCAATTGCAATGCATCGCCGGATCCATGCAGATCCACCAGTACCAGTTTGCCGACAATTCGCATGTCCACACTGACTGCTTGATTTGTGTACATGGACGCCTCCGGGCACCTGACGGCAGCATCTCGCGATCCTGCGTCACGTGCAGCATGTTTAGAATGTGTGTGTGATGCGATTGAACGGTGATCGGAGCGATACGTAAACGGCAGCTCACGTATCGACGATGAAGTTAGGAGACGAGACGGAAGGGCTCAACGCAGCGAACTCGCGTCAGCGAACCCTATGGCACAGCTTGCTTAAGAGCCCGGTCTCGATCAGTATCGCGTGAGCGGCACGAACACTGAAACGCCGGCGGACAAGTTACGCGCATCGTCATACAGACCTCCTTGATGAAGCATGGGCACATGGCTCATGCATGGTGAAGAGGATCACGCCAAAACTCATGCCTTCAATTCTCTTTGCTTACACAGGAAGCAAGGAGAACGTTAGACCTGGAACATGGCGTGAACCTAACGTGGACCGATCGATGGAATTGAGAGATGGAGCACTGA
>JAFEAR010000239.1 GCA_018266335.1 Bdellovibrionales bacterium
GGTCTAAATTTGACCTAACTTCACGTCACTTGAACCCACAGTTTGCTTTATTACCATCAAATCCAATTGTGTAAGTGGCAGCGGTAAATATATCGCCTGCCTTTTGCGCTTAGTACCATATACGGTGGCGCACCCGTGCTAGCCATCAATTAGCCCCACCTTAGTATATCTCCCACAACAAGCCACTCTTCAGCGCCCAGGCAAGTTGACTTCGATTCAGCACGATGCCAAGTTAATAGCATAACTTTTCGCGCCAAATTTTCACGAGGCAAACCCGCACATATTGCAGCAATCCTAGAAATAGCCTGCCCCAGTAAGCAATTGCGCTTACTCACCTCTATACCAACATCCAAATCGCAAAACCCGACTCCCAACTCAATAAAAGGATTCAACTCATGACCGCCATTTTCCTCTCAGAGACTGAAATCGCTGCCACTGCTCAACAGATCGAGAGCACCGTGCCGGCGATTCTTGGTGATTTTCCCCGCTTTCACCCGGAGATGATCATCCTGGCCATCGCCGCTACGCGTCAGCGCGACGTCGTCAAAGCAGCCATTCGCGAAGTCTCCGGCTTTGTCCCCGGCATAGACGACAGCCATCTCGGCAGTTTCTACGCCTGTGGCGAAGCGGCTATCGACAAGGAAATCACCGACGCTGGACGCAATACGATACGTCTCTCGCAGGCGCAAAAAATCCTTGCCGCGGCCTTGCCTGAGCCCGCCGAAGGGCGCACGATCACCATCCAGACCGAAAGCGGCGCCTTGCACATCGACCGCACACTCTACGCCGAGTCGGTGGGCAGGTCTCGCGACGGCACCCCCAACACCGAGTATCGCGCCGGTATCAGCATCGCCATGGACAAACTCCAGGGCGCGGGTGAGCGGGTCTTTCTCATCGTCGTCAAAGGCAGCGGTGCTCCCCGTGACGACAGCCCGGTCACTGAGAGCGGCTTGCCGCCCCTGACCGGTATCTTCACTGCCATGACCGAGGGTCAAGCCAGCCGGTACGATGTGGTCGGTCGCCACAAGGTGCCCGGTCTCACTAGCGGCTGGCAGCTCCTCAATCACCCGCAGTTTAAGGATTTGCTCGGTCACATCCAGGCTGGCAAACAGGCCAAGGTCTTTGCCATGCCTGACGGTCTGCAGATCAATATCTAAGAACTAGATAGGTATCTAGTCGACACAATTGAACTCGCTCACTTTCACGCGATTTCCACGTGGTCCGTGAGTAAATGGCATCAATCTTAAAGGCGAGCGCACCCAAAGTGCCTCGCCTTTTTGCGTGTTCACCATATACGGTGGCATACCCGCGCTAGCTTTGTTTATTTAAGGCATACGTACAATCACGCACTTTCTGCCGCTTTTTGCACTTTAACAGCTTGTTTCAAACGCAAAACATCTCTAAATCTATTGATATCCATCGCATTATTTTAGACCAGGAAAAAACAAGTACAGCATTTCAAACAAGGTACCCATCCCTAATAAAAACAAAGTTCAGTCGCCTCACTCGCGGCTGATTTTGGCACGCTGCTATCTCGTTTGCCTGTTTCTAAAGTTTGCCTGGACTGTCTCTCAACATGGAGAATAAAATGGCAACTCTCGCCTCTCTTTTGCTGTTTGCAGTTGGTGCGGCCAGCACGATTCTCACGCTCATCGCCTGTCGCAACGCCAAGGATAAGATCCCAGGCTGGGTGCTCATCGTAGTCCCCCTCCTTATGATCGTCTCCCTCATCGGCGTCCTGGCTATGGGCTGGATCAACGTGCCCAGCGTCATCTACACCAGCATCTTTTACCGGGTCTATACGGGCATCGCCGTCGGCATGCTCTGGGCACGCTTTGTGCCTATCCCTCGGTAAGGGGAGACTCTGCGGAAAGCCCTGTAGCAAGGGCTTTCTGCGGAGATTTTAATTTCCCAATACGCACTATGCTCTTTAGTACAACACATCAAAACAGCTAAACACAAGGCAGATAGCCGCTCCTAACGATTAGCCATAGTGCGCGCCCAATCGACAAGATAAGTCCCGTCTTTTTGACTGCGCCAGACTATCTTGCGCACCGGAGTATTTTGGATGTGGTGATAGATAAGACCCACACGGTCATAAAAGCCGCGTGTGTGAAAGCTCTCGGGAAAGTCCATCTGCACGATATCGAGATGATGAATAAACTCATGGACAAAGGTGCTGAGCAAAACACCATGCGAGGTGGGTTTCTTTTGCACGGCTGTGCGCATCCAGAGCCTTATCTTTTGCGTGTCGGGAGTGTAGTCACCAAAGAGTTCCTGCACATAGCCTTCTTCCAACGGCTTGAGAGGGCGCTTAGCGAGGATAGAAACAGTTGGACAGTCCACCTCATAAAAGTCAGAAAGCTCTTTCAGCATTTCCTTGCAAACTGTCAAAATGACTTTCTTGTCATCGGCTGCCAGTCCCGCTTTCATGTCTAGACTGAGGCGGCGCAGCCTATCTGGCGGCGGCAAGGCGACAGTGTGCAAAGAGTCACTGCGCCAGTACTCCTCGCGTTCTGCTTTATCGTCTGGTATTTCGTCTGTTTGCACAGCCTAAGTTTACTGCAAATTTTAAATGGATTTTTACACTATATCGCACAGTAATACCAAGAGGAAAAAAAATTCCACCAAAACGCCGAGTTACAGGTCTTTTCCATACTCATCGGTCAGGTGTCTAGTCAACTAGACACCTGACCGATGTAACTGTTTGAAGGGCATCAAGCTTCTAGATGCCGCCTGGAGCTAGCGCTCGGACGGTCCTTAACTCACGCGCTGATGCGCGAGAAGAAAGTGACCACGGCCACGCCGAAGGCAAAGGCGCAGAAGACGCCGAGCAGGGCGCCGAGGACCGAGTGGCCGGAGCCGGCAACGACGATGGCCGCCATACCGCCCACGATGTAGAGGAGGGCGCGGATGAAGACCGGCAGAGCGCTGACACGCTTCTTTTCGACGAAGGTCGGGCGACCACCGGCGACGGCTTCCAGGAAGCCGACACCGACTTCCGCCACGCCGCCCAGCACTTTGCCGAGCACGGAAACGGCCAGACCGGCGCAACAGGCGACGATCATGCAGATGATGGTCACACCGATGGCGGCGACGTCAACGGGAATGAGAGCTGGCATTGGAAAATTCCTTCTGTTCTTTTCTGATGAAGGGGTTGGAGTTCAGTTCAAGTTCGAAGCGACTTACTTGCCACTGAGAGCCTGCCGGATGACGGGCTCCCAGATATCGTAGCCTTGCTTGTTCATGTGCAAGTTGTCGGCTACAAACAGGTCTTTGCGCATCTGCCCTTGAGCGTCGCGCATGGCCTGCGTGATGTCGATGTACTTGCACTGACCGGTCTTGAGGCTATAGTCCCGGACCAGCTGATTGGCCTTGTTGTACCTGTCCGCCCACTTTTCCCGCGAGGGGCCTGGATTGGCGGAGACGAAGTAGATTCGGGTCTCAGGCAAAACACGGTGAACGTGCTCTACGAATTCCTGAAATTCCCGAAAGACAACCTCGGCGCTATCACCTTCGGCGATATCATTCGTGCCCGCGTAGAACACGATACGCGCTGGTCTGTATTTCAAAACCAGGCGATTCACATAGTGATTGATTTCGTCGATTGTGGCACCGCCGAAGCCGCGGTTGATGGCGTGCACGTCCTGGAATCGCACTTCCAGGTCGCGCCAGAGGCGAAAGGTGGAGCTGCCGACAAAGAGGGTGATGTCACCCTCTTCCGCGGCAGTGCGGTCCAGTCCGGACAGCGAGTCTTCCGCCTCGTATTCCTTGACCTGGTCCTCGTAGCGGTCCAGGCTGTAGGTCTTGGTGGGCACAGCGGTAGCTATGCTCACCGGTTGACCGATGGCACTCACGTCTTGGCTCCCCGCCAGGCTGAGAGCCGTGGCGAAGAGCGCGATGACGGTCATGGCACGCAGTACAGATGTAATTCTGGTCGAACGCATGTGTCTTTTCCTTCCAATTGGAGGACACAGCGCTCGATTAATTCGAAACGCTCAGTCCCCCGTGTAGTTCCAGCCGTAATGCAGCGGCTGGGTGTAGTCCTCGATCATCTTGCGCAGCTCCAGGCGGCGCTCGTGGGTGCAGCTGTGCCGGGCCAGCATGTTGTTGCACCGCTCGCTGGCGGGGCTGCAACGGTGCGGCGACTCGTCAAACTCGCTCGTGCAGTAGCGGTCAAAAACCTGACGCATCTGCCAGGCTTCCTTGACGGTCTTGAGCGCTTCGTCGCAGGTCAGCCCGGTGAGGCTGTCGATGAAGCGCTGCCCGTGGGCTTTACTGCTGTCCACCGATTCCTGGTGACGCTGCTGGACAAAGCGCTTGCGCCAGAGCTCACGCTCCAGGTCGACGGTCTGGCAGGTGGCACGGAAGCCGGCCATGGCGCGCTCGGCCAGAGCGTACCAGCCGTCATCGAGACCGCCCAACTCCTCACGCACCAGCATGCGGGTCAACTGCGCGGTGTAGAC
>JAFEAR010000023.1 GCA_018266335.1 Bdellovibrionales bacterium
TACCGGGCGACAAACTCGACTTCGGCGACGGACATGTTTTTGAGGTGCGCGGGTATTTGGACCGACGGCGTTCGGGCTCCAATCGCATATTAGATATTGGCAATGGTCGTGCGCTCCGCATTCCCACCTCGTCCGGCGAAGGAATGGGATTTTTTGGCGGCAAGGATCACCGCTACGATGAATCCATTTCGAGCTACCTAGAACTTTACGCCGAGCTTTCTGCTAACCATGTGCCTATCATCAAAGTTTATCCCGAAGAAAGCGTAAGCCCTCGCTTTGTGGTCATGAAAAAAGAAGATTTTCCATTCACTCTGGCGAGCTTTGCCAAAGGGCAAGGATTGCAAGGCGAAAAACTTAAGCTGAGTCCCAAGGAACGTGCGCGACTCGAAGACCAATTGGTGGAGTTTGCGCGCCATACCTGGATGTACACTCGCATTGGCGATTTCCGTCCCGATCAAATTGCTTACAACGGCAAAGAATGGGTGCTGTTTGATTTCGGCACCCAAGGCGCCATCCAACACCGGCCGCTCGACCGACTAAAATCCAGAGAACATTCCTTCAGCAACCTCGCCTACGAGGACGAAGGTGGTTACGACTCCACTTTTAAAGTCATTGCCGACACCAAACTACTTCGCCGAGTTAATCGTGCGATTCGCGAGGAGCGCCTCGCCCAAAAACAAGCTCAGCCCTGGTTCCAGCGCACGCACGACAGCATAGCGGACTACCTGATCGACAAAGCCACTCCCCGCACGCTCAAGCCCGGCACGCAACTCGTGAGCCACTCCCGACCATATCGCGACTCCGAGTACCGGACCGCCACCCATCCCAAACAACGCACTTACACAATTCAACGCATTCTCGGCGACCAAGACGAAATGTCTTTCTTTGAAGCCACCACCGACCGCGGCGAGCATGTGCTATTAAAAATCTTACGCAAAACCGGCAAGGGTTTTGCCTCGGGCTACGCACGTAAACTAGACGGCCGCGAAACCGCTTACGGCGGCGAGGTGATCGACGTGGGCGACGACTTCGTAGCGGTTCCTTGGCAACCCTAGGCCTGCGGGAGTAGCGTGCCGGCATGGTTTACGATTGCGAAGTGCAGTGCCCCTACTGCGGCGAGAGTTTTTGGCTGGGCGTAGACTTATCCGAAGGCGAAAACCAGCAGTGGATTTGGGACTGCGAAGTTTGCTGCCAACCCATCAACGTGCACGCCAACTGGCAATCCGA
The DNA here is from genome assembly GCA_018266335.1 of Bdellovibrionales bacterium. Next base: position 1,228 of record JAFEAR010000023.1, read on the forward strand.
AGAAGAGACCTTCGCCTGCACGGCCGACCGCGCGCAGTAGCGCCGCCCTTATTGTTTAGAATTTACATTCGAATTTAGACCACTTCGCGACATCGGATTCCGTTCCGTAGTCCCATTTGATAACGAAGTCTCTTACCTGATTGGGATTTTTTTTGAGGCAGTGGGCCTGAATGGCGCGCTGGCATTTTTCTTCGGAATCCATATTTGGCAACGCTTGGTTCTGTACCGTCGTTGCACCATTGTACGCGGAGATTTCAATCCGGAATTTACATACGGGTGCCACTGAACTCTCAGCGGCAAATCCGGCATCTCTGGCAATGAAAATCAGAAAAAATAGAGTCGGCCAAATTTTAATATCCATCATTGCTCCTCAGCGCCCCGGAGTAGTCGCTAGTCCTTCGATGCTAACTGTGGGCGTCAGAACAGAACGAGCCTGCCATTGTCCATTTTCTTTAGCCGACAAAGCAACGGAGGAAGCCCGATCCACCATCCACTTCCTCGTATATTCTGGCTGGTCTGGGAAATAGTAGTTATCATAACCGCGGAAACGACTTCCGATTTCATCGCGATACTTTTTAACTTCATCAATCCGTGCCCGTACGTCTTTCCAAAGCAAAGTGCCATCCGGGGGAGTGGTGACGAGCGAATCAACAAGATGATAAAGCACATTGGAACGGGGTTCATTGTAGAACACTGTGGCAGAGGCATCGGAAGCAATATCCGTAAGTAAGGGTGAGCGTGCCTCACCCAGCTCTCGACAAGCGAGGGCTGCCCCGTGACAACTCGTATTAAAATAAATGAGCTCGCCTTTATTTGCCTTTTCACGCGCCTTGAGGTTTTGAGTGAAAGCGGAACGCGTCAAATGGTGCGTCGGTGCACGGTAAGACCTCGCATCGTTGGAAGCAGAGGGCGAAAGCAAGTAAACGACTTGCTGTTTACCATCCGGCATTTTTTTCACTCCCATCTTTACGTCCGACTTAACCGACATCTCCATAACATCAGCATCATTGCCCCCCGAATGGGACTCCTTAATAAGATAGTCAGCTTCGCCAGAAGCGAGCATGCCAGTTACGAATTGATGTGTGTCTATCGATTCGGTTTGTGTAGAAAACTCAAAGCCCTGTCCCTGGTAGTAAGTCATGTATTGGTTAACCCGATCCAGTTGTTCGTTCTGACCCATGTTCGATCCAGGCACCATAAGGCCCGTAAGCTTGCCGTCCGCCCACAACTCACTTATTTTGGCGCCATCCTTCAATTTAATATCTTTTTTGCCCAGGGAAACATCACGCTCGAGTTTGAGTGACGCCTTGTACTCTTTGTCTCCAACTTTCCACTGAATTTCATGATTCTCAACCACTGGCCTATCCCGATTGAGATCGGGATAGGAAAACACATGCTCATAAACATAGAAAAGATCATTGGGAACTGAGTTCGATTTGGCCTGCTCGACCCCGTCCTGAACCACGGAGCCCTTAAGAGGTTCCGTCGAGTAAATAACAGCTTTAGGATTGGGAAGGTAATTGTAGCCATAACCATAGTGGCCTCGCAGCCCCGGATTCTCGGCAGCTTCACCGGCAGTCATCATTGCGTACTCGGGTAGACCAACATGTCGGAGCAAAGCATCTTGAGTAAAATAAAATACTCGCGAAGAAAAAAGGGTTTTCAGCGGACCATTATTTTCATCCACCAACTTATCGCGAATACGACTCGCCCAGTCGTGCAACGTGGCCTCGTATGCTCGAGGTGATTGTCGACGTTGATACAGAAATGAAGATTTCAACGACCCCAATGATTTGGGTCCGCTGCGCGCCAAAAGCGCATCTCCCACTTCGGAGAGATTCTTAGCGAAACTATCGGCGTCTTTTTCGCCCACACAAGAATTCGCCTTATCAGACTTAATAGCTCCCAGAGATGGATTCTTGGCAAGAATCGAGGCCGCCACGCTCGGGTTTCGCGCCATCAGGGACACCAACAACCCTATGGCTCGATCAGGAGCACCACGAGTGAAAGCGGAATCGATTAGGAGCGAGTGGGCCATAGCCACACTCGCTGCATTCTTGGCGTCCAGAGCCGAAGGATCCTGTAGTCGCCCCGCAAACCAGCTGCGGGCAACGGGGTCTCCAATACCACGTGCATACATGACACCATCCGCTGCCTTAAGAATCTTGGCTTTAACAGGGTCATCAGAAGAACAAAAGTCCTGAGCTTTCGATAGCTGTTTACTTAGTTGAGGTACCGCCGCCTGAAAAAGTCTATAGTCAACGGGACAACTGAGCAACGCCGTGCTGCGCGAAACCTTTTCTACGCATAGCTTTTGGACCTTTAACTTCTGAAAACCACCGTTGCTACCAATAACCACCTCACCATCGCCAACAATATCTGCAGAAGATCCAGCTGGACGGGGCATGTCCGTCCAATCTATATTTCCTGTGCGTAAATTAATGCTGTAGTAGCCACGAAATCCACCATTTGCTTCGCGAGGCCACACAGTGCAAACATCTCCATCGCAAACGGCGCTGTCGACATCTAAGCTTTCGCCGCCACGCAACGAAATCGGGATATCACGGCTAGTTTTTTTGTGAAGATCATAACTCCTCCAAAACTCGGTCCTTCCTTGGCTAGCAGAGTCTGGCGCGAATCCGTTCTCAACCAGAGCAAAGTTGCCCTGAGAATCCATTTTCATACTCCGGAAAGCTCCTATGGAAAAAACTGTGGGTGTGTTTTGAGTCAGGTCGATAGCACGCCAGGGCGAACCGGCTTCTTTCGGTGCCATTAACACCGACTTTCCGTTATCCGAAAACTTTAAATCTTTAAAGCTATCGCAACTGATTTTGATGGGGAGTACCTTTTTCTCGTCAGCAATCAGACGAAGTCTTAGTTCTCGATTTTCCTCGCAGCGGTAAAAGTATTTATAATCCGGAGAAATCCCTACGTACGACCCTGCCTTAAAAGAGCGCTTGGCCAAGGTCTGAGTATCGATAAAAACAATATCTCCATCGTTGCCATATCTGGGGGTACCGACGATTTCACATGGCCGCCGGGGGTCTGCACAGTCAGCAGATAGATTATAATTTTTCTCTGAAGAACCGGTTCGGTAACGGGCGCGCTTCTCTGCTCCCGTCATTAAATCCCTCTCTACAAAGGTGCCATCATCGAGGAGCATAGTCACACGTTTTCCGTCTGTCGTACGAATGGCCTGCAAAACTTCTGTACCATAGAAGAGTTCTTTGAGCTCTCCTCGCTGCATGATGTATTGGGTCTGAGATCCTTGGCCAAAAAAAACGTTGCCGTTTAGGGTTCGCACGGAAGCGTGCCATCCAGAGATTGAAATCGGATCACTCCGCACTTCGGACGTTAAAGCTTCTTCTCCCGGGCCACACTTAACCCCCCAATGCGGAGCGGGAGCTTTAGATACGGGTCGATTTGCTTTTAATTCGCTCAGGTATTTCTGCAAAAGTCCCATGCAATTGGGTGCGCCGGGCTCCGTTGATTGCCTGACTTCACCGTGCAGAGGTGCCTCGGTGGCCATCGCTATGCAAATCGGAAATACAGCCATAGCGAGAATCAAATAGGAATATTTCAACGGAAGACCCTCCAGGCTATCATTGTAGACAAAAAATGCGCGCATTCAATTACGCGTCCTCTTCTTTCTGGTACGATTGCTAGAGTATGCGCCGATTCCTGATTGGCTTTGCCTTGGTTGGCCTTTCGTCTATCGCGCAGGTCTCCACCCGCGACGAGTACACAGCATGTAAACATGGCCAAGTTGCCTTCAACCTGAGTCATAAATTTTCGGAACCCACGGACCAGAGCGGCGGCACTTGCTTTGGCGAAGGCCCCACGGCCCTCATGCAAAGCGCGCTCTACGATGAAACTGGACAGATTTTCCCGCTTTCTGCTGCCGTCACACTCTGCAACTACTACCGCAGCGAAGATGCCCGCGCCCACACGGCTCGCAATCAAGCAGTTCGCGAACGTGGCAAAAATTACATCGACGGTGGACACGAGGACATCGTCGCCCAAAATCTGTTACAGCAAAACAACTTTCACGCCCACAGCCCTGATTTGCAAAAGCAACTTGAGAGCTACTTCAAGCTCCTCACGGCCGAAGCGCGTGCCGGCAAACTCAGTGCGGAGCGCCGAGATTGCATATTGAGCAACGGCCTTCGTAAATGCACCAACGATAAAACTCGCATTGTGCTGGATCCCAAGGTGCTCGCAAGTCTTGAGCATCGCATGGTCATGACTCGCAAGGAATTCGACACCATTCGCGGCGAAGAGTTAAAAACAAATGGAGCCCCCGGCCCGGCAACTCCATATATTGAATTTATCAATACCTATGGACACCCTCGAACCACAGAGCAAACTCTTGCAAATTTCATGACGGCGCTCAATCCCAAAGGCCAAGCTGAGCTTAAGAATGTACATTCGCTATCCGATCTAAAAACCTTCGCCACCCGACTACGCAAACATCCTCGCTCTTACATGTCCACCTCGAGCCAACTGAGCAACTTTGCCGAGCTGAGGGACGAAATGTTTGCAATTAGTCCCAACAACAAAAACCGTTTTGCTCTTCATACCGTCGGTAAAACATTCGAAACCTTGCTCGCGGCCAACACTTTTCCCAGTCAAGATTTTCAGCAAATGATGCCCCAGCTTCGCAGCCGCTATGCTTCGCTCCTAAAAAGCTGCGACGAAGCATCTGCGCCTGTGCGCGAGCGCATTTTGAGTTACCTTTGCGCAGGCATTCCCGTCATGGCAGGCATGGACATGGAAGGCGTGCGTCTGGGTCCACAAAACAAAGAATGGACAGATCCGCCGCAGTACGCAAAAGGCGGCGCTCACGTTATGGTGCTAGAAGGGGTTGGCAAAGATGGCTCTGGCAAGCCCACCTTTCTTTTCAGGAATTCCTGGGGAACAGACAAAGCCATGGCCGCAATGAATTTCGAAAACGCCTGCCAAATCATGCAGATTTCGGCCTACGTGGGTCCCAAGGGTCGCGAACGGCTCAAAGAGTTACAACCATCCGCCGCAGCTGACCAAGGGTCAAATATCAATCACTAACCCTTCATGAACGGATAGTCCGCGTAACCGAAGCAGACACTTTCGCCTGCATGGCCGACCGCGCGCAGTAAGTCCCCCAAAATTACCTGGCAGAAAACTTGCAGGGGCCAATCGGACACTTGCAAGGAGGTGGACATGTACACTAAATCTGTGTACCATAAAAAGAGAAAATACCAGGTCGAACTAAATCGACGAGCGCGAAAAGAGCTCACTAGAGCACCTGAACACGTCGCACGTAAATTTCAAATCTGGCAAAAGCTTGTGGAGGGACTAGGGTTACCGGAAGCACAAAGGATACCGGGCTACCACGACGAACCCCTTCAGGGACAAAGATTTGGTCAGCGCTCCATTCGGCTTAGTTTAGCCTACAGAGCGATTTATCGAATTTTGGAAGGCAAAATCACAATTGTCCACGTAGAGGAAATCCATAAACATGCCTACTAATTTAAAATCTAAAAAAACTCGAAAGTCCGCCGAATCCGCCTCGAGCTACCTAAACAAGCGCCTTGGGCCACTCACCCTAGGCAACTGTCTTGAGGCCATTCGAATGGGCGAAGAACTCAGTCAGACCGACATGGCCCGCCATCTGGGAATTTCAAAATCGCATCTCTGTGACATAGAGAAGGGGCGCAAAAACGTAAGTCCCGCCAAAGCATCACAGTACGCAAGGGCTTTGGGCTATTCCGAACTTCAATTCGTGAGCCTGGCCCTGCAAGATATCGTTAAGCGTGATGGCCTTAGCTACAAGGTTTCAGTGGTAGCAGCCTAGCCTTTCATGAACGGATAGTCGGTGTAACCCAGCGCGCCCTGCGCGTAGAAGGTTGAGGGCACGGGTGCATTGAGGGGCGCTTTACGCTCAATGCGCTTAACGAGATCGGGGTTAGCCAAAAAATCGCGCCCAAAGGCCACGGCATCAATATCTCCGCGCGCCAGGGCGGCCTCGGCGCTTTCGGCCGTGAATTGCTCGTTGCCCACGTACATGCCGCCAAAAAGTTTTTTCAGCTGGGGCCCCAAGCTGTCGGGCCCCACGTATTCACGGGCACAGATGAAAGCAATTTTTCGTTTACCCAATTGCTCGGCCACGTAACCGAAGGTCGCGGCGGGATTAGAGTCAGACATAGTGCCGGTGTCGCTTCGCGGCGACAAGTGCATGCCCACGCGGTCCGCGCCCCACACTGCAATGCACGCATCGGTGACTTCAAGCATCAGCCGCGCGCGGTTAGCGATCGGGCCGCCGTAGCTATCGGTGCGCTGATTGGTACCGTCGTGCAGGAATTGATCGAGCAAGTATCCGTTGGCACCGTGAATCTCCACGCCATCGAAACCGGCGAGTTTGGCATTTTCGGCCCCCGTGCGATACGCCGCCACCACGCCGGGAATTTCGCTCGTTTCCAGAGCGCGCGGCACCACGTAAGCCGTCTTGGGGCGCACAATGCTCACGTGCCCCTCGGGCGCCAGCGCGCTGGGTGCTACGGGCAACTCGCCATTCAAAAACATGGGATGCGAAACTCGGCCCACATGCCAAAGCTGCATGACCATCTTCCCGCCCACCGCATGCACGGCATCGGTGATCATTTTCCATCCGGCCACATGCTCGGGCGACCAAATGCCCGGCGTGTTGGCGTAGCCCACGCCCATGGGCGTTACGGCTGTGGCTTCGGTAAAAATAAGTCCCGCCGAAGCGCGCTGCACGTAGTAGTCGCGCATGAGTTCATTAGGCGTACGACCATCCGCGCCCGAAGCACGGCTACGTGTAAGCGGCGCAAGAAAAATACGATTGCGAAGTTTGAGGGCACCAAGAGTTACGGGCTGCAAAAGGGGTGACGACATAGCTCAGCAGGTTACTAGAAGCTGCCGGGCTCGTCACTGCACCGACATAGATTCGCGCAGCACTTTGCTAAGCCAGGTTTGGTAGGCCTGCATGAGCTTAGCTTCGCTCGCGGAACGCGGCTGCGCCGGCCACACATGCGACTTCCACGCGGAGCTGGTAAAAAGGGCCGCTTCATTTTTACGGGCAAGATCTAACAGACGAGCGCTTACGGCCTCGTTGTATTTTTCGGCGCCGAAGTCGCGCACATAGGCATCGCGCGCTTTATCTGCCCCCGCCGGCAATTCTAAACTGCTCAATAGCCGTTCGGGGGTCGTGCCCATAGGCGGCTCTGGATAACGCGGCATTTGCGACGGAACGCTGCCCGCCCGCATGAACTCGGCCTTCACCATTTTGCCGTTCATATAGATGCGGTCGTTGGCCTCGGCGCCCAAATAGTTATCAATCACCCGCTGCACTAGCTTTTTCTTCGCCGCGGGCGACGTTTGTGGAGGAATTTTTTTTTACTTCGTTCGCCACCGCTTGGGCCGTGCCATCGGCCTCCCAGCGCTTCTCAATTTTTTCGGCAATCACCAGCACCCCTTGATCGTTCACCTGCGCGCCTGCGTCCGGCGCCGTGGAAACTTTAATGGGCATGCCCCATCCGCCCTTGGCAGAGGCTTCGCGCAGCGACCGGGAAGGAATGCGCGCAGGTTCCGCCGCGGGGGCGGGTGATGCTGGCGGAAGCTCTGGCGCCGCCAACTTGGGCGATGCCATCGAATCCAGCGCCGCGCGCACGGATTCGATGTGCGCCTTGGCTTTAGCTTCGGGCGAAGCGTTGATCACGTCCAACATTCGCTGCACGAGGCGAGCTTCTTGCGCCCGCGCAATGCTCACGTTGCCATCAACATCCATCGCGGCCCCACTGCTCAAGCGGTCCGTGGTGCGAAGCTCTAAGCCCGCTTCGCCGAACACCTCGCCCACCTGACGGGTGCTGGGATTCGCAAGCGGCGCCAGCGGCCACTCGACGGGCGTAATTTTTACCGGAGAAATAGGACGCTCTTCGACTTTAGGTAACTCAAAGTGCAAGGTGCCGTTCTCGAGCCGCAGATTGCCCGCAATTTCGGCGCGCCCACCGATGTTCATAACGGCGTGTCCGCCTTGAAAGTCCACACTCGTGCGCGAGTTGGGGCCAACGAAATAAAGTTTGCCATAAGGTCCTGGCTTAAGAGTGCCCTGCTGCATCTTTCCCGCGGCGTGAACGGAAAAAGGAATTGGGTCGCCCCACTTTACCAATTTAATAAAAACATTTTGGTCCACTAACTCGTGATTGGTCGGAGGCCGATCCGCCTCGACGCGCCCCCTCAGAGGATCACGCGGCCCAGAGTTTGACGATTTTTTTGCAGAAAGCCAAATAAGCCTCCGACTTCACCATCACAAGGGGCAGCTTCGACCCGAAAACCGAGCACCAAAAGCAAACACCAAACCAAAGCTCGCGGCCGAGAGAAAGTTGTACACAACATCGTAATGTTATCGAATTTAAAATGGCGAAACTTAAAGCCTGGCAACTGGAGTTGGAGCCAAGGATGGGGATTGAACCCACGACCTCCGCTTTACGAAAGCGGTGCACTACCGCTGTGCTACCTTGGCCCGCGGATATGTAAACATCTGAAAACTTTGATATTTTCAAATCCCAGGACCAAAGTCCCAGGTCTTTTTAGGTATCCGATGGTCAACAAATGGTCAACCAGGTTCCGAAAAGACCCGAAAATAGCCGTAACACCCGACCTATTTCACCACCCGCAAATGCCGGACAGGACGACTAGCAAGACCGGACTCCGGCAACGATTCCCCCGGGGAGCCGTTTACCGTAGCCGTTTGAATGGGAGCCACGCGAAAGTCTTTTGCGACTTTCCGAACTCCGCTTTCAAGCGCATGGGCATAGCCCATTGTCGTTTCTATGTGTTCATGTCCCGCAATTTCCTGGACCGTTTTTAGGTCAGCTCCGCTACCAATCATCAGCGTTACCGCCGTGTGCTTGAATCCATGCGGATGAAGCCTCTTAACTCCGCTCGCCTTCACATCCTTCGCTAGGTAGTGACGGTTAAAAGAGTGATCGTCGATCACCTCGCCGGTTCGCCCCGTAAAAACCAGGTCTTCTGGGCCTAAGCGTGCATACTTTATCCATGCCGATAGCTCGAAGAGAACCAGGTCATTGCAGGGAACATAGCGCTCAGACTTCCCCTTCGTAGGTTGTAGGGTTTTCGTGGTGTATTCAAGCTGTCGTGCGCAGTGGATGAGCCCACTGGCCGACTGAATATCCTTCACTTTCAGTCCCCAACCTTCCGCCGATCTAATCGCGGTATTTAGTCGCAAAAGGTAAACGACATAAATCCAGCGCATCGGCGTTCCAAAGGGATACTTAGCGTTAGAAAAGTTGAGAAAAGCTCCAGCCTCTTCTGCTGTCCAAAAAGGTATCTTGAGTCTAGCTCCCTTCAAGGGCCGTAACTTAGCGGTGGGATTATAAGGTATCCGTTCTTCCTCGACCGAGAAATTCAGGACGGCCTTTACCACTCCCACCATTCGGTTAACGGTTCTGGGCTTGAGGCCGCTATTGAGCAAATCCGTTTGATATTTTTGCAGCACGGACTTTCTGAGCGAAAGAGGCGGACAGTCTTTAAACTTCGGCAAAACTGATGCGTTTAAAATTTGTGATACTCGAAGACGACTCGCGTTCGTCATCTGAGCGCCACGCTGGGCAAGCCAGTGATCAGCTTCTTTTCCAAAAGTTGTGTCGGCGAGCTGTTGAGGAGAAATTCCCAACAATGCCGCCTGCCTCCTCTCGGTCTTCTGCGACTCGATAAAATCTTCGGCATCCGTCTTAGTATCAAAACGTCTTCTGATGCGTTTTGATCCTCGTCCATCTTCGTGGCAACTAACTTCCCACTTGATGTTGTCGTCGGAAAGCCGAACTTTCCGTATAGACATTGGCAAGCTCCCTTCTCCTCACAATGAGTGAGGATTTTGGAAACTCAGCCAGCGTATTAACTCTGCGGTGTTCATAAAAAGCTGGCCGTTGAGTTCTACGAATAGCGACTCGGGAATCTTGTGGCGCTTTCGCCGACTTCCGCGATACCGCCAGTCGTAGAATGTTTTGATCTTTCGATTCAAAAGCACGGCAGCTTTTTCTAGTGAAATAAGTTCGGGTAAATTTTCAAAAAACCTCGCGCCTTGAGAATCGTCTCTTCGGTGAAATCCCTGCGCAGAATGTGAACCTACACCCGCCGACGTGCCACTGCTAGAGTTTGAGCAAGCACTCTTACTCATTGCATCCCCCTTGGTTGTAAGTCGTTAAAAGTTCGAGCAATCGCCGCTTGATGCGGAGCCCAGACGAAGACAAACAGATTGCACCCGCCCAGCGGGGCCAGGTGCTCCACGTGTACCGGAATTTCCGCGTGGTCCGTTTGGGCCACGCGAGGCAACGCGGCACTGGTTATGCGAGTCGCGAGAGCCAGGCTCGCCGCCGTTACCACCGAGGCCACCGTTACCGCCAGCACCTCCTTCGCCACCGACGCCGGGGATCAGCTCGTGGTGAATTTGAAAGTCGCGCGGCTCGGCGACCTCAACCAAGATACGAGCCGTGTCGCCTCCCGCTTGTCCGGGCGAGCCAGCTCCGCCGGGGAGCCCTTGGCCGCCTGGCGTGCCATCGCCTGTCTGGCGTTTGCAGTACCAGCTCTTTGAGCAATGCCCTGGCCCCTCTCGAAATGAACTCATCAAGGGAATTCTCGGAAGCCGTACCATCCAGCAGTCAGGGTAGTAGTCGGCTTCTCCGTTTGCCCCTCGCGCTCCCGACGCGCCCGTGCCCCCGGCGCTTCCTTTGATACCCGCGCCTCCGCCTTGTCCAATGGAGAGAACCGTAAGTACTCCGGTGGCCGCCCGCGCCTTAATATGGATAAGGTCAACGCTTGCGCCCGTTTTGTTAGGGGCGGCAGTGACCGAAACCGGAAGCGAAGTTATCCGGGCTCCTTCGCGAGCGACGATCTCGTTTACACTCACCGACACATTTACTCCGCGAGAAAGCAGCGTTGAGTCCTTCTCGATAAAGAGACGGTTGAACTCGGGGCCGACCTCGGAGGCCTCGACCGTTCCCTGCACCTGAAAGTCGCGGGGAACCTTCACCGCACCTGATGCAATGCTTGCGAGTTTCTCCCCGGAGAGGGCCATAATCTCGTAGGTGTAGGATTCACCCGCTTTTACCGACTGGTCGAGATAACTCTGCGTTGAAGGTGTCATCAGATCGAGTTGAAGAACTTGGCCCGCGTGATCGCGGCGTTTCACGACGACAGCCGTCGATCCCTCCGGCGCGCTCGGCCAAGCAAGTGAAACGGAGTAAGTGTTGGCCGAATCGCCTGCGATCACGTCAGCCGCAAATGCGGCCTTACCGTCCACAAACTCAGGACCAGTAGACGGCGGTCCCTCGGATTCCAAGCCCTCCTCGGCGACGAATCCGCACCGACTTACAGCCAAGGTGAGCGCGGCTGCGGCAAGTAAGATGACGGCAGTTTCCACGATGCTTCTTGCGTACCTACGCCACATCGTTTCCGCCCCGAGCCGCAGTCGCTTGCTCTCCTTGGCTATAGAAAAGAAAGAATTACCCATCTAACCCCCTATGGTATCCCCCTCGATTTTTGTTTTTGCTTTCCGTTCCTGACCACTCTCTCGTTTCAATTTATTGAACAACTAACCTTTAGGTTCGTTGAGGGAGAGTGGTCAGGAACGGAAAGCTGCTCTCGGCTGCTAAAAATCGAGGGGGATACCTCATAGATATTCAGCAGCTAGACGTTTACTTATGGCACAAAGGTCATCCAGGCCCTGCGCCTGGATGACTCGTTACAGGATCGCGACGATCCTCGAATCGAGTTGCTATCAACTTTGCACACCACTGATGAAAATTCTGCGCTGAAAGGCGCGGCGTAACGGGAAGCTCTCCGATGTCAGTTTGCACGTCATCGTAGAATCCAGTCGCAAGAAAAGTTTGGCCGTAATGCCCAATTCGATACAAGTCTGGCAGTGCTTTTGCCGTATAAATTTCTCTAAGGGTACTTTCCCAATGAACGCGCGGGAGAAGATACAGCACCCCATCGCACAAGCTGTAGTTACCAAGGCGGAGATATTTTTCTACAAGACGAGCGCGGGATTTGAGATGATTTTCAATTTCGATTGCAATGAAAATGTCTGGTTCTCGTTCCAATGGTGACCGAGTGAAGTCGCAGGCGAGCGGCATGAACACGAGGTCCGGCCAAAGAAACATTTTCTCCGAGCTTTGGAATCCAAAAGTGTTGTGTGCAACGAAATTACTTCCGGTATGAATAGGCAAAGTTAGAAGCATCAAATGGCCCTGCAACAGCTCACAATCGAGTGAGCAGGAGGCCAGAGATGACAGACCAGTTATTCCGCAA
>JAFEAR010000240.1 GCA_018266335.1 Bdellovibrionales bacterium
ATAAGCTTAAGAGTCGCACACTCTTGTCGTTCCGCCAATGTCCCAGGCTCTGTCCGGAAATTTCGCGAGGCTACCGAAGCTCATAAAATCGTCGCAATCGAGGAAGTGCCGACGCCGCATGCCAGACGGCACGCAAGGAAGGCACTGACGAAGATTCCGGCGATTTTATGAGCCTCCCGAAGGGCTGGGTTTCTTTGGCCGCATAGCTTTGTCGTCGCCCGCGGTCCGTAGCGATGCTACTTGTCCCCGGCCGACTTCGCGCTCTGCAGCCAAAGAATTCCCAGCGGTGCCTCGTGAAATTTCCGGACAGAGCCTAGAATATCGGAATGCCGAATGATTTTGATCTGATTGTGATTGGTTCCGGCCCCGCCGGTCAGCGTGCCGCCGTTCAGGCCGCTAAACTCAAACGCAAGGTCATGATTATTGAGCGCGACGGCGTGGGCGGATCGTGTCTGCACCTAGGCACTATTCCTAGCAAAACTCTGCGCGAAGCCGCGCTGAGTCCAGACTGCAACGCCACCAACGCCATCACAAGCGTGATGTCGCGCAAAGATACGGTCATCGCGGGCGAGGAAAAAGTCATTCGCGAACAGCTGCGCCGCAATCATGTGGAATTGGCCGTGGGCGAAGCCGCCTTTGTCTCGCCCAACGAAGTGCTCATTCGTTCCCACACGGGCGCGCGTACGGCCAAGGCCGATAAAATCATTATCGCCACCGGCACGCGACCTTTCCGCGACCCTGCCCTTCCTTTCGACGACACCCAAATTTTCGATAGCGATACAATTTTGCGTTTAGATCGCCTACCCAAGCGCATGGCCATTCTGGGTGCGGGCGTCATTGGCTGCGAATACGCCAGCATCTTCGCCAAACTTGGTGTTTCGGTGACGCTCTACGATCGGCGTACGCATTTACTGCGCTCGGTGGACGAAGAAATCGTAGCGGCCCTCACCAAGCAGTTTCAATCGTTCGGAATCTCGATTCAGCTGGGCATGTACCCGGAGCAAATCACCAAGCAAGGGCACCAACTCCATCTAGATTGCGGCGGCAACCAAGGCGAATGCGACACCGTGCTCGTTTGCATGGGTCGCAATGGCAACACCGAGTCGCTACAGCTTGATCGAGCGGGACTCAGTGCCAATAATCGGGGCCTGCTGTCGGTAAATGCACACTACCAAACTAACGTGCCGCATATTTATGCGGTGGGCGACATCATCGGCAATCCGGCGTTGGCGGCCTCGTCGGCCGAACAAGGGCGGCTAGCCGCAGGGCACGCTTTCGATCAAACCACGCAGGGATTTCCCGAAGCGTTTCCTTACGGCATTTACACTATTCCCGAAATTTCTACCGTGGGGGCTCAAGAATCCGAGCTCAAAGAAAAGAATGTTCCCTACGTCGCGGGCCGCGCCTACTACCGCGAATTGGCGCGCGGAAAAATATTGGGCGACGAACACGGCATGCTTAAACTTTTAGTGCATCGGGAAACGCGTAAGATCCTAGGCATTCACATTATCGGCACCGGCGCCACGGAACTTGTCCATATCGGACAAGTCGCCCTTGCGTTGGGTGCCGACATCGGCTTTTTCGTTCAGAACGTGTTTAACTATCCCACGCTCGCCGAAGCCTACAAAGTTGCGGCCTATGCCGCCCACAACCAACTGCAGGGAGCTTCAGCGTATCAAGGCTGAGGGGTGAGGGTCAGACGTGCGGCGTCGTACCCTTTAGTCGCCAAGCGACTAAGAATATCGCCATAAAGGGCGGCATCCATGTGCGGAGTGCGACTCATAATCCACAGATATTTGCGGCCCGGTTCACCTACCACGACGTAATCGTAGTCAGTACCCAGCTCGAGAATCCAATAGTCACCTTCGAAGGGCCAAAAGAAGCTAACCTTCAGTTTCGCGTTCGTCTGCGTATCGACAACACGAGCAATGCCCCGAGCCACGCTTTCGGGACCCTGCATAGAACCCTTGAGACAGCGATTGGCCACGTCCACACGCCCATCCGAGCGCAAACCATAAGTTGCGTATACGGCCACACAATTGTTTTCGAAGGGTGCAGGATAACGTGCGATCTCGTACCAACGACCCATATAGCGCGGAATGTCGACATAGCTTTCCGTTGCCAAAGGCGTGCTGGAGACGGGCGCTGCGCCCATACCAAAACTCAACGAGGAAGCCGAAGCTATAAGGAGGGCCAGAGTGCGAGTTAAATTTCTCATGGGCCCAAACTAAAAAGTTACTCGAATCGACTCAAGAACAATTAATTAGGGAAAACGCAACATCGAGCGGCCACCCCGGCGCCGGGGTTGGAAGCCGGTACGCGATTAAGGAGCTTAAGCAGGAGCGCAATAAGCACATTTGGCACGCGGGTTAGCTGCAAGGTAAAGCCTGCGGCACTACAAAGGCCAGGCTTTGCGATCAGGCGCCTGAAAAATTCCAATTTTATTTTCTATTTTGTTTTGTGTTAGGTGACTTTTCTATTGACGCGATTTCGCGCGCCGTAGGCTTCTTGCTGCGTGCAGATCGTTTGCTAGTTTTGTAAAAATAACTTTTTCTCTCGAGAAATCATCACTGCGATCCTTCTGCGCGCTTTAAATGTGGGTGTGATTTTGCTCTGAATCTTTGCAAAAAAGTGCTCCGAAAAACATGTGATATAGCTCTTGTCATGAACACGATTTGCGCACTGAAAGATTCGGAATTGCTCTCTGCGACCAAAGCTCTCGTTCAAAAAGAGCGGACCGTTACGATGGAAGTCTTGCGGCACCTGCAAGAAATCGAACGGCGCAAGCTCTATGCGTTTCAGTTTACCTCGCTCTTTGACTACGCCGTTCGCGAGCTTGGCTATTCGGAAGCCGCGGCCAGCAGGCGAATTCAGGCGATGCGCCTTATGACCGAGATTCCGGAGATCGCTCCTAAGATTGAATCAGGCACTTTGAATTTGAGTAACATCTGCCAGGCGCAGAGCTTCTTTCGGGATCTCAAACGAGCACAGCCAGAAATGGCTTTAAGTAAGGAGCAAAAGACTGAGGTCTTGGCGCAGATGGAGGATAAGTCCGCCCGCGAGGGACAAAAGGTTATTCTTTCGATCTGCCCGCCCTCGGTTCTCCCCCGCGAGCGGGAGCGTATGGTGAGTGCCGAGCATACGGAAGTAAAATTTTTAATTGATCAGAAGCTACGCGAGAGTTTGGAGCAGGTTCGCGCGCTACTCGGGCCAAAAGGTGCAGAATTGAGCCTGTCTGAGCTTGTGGCCGAGATGGCTCGTTTGAGTGCGGAGCGTCTTAGCGAAAAGCGTTTTGGCAAAGCTCGCGTGAGGGTGGAGCACGAGGCTCCGTCTCAAAACCCCGGCGCCGGGGCGGGAGATCACCCCGTTGACCAGTCCGCGACTACGGATGTCCGCACGCAAACACCCTATAAACGTACCCGTTACATTTCGAAAGCCGTGAAGCACAGGGTTTGGCGCGCTGCGGGCGGCAAATGCACAAGCTGTGGATCAAAGCATCGGCTGCAGTTCGATCACATCCAGCCTTTCGCCCTGGGCGGCGACTCCACAGCGAAGAATATCCAACTTCTTTGCAGTTCATGTAACATTCGCCGCGGGATTCAGTCCTTTGGAGCTCGGGCTATGCATCGGCCGTGAGGAGCCCTGACCTTTGGATGCGCGCCCCACCTAGGCTGCGAGCAGATCATGCAAATCTTGCGCGGATTCGCCGTGGAAGCGCAGGACCCGCAAACCGACGCCCGCCGGATAATTCCCCTGCGGCTGGGAATTGATGCGTACGACCTCGGCCTCGCACGAAACGGTTTTAAATGCACCCACCACGAAGCTCACTTCCACACGCTCGCCGGGCACCAAGCGGTGCAACAAGGCGTCGGGATGGTTGTTTAATTCGCGAATACCGAAGGGCACAAATGCACCCGTCTCGGAAACATCAAAGGTAGTGCCCTTGCTCGTAGCGCCGCTCACGGAACGAACGAAAACCGTTAAGCTCACCCGCTTACGCTCGGGGGTCATCCACCAGCGACGCTTCGGATTAGCAATGAGAAAGCGCGCCTGGGGATGCAACCAAAAACCCTGCAATGCCGCAAAACCCACGGTCGCCAACATCGATTCGGTCAAATTAAAGTTAACCCCAGAACTGCCCACGACCCAATTGTTCCAAGCCACCGCCGCCACAGCGAGCGGAGCCCACCACTTGATCCACGGCGAAGCTCGCCACGAAAGCGCCGCGCCCACCAAACACCAGCCCATCACTACCCGATTGAGCGGCGACACCAGCGCCCAAGCATCTAGCCACTCTGCGGGGCCCTGCCCGAAGAGCGCCATCACCTGCAACGGAAACGAGAGGGCCACGCCCACCAACGCCGCCGTCATGCCGACGAAGATTTTAGGTCTCGCTCTCATCTTCTAATGCCTCGTCGGATTCGGCGAAGTGATCGCAATAGCTCGTCACTCGCGCCACGTATTTTTCGGCTTCCCTCAACTCGGGGGAAGAAAGGTACCAGGGACCCATTTCCTTCAACGCTTTCGATACCCGCGAAGGACCGGAGTTGTAACTCGCTAGCACGAGTTCTGTAAGCGCATCTTCGGTGTCCTCAAAAATGCGCGCCACGCGCAAATAGTTTTGCTCCTGCCGCCAGTACTTATTAAGGAGACCCAGGTAAGTAAGACCGCCCTGGATAGAAAGTTTGGGATTCAGTCGCCAATCATCTTCGGCCGAGAGCGAGTTCGTCAGAATCATGCTCTTCAAGCGTACGAACGAGGTTTCGTTGATTTCCTCAAAGCGCGGCCAATCGGCGTGATATTTTTCCAGTTCAGCATCGGCCAGCGGAGTTACTTGCGTGAGGCCCAGGGCCTTCGCCCAGCTCAGCGCTTTGGGATCAAAGCCCGACTCCTGCGCAATGAGTCCGGCAAGGAGATTTGGATTCATGCCCTCCTTGCGCGAGGCCGCATCGATAAGCTTCATCCACCGCACGGGTGGTTTAAAGCGGCCCGTCGAACGAATTGGATTGGCTTTAAATGGCTCGCAACGCGGCGCTGGGTAGCGAGCCTGCACGGCAGGTGCAGACCCCGAGCGCACATAGCGAAATTCTACTTCTCCCAAGCCCGATGCTCCCAGGCGCACGTGAGGAACAAAGACCTCGAGCTGATGACCATCGGGCGAAACACGCGTCTGCGCACGGGCCAGAAAGGACTCACTCACGTCGAGACCATTAAAGCTCACGAGCAGTGCAGGATTTTCGGGCACGCCGGACGGATCACGCACGACCACCCGGAGCGGAGAACGGCCGTGCAACACCTGACGCTCGGGATAAAAACGAATGTGTGGTGTCTCGGCCGCAAAGTTTGTCTCTAGCGCCACTTTTCGGTGGGGCATGGGTCGCGGCGGCGTTACCACCGGAAACCACGCCCGCACGGACCCCAGCGGAGTCGTGGGACCAGCACAGCCCGCCACGGCCACCAGAGCGGTTAAGGAGGCCCAAGGGATCCATTTTAACGCCTTCATAAAATAGCCCTAAGAAATTGAATCTTCAGGGCTTTTTATGTTTTACCCGTCTTAGCAACCTAGCCACAAGTTAAAGATCCATGAACCGCGGCATGTCCCTATAAAAGCAGCACTTTTTCTTTGGCCATTTTGAAATGAGGGCCCTAGGTTGCAGTCCACATTTATGACAACTCGAGATGACATCGTCAGCTACCTAAAAGATCTTCGCACTCGTATCTGCCAAGCCTTCGAGGCACTCGAAACCCAGGGCAAATTTGAACGCACCGTGTGGCCCTACACCAAGGGGCACGGCGGCGGAGAGATGTCCGTGCTACGCGGTGAAGTCTTCGAAAAGGCCGCCGTGAATTGGTCGGGAGTGGGCGGCGATAAATTTCCGATGGCCGATGGTCAGGGAGCGTTCTTCGCCACGGGCGTAAGTCTCATCACGCACATGCGCAACCCCAAAGCGCCCACCGTGCACTTCAACATTCGTTACATGGAAACCGAAAAGAGCTCGTGGATTGGCGGCGGCTTTGATTTAACGCCCATGGGCTTTCCCTTCGCCGAAGACACCGCCCACTTTCACGCCGCGGCCCAGCGCGCCCTCGACCCCTTCGGTAAGGATTTGTATCCGCGCTTTGCCGCGCAGGCCAAAGAGTATTTCACCATCAAACACTACAACCGCGAGCGCGGCGTGGGCGGCATTTTTTTTGATCACCTGAACAGCGGCGACCGGGAGCGAGATCTGGCCATGTGGCGCTCAGTGGGCGATCACTTCCTGGATGCCATTTTGCCGATCTACGCCAAGCGACTGCAAGAGCCCTACACGGAGGCCGATCGCCTCACGCAACTTAAGCGCCGCGCACACTACGTGGAATTCAACTTACTCTACGATCGGGGAACTAAATTTGGCTTTGAATCGGGCGGCAACCCCGAAGCTATTCTTTGCTCCATGCCGCCTCTGGCGGCTTGGTAATATTACTTCCACCAGGAATCGTTCCAGCTGAGCTGGGACAACTTGCCCTGCCCCTCGGGATTCGGATGGAAGCAATCCATGCTTACATCGTTAGGATCGAGCGGCATATCTTGCACGGCAGATGAGTAGCGCACGCGATCCCCAAATTCAGCGGACTTCGTTTTCGCCACGCGCGCCATGGCCGCGTGGAAGTCTTCCACTTCGCGCGCAATCTGCTCGTGACCACCCGCACTCTCCTTGAGCGTTACTCGGTGGCACATTTTGGTTAGCTTCCAAACGTCCTGGCACGACTTGTTGCGCGTGACCGAAGCATCACCGAAGACTTCCGGCACATCCTGCAAACGCGGAAACGACGAAATCAGCACGCGGGTGTTGGGGCTCGAAACCAGAATTTCATCCACGATGGCGTCCATATCGTCTTCGAAGGCGGCGGCCGAAGGCGCATCATTCGTAGCGCCGCAAATGTCGTTCGCACCAATGAGCAAAGTCACGTAGTCGGGATAGGGTTGATTCAACTTGGACTCGCTCCACGCCCGCAGCGCCGGCAATTGCTCTTGGCGCACTTGCCAGGTTTGCGCTCCGGTCACAGCAAAGTTGCCCGCAGGGAATTTGGCCTTCTGCCCCACCTGTTGGCGCAAAGTACGCAAACGAAAATTATGGCTCTCCATACGCTTGAGCGAATCAATGCCCGTAGACCAACTTAAATTTGGGCGCTCGAGCACCCGCGGCTTTTTACCGTTGATGATGAACACCAGGAGTTCATCGAAGAATAAGTGCTGCATCCAGGGATAGATTCCTTCGGTGCGACGAAAGTTAGCGAAGGCCGCGGCCGTAATGCTGTCGCCCAACGCACCCATGGATCCCGGCAGAGGGGTCGCAGCATAGCCAACCGTGGCGAAGAGCGTGGAGAGGAGAAGAGTAGCGGTGGTGAGTTGGCGCAAACGCGGCGATTTCATTCTTAGAGTATGAAGGGACGAAAAGCGAAAATCTCGCGCCGGCTACGCCAAAGATTTGCCACAGGCCATATTGGCCGGCACCGCTTCGTTAATTTTTTTCGGGTTAGACAATTTAAGGCCACGCATGAGCGCAACAAAGTCGGCCTCGCTACGACTAACGGCAATGCGTTCGTTGAATGCCTTTTCCTCGCCAATCGTGCTCGCCAGGCGGCCTTGATAATCATGGGCCGGACAAACCACGGTCTCATCCGGCAGGGCGTACAATTTGTGGATACTCTTGTACAGAAGCGCCGGATTCCCCTGTTGAAAATCCGTACGCCCCGCGCTGCGAATTAAGAGGGAGTCCCCGGTAAACACTCGCCCCGCGCAAACGTAACTCGTGCAGCCGTCAGTATGACCAGGCGTGCCAATCACGCGAATCTCGAGCGTTCCACCCAAACGAAGCGTGTCACCTTCGCGCAAAGCTAGGTCCGCGCAACTAATGCCTGCGGCCGCACTCACCGCCGTTTGGGCCCCCGTAGCCTTACGCAGCTCCTCGGCGCCCGTGATGTGATCCGCGTGCACGTGAGTTTCTAAAATGTATTTCAGGCGCAAGCCTAATTCCTGAATCAACTTGAGGTCCCGCGCGGCCCACTCGCGAACAGAATCGATGATGGCCGCTTCCCGACTTACCGGATCCGCAAGCAGATAAGTGTAGGTGCTGGTTTCGGGATCGAAGAGCTGTCGGAAAAGGCAAGTCGTACTCATCGTTCAAAAATCGCGCGAACGGAGGCGACTTTCAAGGGGGGCCTTGATATTCAGGAAAGCTATGGCGAATCAGGCATCCCACCACATCGTTCTCGTTGGCGGCGGTACCGCTGGACTTTCGGTTGCAGCCCGCCTGCGCAAGCTTGCCCCGCAGGTAAAGCTCACGCTCCTTGATCCTGCCACCAAACATTACTACCAGCCCCTATGGACCTTGGTTGGCGCCGGCGAAGCCGACAAGTCCACCACGGAGCGCGACCAAGCCACACTCATTCCCCAGGGTGTGGAGTGGATTCGAGAAGGTGTGAGCGAGTTCGATCCCGAACACAACGCCGTGCGCACCACAAGCGGCCGCAAAATTGACTACGACGCCCTCGTTGTAGCTCCTGGAATTCAAATCGACTGGGCCAAAATTTCGGGTCTGCCCGAAGCCCTCGGCCGCAACGGCGTGTGCAGCAATTACTCCTACGAGAGCGTCGACAGCACTTGGAATTTTATTCGCAATTTTAAGGGCGGCGAAGCGATCTTCACCCAACCCAGCACTCCCATTAAGTGCGGTGGCGCTCCGCAGAAGATTATGTACCTGGCCGACGATGCCTTTCGCCGTCAGCAGGTGCGCGATCGCACTCGTGTATCGTTCCTATCGGGAGCCGCTAGCCTCTTTGCCGTTAAGAAGTATGCCGAAGCCCTGCAAAAGGTGGTCGCCCGCAAAGAAATTGATGCACGCTATAAACACGATCTCATCGCCCTACGCCCCGGCAGCCGGGAAGCTATTTTTCGCAATTTAGATTCGGGCGAGGAAATCGTTCGCAAGTACGATCTCATTCACGTCACCCCGCCCATGAGTGCACCGGATTTTATCAAACGTAGTCCTCTGGCGAATGCCGCCGGCTGGGTGGACGTGCACGCCAACACTCTCCAACACCTGCGCTATCCAAATATCTTTGCCGCGGGCGACGCCTCGAGTTTGCCCACCTCCAAAACGGGCGCCGCCATTCGCAAACAAGCGCCCGTGCTGGTGCAAAACCTACTGGCCTTTTTGCACGCGCAAAAGTTGGTGGCCGAATACGACGGCTACACCTCCTGTCCCCTCACCACGGGTTACAACAAGCTCATTCTGGCCGAATTCAATTACAAGTTAGAACCGCAAGAGACCTTTCCCTTTGATCAATCGCGCGAACGAATGAGCATGTACTTACTTAAAAAGCATTTGCTCCCCACGCTCTACTGGGAAGGAATGCTCAAGGGCCGGGCCTAGCTTTATTTTTACCACGCACCAGCTCGTAGCCATTACCTAACTTTCTTCACGGTGATCTCATAGAGTCCGGGATGAATTTCACCGTGCCCCGAAACCGTGGAGGGTCCCTGAGAATCCTCTTCGCCATACAGGAGATAATGCACGCTCACGTTTAGATGATTGGCACAACGACGAACGGCCGCCAGATCGCGCGGCACGCGCCCCGTCATCCAATCACTCACCGTTTTGGGAGAAATCCCAACGGCTTTGGCCAAACGGGCCGTACTCATTCCGCGATTTTGTAAGAGCTCACGAAGAATTTTTGAAAAAGCGAGATCCATAGGACGAGTTTCGACTCTTTCGCGCGAGCTTGGAGAAAAATCCGACTTGTCAGGCAACAGTTCTGACTTGTCAGTCGTTTTGGACGAGGAATCATCTGCATTCATCCCTAAATGCTCGGAAGAAAATTAGCATTCTTTAGAAAGAATCCTCCATTATTTGCGAAACCAAGGCACAAATGTGGAAACCCGCCGCTGATACTCGCGGTAAGCCTCGCCGCGACTGCGCAGGGATTGCGCTTCGGCGTAGGGCACGCCCGTAATACGCGTGAGCACTAGCCACATAATGGCCGGAGCAATCCAGCCGCGCTCACCATGCGGCGATGAAGTTGCCCAGAGCGCCACCCCGCACCACACAAGCCATTCAAAAAAGTAGTTCGGGTGACGCGAGTAGCGCCACAGTCCCACATCGCAAACTCCGTCGCGATGATTGCGTTTGAATTGCGTTAGCTGACGATCTGCCAACGTTTCACCCACTAGTGCCATGAACCAAAGCACGAGTGCGCTCCACTCCAAAACCGAAAAGCCAACTACCGGTGATTGCGCAGCCAAGTAGAAGGGCAAAGCCAACACCCAGGCCAACAGCGCCTGAAACTGGAACATCAAAAAAGTAAGTCCAGCAATTGATCGCCCCCGTCGTAACCAACGCGCGCGCAAATTTTTGTAGCGATCATCTTCGGCCCGGCGATCGTGCGCCAATCGCTGCACCAAGTGCACAATCAATCGGAGCGACCAAGCAGCGGCAAGCAACCAAGTTATCAAGCGTCGCCACTCCCAACCGTCATTCTGTAGACACGCCACACTGGCGTGCACCAGCACGCAGGCGGCCCAGCCAGTGTCCACGAGCCCCATGTTTTGCCAACGCACGCCGAGCCACCAAAGGCCCAACATCAGAAGGGAACATAAAACGAGCGCCACTGTGAACATCGGACGCTCAGTGCACGGCCATTTTTTCGCGAATCTTCCGCACGGCAAAACCTAGCACCGGAATGTGTTCGTAAATAAACGCGCCCATGTCGAAATAATCGCGGTGATAAACAACTTTCTCGCCCCGAGCGTCGTAACGAATGTGCGAAACACCATCCACGACTACTGGCTGGCCACCATTCAAAGAGGAAGCTACCAAAGTCATGGTCCACGCCACGACGTGCTCAGTGCCCTGCGCGACGTCGCTGGAAAAATCAAAGCGGACCGACTGCACATTTCGGTACATATTGGCGTAGTATTTTTTTACCGCGGCCGATCCATGAAGAGCGCCGATGGGATCGCGAAACTCCACATCGGGTGCGTAGAATTCGTCGACCAGATTTAAGTGATCTTTATCGAGCGCATTAAAAAATTGCTGCACAGACATTTTGTTCATTGTGGCGGCCTCCGAAAACTTTGGGACTGCGCAACACACTAGCAGCAGGCCCCAACTTGTGAGTGATTTCATGAGCGTATTAAAGCTCAAGTCATGAGCCCCTCGCAAACAGCGTTCACACCCGCCCAACCTAAGCTTGCCCCGCCCGGCGCCGGACTCCCCTGGTGGGAACATCTCATTGCTCGCTGGTATCTGTTTCCCAAATTTTGCCGCCAATCTACGTGGGAAAGCGCCCTCGCACTTTTTCAGCGCGAAACCACTCGCATTGACGATCTGGTCGCTCATACACCCGGGGATCAGTTCACCTCGCCCATTCTCGTGACGGGCGTGAGGGGCATCGAGGATAGCTCGCGCTACTGGTCGGTTGCCCTGACCCTGGAGCATCTCATCATTGTGACCCGCCAATTTACCCAGGTCGTAGTGGATTTAGGCGAAGGACGCATCCCCAACGGCAAGGCAAGCACCGCAGCGGTCAAACCCCAAGGAGCCAACCCCACGTCTTTGCTGGTCGATTTCGATCGGGCGAGTGCTGATTTCCACCGCCGCGCCCTCAGCGAGGTTAAAAATCGGCAATCACCAACAACCTTCGCCCATCCGTGGTTTGGCCAATTGACGGCCTACAAGTGGGTTTGCATCGCAGCCATGCACCACGGCATTCACCGCCGGCAGATCGAAGCCATCCACCGGGGACTGCCTATTTCCTAACCTATCGCTTCTGCAGGTCCTCTTCCGATTGCCTAGGCTCCCGAGTGCGGTGCTTTAAATAGGCCTTCAAAATCAGCCACAAGTTGGAGACAACATGGTAGGCCATCACGCACCCAACCAAGAGCCAAAGAAAGCGAATGATATAAAAATCAGGAGTTTTCATGTTTTGTCGGCGTTGTTTGGAACTTCGCCTTAGGACGGGTTTCCATGCATTGGCGCGGCAGTTAAGGAGAATCCGGCTTCTCGGGAACTAATTCTGACTTGTGCGGAACTTTGACCGAAGTCTCATCTTGACTCTATGCGTTAATTAGCTATTATCACGGCGCTTTCACTCTCCACACAAGGATGTGTCTATGCGCCGCCAAACCCAACTCTGGCTCTCGATTTTTGCCGCCCTCAGCGTAGGCCTCAACGGCCACGCGCAGGTCATCGCGAGCTCCGCGAAGGAAGTTCACTTCGAATACCGAGCGGCCTTTGTTCAGAGCGGCTCGGCGGACCAAGACTTTGCCGCCGCCGCGCTCGATCACGCGCAACACATGTTCGGAGTGATGCATTCTCCCACGCTCGTGAGTCGTTACGGAATTGATCCCGAAAAAGTAGAGGGCCTCGGCGTACCCGAATTGCCGATGCAAATTTCCGTTGTGAACACTAAATCGGTGAGCGGCGGAACGGAAGTCACCTACGATGCCAGCGGACTGCTCCTCGTGCACCAGCGCGCGGCCGAGAAAATTTTGGCTAAGACATCGTTCACGCTGCCCCTGCCCTACGACTTAGACAAAATTTACAACAAGAAATGCACCGACAAAGAATACGATAGCCTGGGCGACTACTGGTACTTCTACGATCCCTATCGCCAAGGCTGCCAATACCTGCTCGACCAACCCTATTCGCGCAATGTGGTCATGAAAATTTCGGTGCCCGCCCAAGTTCCCACCACCCCCGATCTCGATTTGGCCTCCCTGCGCGGAGACAACGGCAACGGGGCAAAGTTTTCAATTTACGTGATCAACGGATTTAACGACGACACGATGGCCTCGGACGACGAAGGCCGCATGGGATTCGAAGCACTCAATCGACACCTCAAAAAAACTGGCTACGAAGAAAGCGTCGAAGACGCCGCCCCCGAACATCCGCTCTACGTGTACACCAAAACGGTTTCTACTCCCGAATCGGGCGAAATCACGGTGGAGATTCGTCACCTGCTAGCCCTCACCGATATTGAATCGGACGACACCACTTTCGCAAAATTTTTCCGCGAGGCCGCCGAGCAAGGCGACGTTATTGTGTACAATGGCCACTCTGGCCTAGGTGGGAATTTGGACATTGCTTCGCTCGAAGACAAAGCCGGTAAATTTCATTTTAGTCCCACGAAGAAGCAACTTTTCTTCTTCGATGCCTGCTCCAGCTACTCGTACTACCTGCAAGAGTTCACGCGGGACCGCACCCCCGGTCAGGTGAACGTGATTAGCTACGGCCTCGAGAGTTACTTTTTCACTTCCGAGGCCGTGCTGGAGAGCCTCTTCAACACTCTGCTAGGCGAGGCCTCCGAGCGCCCATGGCAAGAAATCATGGACGACATGGAGCGCCCCCTGAAGGGCCACAGTTACCTACTCAACGTGGGTGGAATTTAGGCGGGCTTGATGCCCAGGAAGGCGTACACGCCTTCTACGATTTTCGCCGAATGGCGTTTCGTGTGCGCATCAAAGTTCTTCTCCTGCAAATCCAGGAGCACTTGCTTGAGGCTCTTCGGGGTTCCGCGCAACTCGGAACCCTTGAGCATTTCATAAATATCCACGGCGAGCGCCAGCACTCGACTCAACGGCGCAAAGTTGGCCGTGCGCAGTCCGCGATGGTAACCCTGCCCATTGTTCAATTCGTGGTGCATGAGAATCAGCTGATTCACCGTTTCGTTGGCAATGGGAAGCTTAGCGGCCAACATCTGCGATTTCACCGGATGGTTCTGCACCTTCTCCATGATGTGCGTGGGCAATTCCTTGCGGCTGCGATAGTAAGTTTCAATATGAAAATCTTCCAACTCGGCTAAACCTGCATCCATCAGCAGCGCAGCATGACACAGATTCTGCAACGCCGTCCGCGAACGAAAATCATTAGCCACCGCACAGAGCACCGCCAACGAGGTAATCGCAGACGTGTGATTCATGAGTTCCAAATTACGCAGGCTCTTAAGAATTTTGGTTTTGAATTCGGGCGATTCCGGCGTCAGAATACGCAACAGGTTATCGGCAAGATCCGTCACTACGCGGGCCACCTTGCCAGCATCTTCCATATTCGGGTCCAGCAACGATTTATAGGCCGCCTTCAACGCCTCGTTAGCCCCTTCGCCCAACACGTCGCCATCAAAGGCGGTGCCGGGATCGATCTTAGAGATAATTTCTTGCGCAACGCTCGCGGGCGCGCTGGACGGCGCCGTAGCTACAGCCGGAGCGGCCGTCGGCGCAGGAGCCGCCGCAGTAGCGGCCGCCATTTCCTTTAGGAACAAGTTGGACCCACTGAGAAGTTTTAGGTTCTCGAATTTATCGGGGGTTAGCATTTCGCCGGCAGAAATAAATATAAAATAGGATTGAGTGGCCGGCATGTAGACGTAAAGATCCGCCGGATTAGGGCGTCCCTCCACCACGCGTAATTCGTTCACCGTAACTAGCTTATATCCGTCACTCGCCTGCATAGACTCTTTCAGTATAACAGAGTGCGCCGAATGCGCCCGCCAACAGAAATTGCCACCCGCACCAGCAAGGGCCCGTAGCTACGCGCGGCCACGTCCCATGAAGGAAACTACGGCCTTACGCGACATGAACTTTGAACAAAGAAGGAAAAAACGATTTTTCCATCCAGAGACGACCGTCGGAATTTTTCTTCGCCGCAAAGCCTTAAGCGCCACTTTAACGACCTGATCGGGCGTCTGAGTTAATGCTGCCGGAGGACGCACTTCGCGCGACCCTCCCGCCCGAGTATGAAATTCCGTTTCTGTGGAGCCAGGACACAATCCCACCACGTAAATTTGGCGAGCGCGATTTTCGAACCACAGCGAATCCGAAAGCGAAGTCACGAAGGCCTTAGTTGCGGAGTAAAGCGCGGAGCTCGGCATGGGAACCATGGCGAGTACGGAGGACACGTTAATCAACGCATCGCCCGCGCGAGCGGTCTTCAAAAACGCATGCGAGAGAGTCACCAGAGCCTCGCAATTCAAACGGAGTACGGTCTGCATGGCCGGCAAATCGACTTCATGAAACTTGCCGTAAACGCCACTGCCCGCGTTGTTCACCAGCAACTCCAAACGAAGTTTAGGAATTTCTTCGGCCAGAGCCTGAATGCCGTGAGGTGTAACCAGATCGAGCACGCGGTAAGAATGCGGCGTTCCGCCCATTTCCTCTACGAGCGCCTGCAATCGGGCCTCGTTGCGCGCGACCGCAATAACTTGGTAACCTTGCTCCGCCAGCTTCAGGGCAAAGGCGCGGCCGATGCCCTCACTGGCTCCCGTAACGAGTGCTTTTTTCTGGGCCATAGGGAATTTGTTATACCCTGAAACGGCAAAAAGCGCCCGAGGGCACGCGGCGGCCCCCCGCCCCAGATTCGGGCACGAACATTTCGCCCACTTCCAAGCTATCGGCCGGCAACGGCAGACTACCCGTAAGCAAGTTACGCAGAACTTCGGGCGTGAACCCCGGCGAATGACACGACATGTGAACAAGCGAGGGTTTAGGGACCAAAACCTTGGCAATAGCGTCTAGGAGATGACCGATGTCGTCCTCGATTTTAAACACTTCCTTGTTCGCACCCCGGCCAAAGGAGGGCGGATCGAGCAACACTCCGTCGTACTTGCGCCCCCGACGCTCTTCTTTCTTTAAAAAAGCCAAGCAGTCTTCGACCACGTAGCGAATTCGCTCGCGAGGCAAGGCGTTGAGCTCGAGGTTTTCTTTGGACCAGTCCACGATGCCCTTGGCGGCATCGACATGGGTGACCTCGGCGCCTCCCTGCGCCAGCGAGAGCGAAGAGCCGCCGGTGTACGCAAAGAGATTCAAAATTTTCAGATTCGGAACTTTGCGGGCCGTTTCGCGAAACCACGCCCACTCCGAGGCTTGCTCGGCAAAGAAGCCCAAGTGCCCAAACGAGGTGAGTTTGGTTTTTAAACGCAACCCACCCAGCTCCGTAATCCAAGACTCGGGAAGCTTGCGCTTAAATTCCCAGTGGCCTCCGCCCTTGTCCGAGCGTTGGTGCACAGCGTGCGCCTTGGCCCACTCCTTGGCGGGCAAGCGCGGACGCCAAAACGCCGCTGCGGACTGACGCTCTACAATCCACTCCCCCACGCGTTCCAATTTACGGCCGTCGCCGCTATCCAGAAGTTCGTAGGGACCAGAGGACTGAGTGGGTTCGCTCATAGGGATTTCATATCTCTCGGAAGGGGATCCGTAAAACGCATTTCTTCGTGGGTCATTGGGTGCGGAAAGGCAATTTCGCTCGAATGCAAAGCGGGGCGACCCCATTGCAGAAGCACCGGCTTTAGCTTGCCCGTGCCGTACTTCACATCGCCCACCAGGGGGAACCCCTCGTGAGCGGCCTGCACGCGAATTTGGTGGGAACGCCCCGTCTCCAGCACCAAGCGCAGCAAAGTGAGCGGAATGCCCTGGTGCGTGGTCCATTCCACGGGCTCGGCCCGCAGCACAGCCTCTTTGGCTTCGGGATGCGCAGAGGTCACCACGCGCACCACATTGCGCTGCTCGTCCTTTACCAGCTTGTGCTGCCAACGTTGGGGTGTGCGCAAATCGCCCTGCACCCAGGCAAGATAGCTCCGGTGCAATTTACCTTCTTGAAGCGCGCGCGTAAGCCGCTCAGCAGATTTGCTGCGTTTAGCGACCACCATGATTCCCGAAGTGTTGCGATCGAGCCGGTGCACCAGCCCCACGTAATTGCGGCCGAAATACGCGCGCAGCCAATCTACCAAGTTTTCATCGCCCGTGGCTTCGCCCTGGCTTAAAAGGCCAGCCGGTTTAGACAGCACCACCAGGTGCGTGTCCTCAAAGATGATGCGCGGATCCACGACGGTAGTTTACCACGCCCCGGTATACACAATGAGTATCCCGACCCGGAGTTTTGTAGACCTCCGCATGAGCAAGCATGATGTGAATCATGTCACTTCAAAGCGCTCCCGCCTATTCTAGCGGCACCTTATGCACACGCTCCTTCAGAAATACGATGTTCCCGGCCCGCGCTACACCAGCTACCCCACCGTTCCCGCCTGGACGGGTTTGCCCGATACTGAAACTTGGATAAAAGCCTTTCGTCGCCGGGCGCGCGAGACGGATTACGAGGCCTCGCTCTACCTGCACATTCCCTACTGCCGCTCGCTGTGCACCTTTTGCGGCTGCACCAAAGTTATTACGCGCGATAAAACCCTCGCAGCCCCCCTCATCCACGCCTTGCTGGCCGAGTTCCGCCTGTACCGCAATGCCCTGGGTCGCGATTTAAGCATTACGGACATTCACTTGGGTGGCGGGTCGCCCACATGGCTCGACCCCGAAGAATTCACCTCGCTCATGCGGGGACTCCAGGACTGCGGCGCTCGCCCCGCGTCCGGCCAAGAAATCTCCATCGAAATCGACCCCCGCACGGTGACCGATGCGCACCTCGATGCGTATCGCGCGGCGGGAGTGAACCGCGTTAGTCTGGGCGTGCAGGACTTCAACCCCCAAGTCCTGCACGCCATCCGCCGGGAGCAATCCCTCGCGATGGTCACCGAGCTTGTGCAAAAATTGCGCGACCGCGGCATTCACCGTATCAACTTTGACTTAGTGTTCGGCCTTCCGCACCAAACCCCCGAAACCGTGGCGGCCACCGTGGCCGAGGTGATTAAACTTCAACCATCGCGCATTGCCTTTTATGGCTACGCGCACGTGCCGTGGATTAAGCCCGCCCAAAAGCTGCTCGAAACACAGGGCCTGCCCACGGGCATCGAAAAACGTGCCCTCTACGAAATGGGTCGCTCCGTGCTGCTCAAATTTGGATACCGCGAAATCGGCATGGACCACTTTGCCCTGCCCTGCGACGACCTCTACCTGGCGGCCCAAAGCGGCCAGCTCCACCGCAACTTTATGGGCTACACGGCGCACCAGGCCCCCTTGCTCATTGGCCTGGGACCCTCGAGCTTATCGGACTGCGGCTACGCCTTTGCGCAGAACGAAAAAGTTCCGCAAATGTATTTAGAACGCGTGGAACGTGGCGAGTGGCCCCTGAGCCATGGCCACGTGCTGAGCGAGCGCGAAATCGAACGACGCGGGTTAATTCTGAACACGATTTGCCGCATGCATACCCAACTGCCCCAAGCAGTCCTTTCGGAATCTGAACGCAATCAACTCGAGGCCCTAGAACAAGACGGCCTCGTTCGTTACGACGGAGCCGAACTCCGAGTAACCGAACAAGGCCGTCCTTTTTTGCGGAACATCTGCATGGTCTTCGACGACCATCTCAAAGCGAACCCCGGAGAGCGGATGCGTCGCTTTAGCCGGACCGTGTGATTATTTTTCGAGGGCGAGAATAAAATCGATCATCGCGGCGAGTTTTTCGTCGCTGATGCGATTCACCGGGTTCGGCGTCATCATGCCGTAGACTTTGCCTTCGGGAGATTTGGTCCAGTTCTTATTGATGCCAGGTTTGGAACCCGTCCGTACTTTGACCTTCAAATAGTCCTTAGCCGTTTGGCCTTTGAGGTACGCCAGC
Source organism: Bdellovibrionales bacterium (assembly GCA_018266335.1). Next base: position 18,534 of record JAFEAR010000240.1, read on the forward strand.
GTAGCGGCGTCGGGATTTTTGTAGCGCTTGGCAACATCCTTATAGGCCGGACCGATGAGAGTTTTGTCGATAGCATGGCAAGCCGCACAGCCCGAGGTCTGCATGGTCTTAATAGCTTCGGCCTGAGTCAAAGGGGCAGCCGATGCCGCGATGGCCGAGAAACAAGCAGTGGCAACTAAAGTACGCAGGGATAGGTCAAATTTCATTTGGAGATCTCCTTCGGCGTGTATTTTCGGTCAATATGGACCTCTACTGTATGATGAAGATCATGTTTTAGAAATTTGCTGTAAATATCCGGGGAATTTCGCACGATAATCATTAACCTCTGACAATTTTCTGCCGATCAGTTGGGGGCACCTATGATGAAACATCTGGATAACTACGCATATATTATCGCATCCGCCTTATTGATTCCCTCGCTTGCCCGAGCCGAAATTTCGGCCAGCGTGGGCTACAAGGGAGAGGTCAATTCCACATTCGCTGGCGGCGCCAAGACCGGCACCACTTATCTCGATAATCTGGACCTTAAGTTAAGCGGCAACGCGAAAGCCGTCGGTGCTCCAGGCCTCTCGTTTCTCATTCATGCTCTAGGAAATCACGGGGGCGACCCCACCGAATACGTGGGCGATGCTCAAAGCACCAGCAATATCGAAAGCCCCGACACCTTCAAACTCTATCAGGTTTGGCTGCAACAAAATCTTTACGACGATTCGCTTTCTTTCCTAGCGGGCCTCTATGATTTAAACGGCGAATTTTACGTTACCAATTCATCGGGTGTTCTACTCAACAGCTCGTTTGGCGTTGGGAAAGACCTATCGCAAACCGGAAAGAATGGTCCTTCGGTGTTTCCCACTACATCACTCGCCCTTCGCATGCGCCTCAAGCTCCAGCAGGATATCTACTTGCAGACCGGTGTTTTCGACGGCACCGCCGGCAATCCCGACAAAGTATACGGAACTCATATCCACACCCCGAATGCCGACGATGGATTCCTGCTCATTTCGGAATTTGGCTACGCACACGAGGGCGAAGATCACCCAGCTAAGTACGCACTGGGGGTATGGACCTACACGGCCACCTTCGACCATCTTTCGCGCGTGGACATCCACGGCGACGTGATTCCCTCCACCAACTACGGGGTCTATTTACTCGGCGACCAATCGCTGGGATCCGGCTGGAGCACCTTCGGCCGCGTGGGTCTGGCTTCGGAAAAAGTAAATCCCTTCAAAATGAACTGGGCCCTGGGCGTAAATGCCAAAGGACTGATTCCCAGTCGCGATAGCGACACTCTCGCGTTTGGCATCACCCAAGTGCGCATGGGCAACGCGTACCGCGAAGTCAATCCAGGTACGCTTGCGGCCGAGACTGCGTTTGAGCTCAGCTACCGCTGCGAATTTTACTCGCACTTTGCCCTTCAACCTGACCTCCAGTGGGTGCAACATCCCTCTGCCAACCCCGATATACATAACGCCTGGGTGGGAGCACTCCGGGTGGAGGCCCTCTACTAGTAGGAATTTGGAGACACTATATGTTTGCAAAATTAACCGTTGGACAAAAAATCGGATCCCTTACGGCCCTTCTCGTAGCACTCCTCGTGGGCGCTATGGCCATCGGCATGCAAAACGCCTCCATGTTGGAGCGAAATATCGACGAATTATCCGACGTTGATTTGCCCGCAACCAAGAACATGGCGCTGCTGGACATGATGCACGATGGTCTCCGTGCCGTCGCCTTCCGTGCCGTACTGGTCGCCCCCGCCAAAGACGAGGCCGCCCTTAAAGAGGTTCGGGACGAATACAAAGAAATGTCGGAGTCGGTGACCAAATATCTCGACACATTGAACAAACTTCCCATCGCCCCCGAAACAAAAAAAATGATCAGCGACGCTCGTCCTCTTCTCGATCAATACGTTAAGGATGTAGGTGCCGTGGTTAAAAGTGCCGAACTCGGCCACGCCCATGAAGCCTCGGCAGGAATGGTGCCCGTGCAGGAAATATTCGAAAAGCTAGAAAAAGACCTCGGAAAACTGGGCGACCGCATTACGGAAGATGTCGAGAAGAGCCAGAAGATCAGCGACGAGAACGCCAACCGAGCACGCTATGTTATGTGGATCACCTTGCTCGTAAGCGTTTGTCTAGCCACAATTGTTTCCGTAGTTATTGGACGCGACGTGAGTAAGGTTCTGGCCGGAATCGTGGCCCGTTTACAGAACGATGCCCAATCCGTAGACAACACGGCCGCGCAACTTCATTCAACTTCGAATCAACTGCAAAGCTCCACGACTTCACAATCCTCCGCCTTGCAAGAAACGGCCTCCTCGGTCGAGCAAATTTCGGCCATGATTAAAAAAACGTCCGAAAGCTCGCGTGTACTGGAACAAGCAGCTAAAGAAAGTGCCCACTCGGCCCAAACAGGTCAAAAGGCAATTTCGGACATGCTATCTGCCATGGAATCGATTGCCCAAAGTAACCGTCTCGTGATGAGTCAGGTAGAGGACAGCAATCGGCAGATTGGCGACATCGTTCGAGTGATTGGCGAAATTGGCCAAAAAACCCAAGTCATCAACGATATCGTGTTTCAAACTAAGCTGCTTTCCTTCAACGCTTCCGTAGAGGCCGCCCGCGCAGGAGAACACGGCAAGGGTTTCGCGGTTGTAGCCGAGGAAGTGGGCAACCTAGCCACCATGAGCGGCAATGCGGCCAAAGATATCTCGGGCATGCTGGACGAAAGCATTCGCAAGGTAGAACAAATCGTGAATCAAACTAAAGAGAAGGTCACCACCTTGGTGGCCGACAGTAAGACCAAGACCGACACCGGAACCACCGTGGCCAACCAATGCGGCCACTCTCTTACCGAAATTGTGAAACACGTGGACCACGTGAACAGCATGGTGTCCGAAATCACTTCGGCAGCACAAGAGCAGGCCACGGGCATGAGCGAGATCAACAAGGCCCTGAACCTTCTTAACAAATCCACATTGGAAAACGCGCAAACGGCCGAGGAGACTTCAGACACGGCCAAGGCGCTAGCCGGTCAGTCTCGGCAACTTAACGAGGTGGTAGAGGAACTCCAGCGTCTGACGACCAAAAATAAGGACTCGCAACCCTCCCAACTCAAGTTGGTGAGCACGGAGGATCCTGAACTTCAGGCTGACGCTAACAGCGAGGACAAACTCGCCGCCTAGTCCTTCCTGAATCGGCACAAACTACGTGTGAACGAATTCGCCGCGATTAGCTTAAGGCGGCGAAGCAATGTACCGAAATGCCCCTCATGAAGAACGTTGCTTTGCCCCTAGCGCTGCTCTCCCTTACGGCATCGGCCGTGGTGCCCGAAATTCGCAATCCTGCCTCGGTGCCTTCCGATTTTGGCCGAGCCCAAGTTGTCATCGGTAGAGAGGACTGCGTCGCCATTCAACCGTGGCCGGGATACCAAGCAGATGAAGACCAAATTAAAGATGAAGATAAACTCTGCCAAATAAAATTCGAAGATCCGCACATGGCCCTCTGCCCCAAACTCTTCAGCACGAATCCGGGTGTAGAAATCTATTCCCTACCCGCCAACGAAAACCGCGACACCTTCGTCAAAACGGAATGCAAAAAGGAAACCGCGCGTGCAGGCGAGAAAGAAGCCAAGTTCAAGCAAACCACCAGCTGCTCACATACCTCGTCGATTCTAGGGTACAACAAACTCGCAGCAGCTTTAGGCGTGCACCTGGAAGTTCCGGTCTCCGTGTATCGCACCATGGAAATTCGCACGCACGAAGACATCGAAGAGATTGCCCACAAATATGCCGAAGAACTGATCGGCCAAACCTGGGCTGGCCTTACCAAACAGGTCGCCGCCCGCAACCCTAAGGTTGTTAAAGACAGCTTCGTGTACGGCGCCCTGGTGGACAATCCGCGCGGTGAAACGCGGCATCCCTTCCTCAATCGCCGCGGCGCCCCTCGCCGGGCCGCGCCCTTCCTGGCGAGCCCCACTTGGGCCCAGGCCATTAACCCCAACCCCATCAACAAGGTCATCGCGCCGGCCCTCGCAAACGTGGGCGCCTTTGTAGCCGTACGCGATAGCGCCGAAATGGCCGTCATGGACCACATCATGGCGCAGCAGGATCGCTTCGGTAACATTGCCGCGAAGAAGTACATTTACTGGATCGAAAAGAACGCCGACGGCACGCGCGAGCTCAAATCAATGAAGGCCAGCAAAGCGGCCGAACCCATTAAGGGTGATCCCGCCAAAACCACCATGCTCGCCAAGCTCAAAGCCCAGGGCATTCCCGTAACCGAAGTGCAACGAATGATTCTCAAGGACAACGACTGCGGCCTGCGCGAGGGCGACAACGACGTGCGCAACGAAGGCATGCTCAAGAATCTCCACCACATCAATCCGAGTGTGTACGAGAACCTTCAAAAGATGGCGGCGGCTAACGATAACCTCGTTATGAGTTACCTGGAGCACCAACTCCTGATGAGCGTGACCGAAAGCAAAGGCGTCTGGACGCGGCTCAACGAAGCCGCGGACATTCTGAAGGCCAACTGCAAGGCCGGCAAACTGCACCTCGACCTAGAAGCCGATAGCTTTCTGGGGCTAGCTGCCGCCCCCGTCACTAAATGCGAGTAAACAAACCCCACTCGATTCCCACGGACATCCGTGGGAATGTGGGGAGATGAAACGCTTCATTCTTCTGCTGGGCCTTTGCGCCCTTCCCTTGCCCGCTTTTGCTAAGGTCGTTTCGTACACCCTCAACGTCACGCAGGCGCCCGTAAATCTGAGCGGCGCCAAGACCGTGGACTTTGCGCTGGCCGTGAACGGCAGCATCCCTGCCCCCACCTTGGAGTTTACCGAGGGCGACGATGCCGTCATCACCGTCACCAACAATATTCCTACCGGCAAAGACGTAACAATCCACTGGCACGGCATTCTCCTGCCTCCCGAAGAAGACGGCGTGGCTTACACCAACACACCGCCCGTTCACGCTGGCGCCTCGCACACCTTTCACTTTAAAATTCGTCAGCACGGCACCTACTGGTACCACTCACACACGGGCTTCCAGGAGCAAAAGGGCGTCTACGGAGCCCTCGTTATTCACCCCCAGAAAAAGCGCATCGCTTACGATCGCGACGTCGTGGCTATTTTGAGCGATTGGTCCGATGAAAACGCCGACCAAATTTTGCGCAACCTTCGCAAGGATGGGGACTACTACCTCTACAAAAAGCATTCCGTGCGCTCGTATCTGGGCGCCCTGCACGCCGAGGCGCTAGGCACGCACCTCAAAGGCGAATGGCAGCGCATGGGCGGCATGGACCTATCGGACATCGGATACGATGCCTTCCTCACGAATGGCAAACGGAGCACCCAACTAGCCGATGCTCGCCCCGGGGAACGCATTCGCTTGCGCATTATCAACGCAGGCTCCTCGACTTACTTTCGCGTGGCGCTGGGGCAAACGCCCATGACCGTGATTGCCGCCGACGGCGTAGACATTTCGCCCGTCCAAGCCAAAGAGCTGCTCATGGGCATGGCCGAAACTTACGACGTGCTCTTCACCGTGCCCGACCGTAAGAACCACGAACTGCGCGCCACAGCCCAGGACATAACGGGCACGACCTCGGGCTGGATTGGTGCACCGAATGGCGAAAAGGTAACCGCCCCCACGCTGCCGGCCCCCAACCTTTACGCCGGAATGAGCCACGACATGGCGGGCATGGATATGTCGAGCGAGGATCACGAATCGGACGCGGCCGACGAAACTCCCGAAGTAATTGACTCCCTCACCGTAGACCAACTGAAGGCGCTGGCCCCCACCACTTTACCGAAGGATGCGCGTGTGCACGATGTGAAGCTCGTGCTGGGCGGCGATATGCGCCGCTACATTTGGTACGTCAATGGCAAGGCCATGTTCGAGGATCACCAAATTCTCGTTCGCGAAAAAGACATCGTACGTATCACCTACGTGAATGACACCATGATGCATCATCCGATGCACCTGCACGGGCACTTCTTCCGGGTGCTGAACGACTACGGAGCTTATTCGCCCCTCAAACACACCGTCGATGTACCGCCCATGAGCACGCGCACGATTGAGTTCTACGCCAATGAACCGGGCCAATGGATGCTTCACTGCCATAATCTTTTTCACATGCAAACGGGCATGGCCCGCATGGTGCGCTACTCCACCTGGACGCCATCGCCCACCATCGCCGCCATGGAGCACCACGATCCGCACATGGGCGACGCCTGGTTCACCTACGGCCGAATAGACGCCGCCACGAACCGCGCACAAGCGTACTTCCGGGCTTCCCAAACTTGGAACCAAGTAGAAGCCCGCGTGGAAACATCCAATCCGAGTGGCAGAAGCTTTTCGGTGCACGGCCAATGGGAAACCGAAGGCGACGTGTTCTACCGCCGCTGGATGGGCAATTGGCTCAATCTGGTAGCAGGTGGCACGAGTTACCGAGATCAGCTCCGCGCCACCGCGGGCGTTGGGTACACGCTACCCTTCCTGATCGACTCCACCTTGCTGGTGAATCACCAAGGAAAATTTCGCTTAGATGCTGCCCGGCGATTCCAATGGACCTCAACCATCTTTTCTGACCTGGACGCATCCTGGCGTCCTCAACAAGGCGGCGACCACGTTGTCGATCTGCGCCTCTCGCTCATGTACGGCCCCGCGTGGGCTTGGGCCGCCGGACTCTTGCTCACTAACGACAGCCTAGGCGCCAACCTCTCCGCCCAATTTTAGTTGAAGTTATCCCACGAACGGCGAGTCTATGATCCGCTCTGGCGTGGCGCTGGAGCGCGACGCCACAACGTGATCTTCTTCGGGAATAAGCTTACCGGGATTCATGATCGTCTTCGGATCGAGACACTGCTTCAAGCTCCGCAGGGCCTTCAGGCCGGTTTCCGAAACTTCTTCCTTCATCCACGGCATGTGCTCGTAACCCACGGCATGGTGGTGCGAGAGCGTACCGCCCGAGCGCATGATGGCATCCGTAATCAGGGTTTTGTAGTTCTGGTACTGCTCAATTTCTTTACCGCGCGTTTGCATAGCGCCATAGGTGAAGTACAAGCACGCGCCCGTTTCGTAGGTGTGCGAGATGTGGCAACCCACATAGCCCAACGCCTTGGAGCTCTCCTTAGCGAACTGCGCTTTGACGCTCTTAATAACTTCTTCGTACAGCGGCACCACTTTGGCCCACACCGCCGAGGTCTCCGAAACGTCGCACATGCAACCGTAGTCCATGATGTAGTCGCGCAGGTACGGCACGTTGAACTTATCGGCGTACCAAGTTTTGCCCACGCTCTTGCCGAGCGGGAAAGCACCATATTTTTTAAAGATCGCAAAGGCATTGTCGCGCGAAGACTTGATAGCCACTTCGTCGCCCTCAAAGCCCACCACCAGAATGCAAGGTTTGGTAAAACCTTTAGCAACGATTACCTTTTTGACCATTTTTTGCACGAAACCCGTGAAGCCAGTTTTGGGCGACTTCAAACAGAACGCCAGCTCCGTTTCGCCCGTGTCCTGCAAGCGAATCATGCTAGGCGGAATACCGCTCTGCGCACACTCGCGCGTGGCATCGACGCCATCCTGAAACGTTTTAAAGAGAAAGCCCCGGTAGTCCTTCACGGCGGGAGACTTGTGCACACGCATCGTGGCTTCGGTGATCACACCGAGGGTGCCTTCGGAACCCATCACGAGGCGGTTTAAATCGGGCCCGGCCGACGAAGAAGGCACCTCACGCGTAACGAGCGTGCCATTGGGTGTAACGAGTTTCACGCACACCAGCATGTCCTCGATTTTGCCGTAGGCATCGGACTGCATGCCGGCCGAGCGAGTTGCCAACCAACCACCGAGGGTGGAGTGCTGAAAGGAGTCCGGATAGTGACCCAAGTTAAATCCGCGAGCCGCTAAGTCTTCTTCAAGTTTGGGCCCCAGCGCGCCCGCCTCAATGGTGGCCGTCATGGACACGGGATCCAAACTCAGCAAACGATTCATGTTGCGCATATCGAGCGACACAATCATGCGCCGACTCTTATCCATTGGGTCTATGCAGCCCACGATGTTCGTGCCGCCACCGAAGGGAATCAAACAGACATCGAATTGGTGACAGAGGCGCACAACCTGTTCGACGTCGGCATGACCTTCGGGAAGCACCACGAGGTCAGGCGCGCGATCAACCTGCCCCCGGCGTACGCGCACGAGGTCGGTGTAGCTTTTGCCATAGGAGTGCAGCAGGCGCTCCATTTGGTCAGAGGTGTACTGTGCAGGCTTGAGCACCTTTGCCAGAGCATCCATAAAGCGCGGCTCCAATTGGGGCGCCGCCATTTTTACCTGGGAGAAATCGACCGGCTTGGTTTCGAAATCATGGCTAATACCCACCATGCGCTGAAGGAAGGGCCACATAAGTGGCTTCGACTTCATCGGGAATTCAAAATCCGCATGTCCCCAGCCCCACCATTTCATCATAACTTAAAGACTCCCTTGTTCGGGTGCAGGCATGTAGCCCAAGCTCACCGCGCGGGCCACGTAAGTGCCCATTAGTTTTTGGTCGATTTGCGGGCAATTCACGCCGCCTTCCCGAAGGATAGACACCGTGCGGGCACAATCCGTGACGGCACCCTGCTCGAAATTGAATTGACCGTGCTTAAACCACCAACGGAAAGCCTTGGTCGTGATGCTCGCATACTCCACACCGTCGACTTTGAGCTGACGGTCCTTCAGCATCGCCTTGTATTCTTCCTGCGAAACGAAGTTAATGTTGTAACCAAGCGAGGCCAAGATTTCGACGATGGCCACGTAACTCTTAATGTCCGGGTTCGTCAGGTGGAAGGTCTCAAAGCGCTGCGAACGATTGAGCGAGAGGTACAAAATACCGCGGCTCACGTAGTCCACCGGCGTGATGTCGAAGTGACTCTGCGAACGGAAGGCAATGCCGGTTTCTACAACAGTTTTGAAAATGTCGTAGAACAGTCCGCTCACGTTGGTTTGTCCCTGCGGATAATGACCCGTGGTGCTCTCACCATAGATTTGTCCCGGCCGCACAATGTTCCACACCAGTCCGCGAGTATCGCCCGCCTCGCGCACGAGATTTTCGGCAATGAATTTGCTCTTCTGGTAGCTCATGTGGGCAAACTCTTGGCCAATGTCGAGGTCAGTTTCGCGGAAGACCGTATTGGCATCGAAGGTCTTGTCGCCCATGACCGTGTAAGTAGAGACGTAGCAAAGATCCTTAGTGGGCGTTTGGAGAGCAAAATCGATCATGTGGCGCGTGCCACCGACGTTTACTTTTTCGATGCGGCGAAAATTGGAGAAGAGATTCGTATCCGCCGCCGCGTGAATCGTAAGATCCACCTTCTGCGCCAATTCCAGATAACGGGGCAAGGACAAGCCCAGGTTTTCTTGCGAAACGTCGCCCAGCACCGGAACCAAGCGAGAGGCAAACTGCTCCTCGCATTCGCCGTTCGGATCGTAAGCCTTGAGGAGCGAACGCAAGCGGCCCAGCCCCTGCTCTTCGTTCTCGGCGCGAACTAGGCAAAAAATGGGCATGCTGTATTCAAGCAGAAGTTGTTTAAGCAGCTGGGTGCCCAGAACACCGGTGGCTCCGGTTAGAAAAACAGCGCGAATTTTAGAAAGTTGGTCGGTAGCAGTTAAGTTTTGGTTCATAAAAATCAGCTCCCTGGTTTAAAGTCCTGGGGAAATTTTTGTAAAGGCTTTTCTCGATTTATCTTATGTAATTCACAAATTTGCACGGGATTTTGGATCAATTTGGAGAAGGAAGCCCCGAAGCCAGTACGCGCAGGCAAAAAACATGGGCAGCACGACCAAAACCTGCAGGGCAAAGGCCACCCCATTGTTGCTCCGATTGTCCGTGTAACTTAGGCCATTCACACCCAAAATCGAAGCCACCAGAGTCACCAGCCAGTTGGCCCAGCAGGGCAAACTCACCAGCCAAGTCAGCCGGTAAAGCTGCCGAGAATCGTAGCCCAAGTGAGCAAAACTAACCCCCACCGCAATGAGGAGCAGCCCACCCATCAGCCCGTTCAAATGGGCCGCCAAGGCCAAACGGGGAATCACCAGTGTTACCTGTCCCGTCAAAGCCGCCGCCGACCACAGGCCCGTCACCATCCCCACCAAGACCAGGAGAGCTCCCGAAAAGAAAATCTTTTTTTGGGGAGTCCACCCCCGAAAGTACCGACCGAACATGATCACACTCTAAACGCTCCCCCCTAAAAGTCCACTTGAAGGCCCGCCGAGTTTCGGAGAAGGTGCGCCCATGTCCCAGCGCCCTTCGCTCCTTTCTCGCACCCGCATTTGCCTCCAGTGGATGGTGAATTGGCTCCTCTTCCTGCCCTTCGGTGGGGTCTTGCTGCAGATTTTTCACTATATTTTGGGCATCCGAGTGGTGGATCGGGAGCATCACCGCAAGTTTTATCTGGAACTCACGCGCGATCGCACGCCCCTGATTATCTGCGCGAATCACCTGACCTACATCGACTCCGTCGTGCTCATTTACGCCTTCGCCCGAACCTGGGATTACTTTACCAAGTTCCGCATTCTTTCGTGGAACCTGCCCGCCGCCAACTACCGCGCCAACCCCTTCTTCCTGCTCGTGGGCATGCTCTCGAAATGCATATTTATTAAACGCACCGGCAGCGCCGCCCAAAAAGAACAGGTGCTCAACGAAGCCCGCTGGATTGTTGCCCACGGGGAACCACTGACCATCTTCCCCGAGGGCCGACGCAGCACAACGGGCCGTTACGATGACGGCCGTCTGGCCTACGGCATCGGTAAAATTATGCGCACCCTGCCGTCCTGCCGCGTGCTCTGCGTATACTCCCGCGCGGACGATCAAATGGGTAAGTCCAAATTTCCCAGCCGCAACGCCAAATTTCGCATTCGCTACGAGTTGCTTCACTTTACCGGCGAAGAGCTCCAGCCGCTCTCGGCCGTAGGCACCACCACCAAAAAAATTGCCGAGACTATACAGCGGCTAGAAACACTTCACTTTCAGGAACTCCCGAGCCTCCATGTTTCGCCGACGCTTCCTCGTTAATCCCGGCGCCGGAGGTGTTTCGAGTTCCTTCCTCAAGGAAACTCGGCGCTACTTTTTGCGGCACGACGGAAACTTCGATTCCCGCAACGCACGCAACGCCGCAGATTTTCTGCGCGCCGTAGAAGAGGCTTGTGCCCAAGGCGTGGAGCAAATCGTTGCGGTGGGCGGCGATGGCACCGTGAATGCCGTGGCCAATGCCCTGCTGCAACAACGCGGCAACGTGCCGAGTTTAGCCGTCGCCAAAGCCGGCACGGGTTCCGACTACTGGCGCAATATCCTGGCCCAGCGACCGACTCGCACCAAAGTGGACTGGAAGGATGTCGTGCGCGAGCACGAGATCCGCGAACACGACGTAGGCGTGCTGGAATGGGGCGCCAATCTGGAGCATGCGCGCTATTTCGTGAACGCAGCTACCTTCGGCTGGAGCGCGCGCGTGGTGCAGGCTAAAGAAAATCTCAGCTCGCGAGTCCCCCGTGCCCTCTCCTACCTACTGCCAACCGCGCTAAGCCTGAACAAGCTGCAGGCCGAAACCGCACGATTGCGCATCGACGGCGAAACTATTGAACACAGCTTGTTGGCCCTCTTCGTGTGCAAAGGACTCTTTGCGGGAAGCGGGCTGCGTTTTGGCGAGCAAGGGCATTTAGACGACGGCGCCTTTGACGTGCTCTGGCTAGGTAACTTGGCCTGGTACGATGTTCTAAAAAAGTTTCCCCAACTCTTCAGCTCCGGGGTAAAGGCCGATACGCAAATTCTACGGCGAAGAGCGCAGCAAATTGAGCTCCTCAGCCCCGCGGGACTCGCCACCGAAATCGATGGCGAATTTATTGCGGATGCCGCGCGCTTTCGATTGCGTTTGGAGCCCCGCCGTTTGCGGGTTTGCGTGCCGCGAACGTAATGGCCAGATCCTCGCGCCGCGGGATTTCGCCCGTAACGCGCGTAACAATCCACTCGAGCTTACGAAAGAGCCCTACCCGATTCAGTAACGGATTCATCCACCCCGTCGTGATGCAATAAGATTCCACAAAGGGAGCGCGATGGTGCTCGGCGTGTCGCGGAGCCGGCAACACAATCCACAAGCGCTGCAGACCTTTAACCCAGGGTTTGGCCAGCTCCCCCTGATGGGCCCATTGGTGCGCCTGATTTGTCATGAGCGTCCAAAAGCTAAGCGAAGCCATCACTACGCCTGCGAAGAACGCACCAGACTTCGACAAATCCAAATTCAGCGCAGCCACAAGCACCGGCAAACACACCAGGCAGCTCGCACCGTTGGTTTCAATAAAATCATGGCGGGTGATGGACATGGGATCGACGTGGTGTTCACGAAAGCTGCGAATGAGCGTAGGACCGAGCACCGGAAATTTAGCGGACCCCCAAGTGTCAGCGCCCCAATGCACCAGGCCCGAAATAAAGTCGGCCAACAGCCAGCCCGTCACAAATGCGAACACAGCCCATATCGAGCGATCAGCTAGCGCAGCGGATATTTGCAAAATCAGATGCCACATAAGAGCAACGAACGCAGCAATTGAAAACACCTCAACCGCTCGAAACGTTGACGAATAACCCTTCGCAAGTTCTTCCGAGGAAATCATTTTCATAGAGAATATCGGCCTTTGTGAAGAAAAGCGACAGACCTCCAATTTGACGCACTCGGGCCTGATCGATGGACAGGACCACGCGCGATTGACTAGAGTAAAGTCATGTTGGCTCAAATTCAGGCGAAGGCAGGCAAAATTTTAGTGGTCGAAGACAATCTCGACCTGCGTTCGTTAATGCGCAAAGCACTCGAACTCAAAAATTATGAAGTGCTGCAAGCAGCCAATGGCACCGAGGCCTTCGATCTTTTGGAAAAAGATCTTTGCCCCGATCTTATTTTGCTCGATCTCTCCATGCCCGGCATGACCGGAACAGAATTCATGGAGCGCCTGCGCAATCACGCTAAGTATTCCCGCATTAAGACGATCATCGTTTCGGGCTGGAACGATCTCTCCGAGCGCGTCAATGAATTGGGCGCCGATGGCTTCATTCGCAAGCCCGTCGACCTCCACCGACTCTTCCAAGAAGTCGGCCGCCACGTGGGCGTTTAAGCGCAGCGCCCCGTCATTAAAAATTTTTCATCACTTTTGAGGTTTTTTATCTGTTATCGTTTACGGATGAAAAACATTTTTGGCGTGCGTTCCGTAACCCTCGTTAGTCTTGGCCTTCTGGCGGCTTGCGGCCCTTCGCCGGCGCAGATGACTGCCCTGCTCGAAAAGCACCCCGAGATTTTAACGAACGCCATCGAGAAGAATCCGGACACGTTCATGGAGGCCGTGCAGAAAGCTGCTCAGGGTGCGCAGCAACGCATGCAAGCGAAGGCGGCCAAAGCCGAAGCCGAAAAGTTCGAAGCCGAATTTAAAAATCCGCTGCAGCCCCAAATCGATCCCAAGCGCCCGGTCATGGGCAACTCATCAGCTCCCATCACCATTGTGGAGTACACGGACTTTCAATGCCCCTACTGCGGCCGTGGCTACGGCACGCTGGAGCAAGTGCGCAAAATGTACGGCGACAAAGTGCGCGTGCTCGTAAAAAACTTGCCCCTGCCCATGCATCCCATGGCGATGCCCGCCGCTAAGCGTTTTGCTGCGCTCATGCAGCAAAGTCCGGACAAGGCCTTCGCCTTTTATCACGCCGTTTTCCCGAACCAGCAACAACTCAACGAACAGGGCGAAAAGTTTTTGGATGCCGTCGCTAAAAAAACGGGTGCCGACCTTGCCCGCATGAAAAAGGACATGGAATCCGAAGCCGTCCGCAGCGCCATCGCGGCCGACATGGCCGAAGCCGAAAAATTCGGCATCACCGGCACGCCCGGATTCATCGTGAACGGTGTGTCCATCCGCGGCGCTTATCCGGCCGAGACCTTCAAGCAAATCATCGACCGCAAACTAGCCGCGAAGTAATCGCTCAGTGGTGAGCCGCGGCTCCTTCGGGAAGCAACGGTAGCGCCACGGCGCGATCGCCCCCCAGCTCTTCTACGGGAGCTGCGGGTGCGGGCTTGGCGGCCGGAAGAATCAGGCCCGAAACTTCTGACTTCACGTTGCCTTGAATTTCGGTAACGGGCGGAAGCCTCAGGGCTTTGCCGCTGAGTTCTTCGCCATTCAAAACTTTGGCCAGCGTGTCCCGCATCGAAACCTTGCCATTAACCTCTTCGTAAGCAAAGACGGCGCCGAACTGGGCGGCGCAGCCGAGCATGGCCTTTTCACGGTATTTGGTGGCCATGTCGGCGGCCACAACTTTGATGCGCACATCGATGTGCCCATCGACTAGGGACTGCACAAATTTACAGATATTGGCTTGGCAGGTGTCCGCTAAATCGCTCAACAACACCACCGTGGGAGCGGAGGCACTCGGCTGCCAGGAATCGTTCGCGGCGCGCGGCATGCGTTCGGGATGATGTTCGTAATCGGCGTTGTCCAGGACGAGCGGCACGCGCTTGCCCGTGAGGACCTGCACACTTTTTTGTAGGGCCAAACCAATGGGAGAACCACCGAAGGTTTTTTGCGCGGCAAGGAGAGCCGGCAAACGCTTGCGCTGCTGCGAATCCGTGCTCGGTTCGGCCAGAATGTTTACGTTGTCTTCGTTGCAACCGCGCACGGTGCCCAGCACTCCCAAACCAATGGGCAAGTTGGGCGAGACGGTGGAGAGCTGATCTCGAAAAGTGAGGTTGATGTCCTCGCGTCGCGTTTGGCCATTGTCGATGTTTTTGGGCATGCTCGGCGAAAGGTCGACCATTGACCGGCCCGGATAGAACGCTATGGGCAAAATCGAATGCCGCCGAAATGGCCCTGGCTTCATCAAGTTCCATGCTTAAGAGCTCTGCCAACGCCTTTGACTCGAAAGCAGGCGCGGTAGACGAGGCTCAGTGCCCGTAAGTTACTCAGACCAAATTTATTTTTCCAAAAGCGACTAAGAAGACAGGGAGGAGGAACAAATTAGGTAGAGGACAATTAAGTTCTCAACTTATAAAAGGAAAATAAAATGAAACACTTAAGAAAACACTGGGAAAAATTTGATTCCGACAGCACTCCGCACATCAAGTGCCTCATCGCCGAATATAACGGTCATAAGACACGAAGAGAGTCCGCAGAAGGCCTCTCCGCAGCCGTCATCGTCGGAATTGATGCCGCTCTGCTAAATACTGAAAGAGAGATTGAGCGAGCAATTCACGATCACCAAACAAGTAGCGCAACTCTTGAGTTTGCCAAGAGGACTACCAACGCGACAGTTTGGCTAACCGGAGCAACTGTTTTACTGGCTATCACTGAAGTCTGCCTTTTAGTCAAAGGCATCATCAAGTAACGATACAATCGTTATGCCTCGAACATTAAAACATAACTACTAAGGGTGCTTCGCAATATAAATCTGGACTCCAACCAAGATGACTTGAACAACTCCGACACATATCGCTACTCCGGCTAGACACACGCTCGTTTTACTCAGTTCCCTGCTGGAATTGGCGGTCCTGGCCGCCATACGCGAACTTAGTTCGGTATAGAATACCCACGCTCGCTCCTTAATCGGCATATCTAACAGACCAACCGCAATATAATGTTTTGCCAACAACGTGAGTTCATCGTCAGGGAGGAGCGACAAGTCTCCGTTCATGTCTTTTTGGAATTTTTCGATAAGCTTCTTAATCTCGGAACCATAGTGCATTTTCTAGACACTCCTGAGTTTCAGTAAGAGACAGCCATTAGCACAAAATAGAAAATAAGATCACAACTACGGATGGCTGATTCTTGCCAAAATAAGACTCAACAGCGCAAAAAGAGGTACAAGAACACACACTAAGAAGGTTCCGCTCCCAATGCGTTTTTCTAGTTCAAGTTATTATTGTTCTTGTGTTTTCTTGCGTTTTTAATGGTACTCGCTACTGGACTCGAACCAGTGACCCCTTCGATGTCAACGAAGTACTCTAACCAACTGAGCTAAGCGAGCATGCTGCGGAACGGGCTGAGATATAGGCAAGGCGCTCTCGGGCGTCAAGCCGCTTCCTTAGCGGGGGAGTTCGCCCCGACTCATGAAGGAGCCCACCGATTTATGCTCGCCCGCTTCGGAAATAATGAAGCCCACCTCGGGCAGAAAATCGAATTTTTGACTGCCGTAACCCTTGGAAACGGCGAGATTAAAGTAAAAGCACTGGGCTTCGCCTCCCGCGTAGGAAATGCGGTACGACTGCTCGGTCAAACCAGCCGTGACGTCCTTTTTATACGAGCCCGATAGCGCCAAGGGCCCCAGCGCCCGGACTTCTGCCCCTAATCCATAATACTTGGAGTCCTTCTGAATCGCCTGAATGGTTTGCGAGGCGTTCACGGAGTACACGCTCCAGGTATAGGAAACAACGTGGTTGTAGTCCGTCTTAGCCAGCTTCCAATCGTGCGCCATGCTCGAGGATAAGCCGATTCCCGCGTACCCGCCGGACACGTTGGCCCGGAACAATCCGAGCGAGGGGCGGCCCTGTTCATCGCGGTGGTAGAGATCTAAATCTTGCGACATATCGGCAGCCAAGAGCGTATCGATGCGCCGAGTTTCGGTGCCAAAACGCCCCAGCACGCGGGTGGCCAGAGCAAAAGTGAAGAGCTGATTCTGCCGAATTCTTTGTTCCTCGGTGGCAGTACCAAAGGAGCCCTGCGGAGCTTCGCCGTTAGGATCGAAAATATCGAACTGCGGAGCACCAGGGTGATTGGTGGTTGCTAGACCTTGATCAAAAAACGGATGCTGCGTGGTCCAATCCCGATCCGAATAACTCCACCGCACATAGGGAGTGACCTCGTGCTTAACGGCCTTCAAATCGCCCAAGTCCGCCGACCAAACGCGCGACATAGTCGCCCCGAGAGTTTGATCTACTAAGTAACGCGCGCGCATAGCTGATGCCGGAGCCCCCGGCACCTGAAAGGTATACGCGTCACCACGAATTTCCACGGAGGGCTTCCAGTTGAGAATGGAGAAAAAACGCTGGGGCGCCGTGAAACGTAGATTCAGTGTGGTGCGGTCACCTTCGCGAATCCAATTTGTCGTGTCCGGGGCACCATTGGGCAGAGTTCCCCACGTGGTATTCAAATCACGCGAAGCGCCTCCGCGATGAAAGCCCATGAGCCGTAAATCGGAACTCATCCGAATTGGGCCCAGCAAACCAAAGTTCGTGGCCGATGCTCCCAGCTCAGGCCAGTTGTGCACCATGCCCTGAAAGGGAGTGACGCCCGAGTTGGCCTTGAGCAACCCTGTAGTGGGATCAATCTGGTCAGCGCCGGGTTTTACGATGGAATTAGAACGCGGCAAGTTATCGCC
The DNA here is from genome assembly GCA_018266335.1 of Bdellovibrionales bacterium. The sequence continues at coordinate 35,909 of JAFEAR010000240.1, forward strand.
GTAATTGCGCATGAGTCCGTACGCAAAGAAAGTCCCCGACTGCCACGAGAGCGAAGGTTCTACCTCGAGCGCCGGCAAACGATAGCTCGGATAATCGTACGGAAAAAACACCGAATAAATGGGCGTGCTCTGCACCTCCGCCCGAAAACGTTGCACGGTGTGATCCGTTAACTGCAACCGCTGATCCACAACGAGTCCATAAGCGCGCCGGTCCTGCTGAAAGGGACTGTCCGGTGGAGCGGACACGTACTGCAGCGATTGCGTGGACTGCACGTAACTGCGGGACGAGTACGCGTAACGAACTTCGTTCACAAAGCGGTGACCCGCATTCGTGTAGTACTGGTAGTTAAAAGTCGTATCGGCGTCTTCGGACAGCACCTGGAAATACGGCACGTCAAAGCTGTTCCCACCGCGCGCATCCATAAAGTAGCGAGGCACCAAAAAGCCCGACTGACGCTTGGTCTTCACGGGAAAAATGTAGAAGGGCAAATACACCACGGGCACGTCGCGAATTTGAATAACGGCGTGGTGGGCTTCAATGAAACCTTCGGTTTCAATATCCATGTAAGCACCCGTCACGCTCCACGATTGCGGACAGTCGCGACACATGGACACTTTGCCCTGACGGGCACGGTAGCGGTTTTCGGCGTACGAGGAGAGTTCCTTGCCCTCGACGTACAAGCTTTGACCGCGGCGAAGGATGGCATTGTAAAAAGTGCCAAAGCCCGTGTTCAAATCGATTTCGGCGCGATCGCCCGTGATCACTAGAGTGTCTTTGCTGACCTTAACATGCCCCGTACCCACCAGGTGATTGGTGGCCTGGTTCACAATAACCTTATCGGCCGTCATGAGCTGGCCGTGGTACTCGATGTGCACGTCCTCGAACATTTCGATGGTCTTAGCTTCGACGCCGGCGTGATAATTTTTGGCGCTGTACGTGATCTGACCATCAGCCCATGCGGTCAGGGGACACACGGCAATAAGGGCGGTGCGTAGGAACGAATTCACGTCAAATAGTTCAGGACTCGGTCCAAGTACGAACGCATTTCGCGACGCTGAACAATTTGGTCGATCATGCCGTGATCCAAAAGGAACTCGGCGCGCTGAAAGCCTTCGGGAAGTTTTTGGTTGATCGTTTGCTCAATCACACGCGGACCGGCAAAACCCACCAGGGAGTTGGGTTCGGCAATGTTCAAATCGCCGAGCATCGCGAACGAAGCGGCCACCCCACCCGTAGTGGGATCGGTGAGCACCGAAATGTACGGCAAGCCCGCCTGGCGCAATTTACCCAGCGCTGCGGTCGTTTTGGCCATTTGCATGAGCGAGAGAATCCCCTCCTGCATGCGGGCTCCGCCGCTGGCGTGGAAGATGATGGCCGGTGATTTGGTTTGCAACGCACGATCAAAGAGGCGCGCTACCTTTTCGCCCACCACCATGCCCATAGAGCCGCCCATGTAAGAGAATTCAAAGGCGCCCACCTGCACCTTGCGATTTTTTAACAGGGCTTGGCCACCAATGAAGGCGTCCTTGAGTCGAGTCTTTTTGGACGCCGAAGCAATGCGTTCCGCGTAGGCTTTGGAATCGAAGAAGCCGAGCACGTCTTTAGGACCGAGGTCCTGGTCCATTTCTACGAAGGAACCGGGGTCGCAAACGAGCTCCAGGCGACGACGCGCACCAATACGGAAGTGATAGCCACATTCCGTGCAAACGTGATTGTTGGTTTCGACCACCGTGTGCTGCAAAATGGCGTGGCATTCTGCGCAGCGAATCCAAAAACCTTCCGGCGCCGCGAACGGGCTCTTGGTCGGATCTTTGGGCTCTTTGATACCCGGCGTGGTCTTTTTGGACCCACCAAAAATGCTCATTCCGAGCTTATAGCCTAGCGGCGATGAATTCGCCAAATGGCAGCAAATACTGGGGATAGGGCACCCAAATCCACTCACCATTCTGGCCCAAGACCTTGGCTTTACGGGCTAAAGCCATCCACTTGCCCACTACGTCCGAGGGAATCGCCAGCGTCGAGGCGATGGCCTCGGTTTTAAAGATAAAGCAGCGTCCAGGGTTACCCCGGGGAGCCTCGCGGCCCCGGTCGTTAGTCAGGAAGTTCAGGTAAGCCGCAATCCGGACGTTGTCGTTTTTGTGAATCAGGGCGGCCACTTTGCCGTTGGTCTCGCGGACCCGCTCGGTGAGGGATTTAATGACCGACATGGCGATTTCGGGGGAGCGGCGAATCAGCCCTTCGAAGGCATCGCGGCTCAGCTCGAGCACCGTGGTTTCGAGCACCGTTTTTACGGAGGCAGCCCGGCGATCTTGCATGCCCATGATGGCCATTTCGCCGAAAAAGTCGCCCTCGCCCAAGGTCGCAAGGACCTTTTCGCCGGCAGGGGTGTCTTTGGTCACCACCACTTTACCGCTGGCAATGATGAACATGGTGGAGCCCGGCTCACCCTCGCGCGCAAGCGGGGATTCGGCCGGAAATCTCCGACCAAACTTTTTCATGAAATCTTCGCCGATCTTAATGCCCATGTGGATCCATTTTGAACTATTTGGTCTTCATCGTCCACGACCCGTCCCAATCTGCTTCGGGTGCTTCCTCCATCCATAGCTCACAGCGTTGGACGTAGATGGCCGAGGTCTTGTCGATGGCCGCCTGCGCCGCAAAGAGCACCTTGGCCTCGGCAAATTGACGCCCGTAATACAGGGCTAGAGCTTTTTCGAAGTTAGCGGCAATTTGCTGCTTCTCCGGCAGGCTTCCCTTGCCCATAACTTCGAAGATGGTGACCGGCAACTTTTTGCCCTTCACCTTCACGCGGTCGAGCTCGCGACAGACAAACTCGGGCCCCAGGTGCTTGCGGGTAAACTCGCTCACGATGATATTCGTGCCGTACTCCTTGTTAATGCCCTCCAGGCGCGAGCCCAAGTTCACCGAGTCACCCATCACGGTGTACGAGAAGATCTTGGACGAACCCATGTTCCCCACGCTCATATCGCCCGTGTTGATGCCAATACCGATATCAATCGGCGGCAGTCCCCGCGTGGCCCATTCCGCATTCATTGCGGGCAACTTTGCCATCATGGCGAGAGCGGCGTCCGTGGCTTTAGAGGCATGATCGGCGTATTCAATGGGAGCGCCAAAGATGGCCATGATGGCATCTCCCATGTATTTGTCGATGGTGCCCTTGTTGGCCTGAACCAAATCCGTCATGGGCGAGAGGTACTCGTTCATGAACTTGGCGAGACCGGCAGCATCCATTTTTTCCGAGATCGTCGTAAAGCCCCGCACGTCGCTAAAGAGCACGCTGAGTTCCTTACGCTGTCCACCAAGGTTAAGTTTTTTGGGATCGGCCACGATTTGGCCTACGAGATCCGGCGAAACGTATTTTTCGAAGGCGCCCTTCACGAAGGCCCGGTCTTTTTCTTCCGTAAAGTATTTCCAGGCGAAGATGGCCAGGAAGGTGTGCAGCAGCCCCAACACCACGGTGATGGCATCGAGCGCAAAACCGCGCTTAAGGAAGAGTACAAAGTCGATGGCCATGAAGGTGCCAATCATGCCGAAGGTGCCCGCGGTCGAAGCGAGCGCGCGGGTGTTGAGCATCCAGAAGCAAAGCAGCAAACCGAGTCCCCACAGGAGCGCTATGTTCTCGCCCATCGAGGCAAAACGAATAGAACCGATGCTGGCCGGATCGCGCGCCTGCTCCAACAAACGCGCCGCCGTTGTGGCGTGGAGCATGACCCCCGCCGCGTCGCCCTGCACGGGGTTGGGTCGTAAGTCGTACACGCCGAGAGCGGTAGGACCGATAAAGATGATTTGCCCCGAGAGCGGCTTGAGCGGATTCAATTGATACATGGACTGAAACTTAGGATCGCGCACGGCGCCCTCGATGTTGGCGAGCGAGAATTCACCAATGGGCCGCTCGCGCGAGGCCTGGGTGCCGTAAAAGTTCAGTGGGAAGGTACCGTCGGGCAAGGTCACGATGCGAATGGGTTCGCCCTCTTTGCGCTTGATTTCGATGGCCTTCACAATGGTGCGGCCGTTAACCGTGGCGGTTTCTACCTTGCGTCCCGGACTATCCCAAAAAGCACTGACCGCTTCGATCGCGAGCGAGGGAAAGAATGTGGTCGACTTAAACCATTCCGGCGGCAAAAAATCGCGATTCCCCGCCGGCACGTACGGCGAAGTAAATCCAATCAGCAAGGGAAGACGCCGAAAGATACCATCCGAATCGGCAATTGCACTGAAGAAACCCTGGTATTTGGCCTTGGCCGCAATTTCGTTGCGGTTCACGGTGGGACACGAGCCGAGAATCATCGGGGTCTCGCCACGCCCTTCGAAAGGCGCGGAGCCATCGGTCACGATACCCTGGTTGGTCAGACTCGAAAGGTTGTCTACGAGCGTTTCAACGTGCAGCAGTCCCAGTTGAGCAGCTTCTTCGCGCGAAAGTTTTTTTTCGTCTTTGAATTTTGGGTCCGCCGGATCGTACAAATCTTTGCACGCCGCACCGGCCTGCCAAAAGTAACCGAGCACAGTTTTAGGATGGTTATTAATGGCGGTGCCGAAAATCTTGTTACCGATGAGTGGCAACTTTTCGGATACGGTGTCGACTTTAGCGTCATCGAGTGCAAGTTCCTTTTGCAGACTGTCGGGTTGACCCACGCCGCTCCACTTCATGTACTCCTTCACGTAGCGCGGCATGAACTCGGGTTCAGAGAACACGGCGTCGAACGCCACCACTTCAGCGCCCAAGTCGTAGAGGTAAGAAAGAATTGCCTCGTACACGCTGCGGTTCCACGGCCAGCTACCGAAGCGCTCCAAACTGGCGTCGTCAATGCGCGCCACGAGCACGCCCCGCGCAAAGTTTTCTTTGCGCAATTTGAGACTATCAATGAGACGGAATTTGAGATCGTACCAAGTCCATTCGAGTTTACCCATGACGGGCGTTTTGCTTTCGGTCCCCGTGGTGTTACCGGTGTCTTCCATTTGCTGACCGAAGCGATGCTTCGAATTGTCGCGCACAAAGAGCGTAAAAATAAGCAACACGGCAACGCCAATAAGAAAGGGTTTAAAATTCTTCTTCATGAGTTCTTCTTCTCCACAAAGGTGTCGTAACAATCCTTCACCGATTTACCGGTGAGTTGGGCGGCAATTTTGGCGGCGTCCTTGGTACCTACGTTGCGTAGCTCGGCGAGTTGTTCCAGCGAAACACCCGCCACGGCGGTCGAAGCTTCGCTGCCGAAGCCCTTCAGCACGAAGGTCATTTCTCCGAGGGCATCGCTCTCGGACAAGCGCCTGCGCAGCTGCTCGGCGCATTCGCGCACGGTTCCCCGTACGAGCTCTTCGTGGGACTTCGTCATTTCGCGCGCCACAAACATGGGTCGATCCGCCCAACCCGATTCCATAAGATGATCGAGCGTGGTCGAGAATTGGTGTTTCGTATCGAAGTAGCTAAAGGTACCCGCCGTTTGCACGGTGGCGAAGAATTCCGTAAGGGCCTTGGCGCCCGCATTCTTGGCCTTCGGCACGAAGCCCGCAAAGACAAAGGGCAAACCAAAGCCACCGGACCACTGCCAGGCGAGGACGGGTGCACAGGGCCCGGGTACGGCCACCACCGGAATATTTTGCTTGTGGCAGAAGGCCAGGAGGCCCGCGCCAGGATCATTGACCAGCGGAGTGCCGGCATCGCTCACCAAGGCCCAGCTTTCGTTCGGTGCGGCGCGCTCGAGTTCGCGCACCCAATCGTAGTCGTGTTCGCTGTCACCGGGTAGCGCAGTGAGCCGAGCGCGAAAAGTCACACCGGAGCGCGCGAGTAAGTCTTTGGTCTTACGGGTGTCTTCGCAAAAAATACGGTCCACCGTGGCCAAAGTTTCTGCAGCGCGTGGACTGAGGTCTTTGGGATTCCCCAGCGGTATGGCCACAAGGCTAACGGTGAGCGACATTGTCCCTATTGTTCACTACCTTTTCGCGAGTTACCCGCCCCGACGAATTTTTGGCGGCGTTTCTTTGCCGCCCTCTGTAACAATGACCGTATGAAGACCAAAATCTCGAATGTTTCGGACATGACCATCGTTGAACTCAGCGGTTACCTGGACTTCGAGAACGCGGACCCTTTCGCCCGGTCAATTGAAGATATCTACAAAGCAAACAAACAGGCCAAAATCGTCATCGACCTGACGGGTCTGGAGTTTGTCGGAAGTTCGGGGATTTCATCGTTCGTTAAAAGCCTGCGCGTTTTTAACCGCATGCGCATGAAGCCCGCCTACTGCGGCGTGAAGAGCGAGTTCGTGCGTCTGTTCCGCGCCTTCGAAGAGAACGCTCCCTTCGACATCTGGTCGCAAATGGACGACGCCAAAAGCGCCGCCCTCCGCCGCTACGAAGAGTGGGAAACCAAAACCCTACGCAGCGCCCGCACCCACTAGATCTCCACCCTTCGCACTATCGACGTCGGTAACGGGTTTTCCCGTGCGCAGGTGTTGCTGTGTAGAAATGTATGGGGCGAGGCCCATGTGCGAAATCACTATCGACGTCGGTAGTGCGTGGCCAGCAAGCCAAGACAATCCTCATGCATCGCAAGTTAGTGCTCTTGGCGATGGGGGCGCTGTTTTGTCGCGAGTTAGTGTCCTTGGCGATGGGTGGCACTGTTTCATTGCGAGTGAGTGTTCTTGGTTGTTGGTGGCGCAACCGGGTCGCGAGAAATGATTGCGCTCATTCATCGGAACTCCCAAAAAAAATGCGCGCGGACGCAAAATTCGTAAGATTTTCATTGACGCGATTTTGCACGCTGTAGGCTGCCTGCTGCGTGCAAATTGCGCTGTGGTTTTTCAAAAATAACTAACTACGCGTGAAAGTCTGCGTGGTGAGGCGCTGGCGCGCGCTGCGTGGCGCTCCAATTTTTATCTGAGTCGCTGCAAAAAAGTGCGCAGAAAAACTCGTGATATAGAATTCGGCATGAATACGATTCGTGCCCTGGAAGATTCAGAACTACTCTCCATAACCAAGGAGCTCGTGCAAAAAGAGCGTGCGGTTACGATGGACATCTTGCGGCATCTGCAAGAAATTGAGCGGCGTAAGTTGTTTGCGGATCTTAGGTATCCTTCGCTCTTTGAATACGCGGTGCACGAGCTTGGCTACTCGGAAGCTGCTGCGGGCCGGCGCATTCAGGCTATGCGGCTTATGACCGAACTGCCGGGGGTTGCGCCCAAGATTGAATCGGGCGCGCTAAGCCTTAGCAATATTTGCCAGGCTCGGAGCTTCTTTCGGGAAATGAACAAAGCACAGCCCGAAATGGCCTTGAGCCGGGAGCAAAAGACCGAAGTGTTAGCGCAACTCGAGGACAAGTCAGCTCGCGAGGGACAACGCATTTTACTTTCCATTAGCCCCGCTCACGCACTGCCTCGGGAGCGCGAGCGCATAGTGAGCACTGAACATTCAGAAGTTAATTTTTTAATGAGCCAAGAACTTAAAGCTAGCCTTGGCGAAATTCGGGCCCTTTTGGGTGAGCGGGGTGCTAGGCTGACTTTGGCCGAACTGGTCACCGAGATGGCTCGGCTTAGCAAAGAGCGGCTGCTGGAGCAGCGCTTTGGCAAAAACCGCGTTAGGCAGACCACGGCAAAATTTGGGAAGCCGAGCTCGGAGCCCATTCCGATGGCTGGCAATAAAAAGCAAATTCAAATCTCCGCACCCTTTAACTCCGACACATCTACTACCGACGTCGGCGAAGCGCTGCGTCAGCGCACTCGCTACATTTCTCGCGCAACCAAGCATGCAGTTTGGCGCAAGGCAGAGGGCAAGTGCGTGCGGTGTGGATCTACGCACCGGCTGCAATTTGACCACATCCAACCCTTTGCTCTGGGCGGCGACTCGAAGCCAGGAAACATTCAGCTGCTCTGCGGTTCCTGCAACCTACGGCGCGGCATTGGGACTTTTGGCACGCCAACAATGCGTCGGAGATAAATTTCATTAGAGAATGGCGCCAAATTAAAACGGTATTAATTATCTTTCATTATCTGGCGGGTGATAACGAACGCATTTACTCTGAAACGCATGAAGAAAATACTTACCCTCACCACATTCACCATGTTGGGCGCTTGCGCCTCCAAACCGGCCGCGCCCGTTGCCACGGGTCCCTGCCACAGCGTACGCAGCTGTATCGATCTCGTGAGCCGCGTAAGCGGACAAAACTACGTGATCAACGAGCACCTCGCCGAGGGCCACCAGGTGCATCTGTCCGAAAACACCGCAATAACGAAGGAAAATGCCGATCTTTTCCTGACCAATATTCTTATTTCCAACGACCTCGCGCGCGTGCCCACCGGTCAGCCTAACTCCTATTACATCGTTGAAATTAAGAATGCGATTCAGTCCCCCGTCCCTACCTTCGACGCTTCTCTTAACCAAACGCCCAACCTACCGAACACCTTCGATATCATCTCGCTGAAATACAAAATGGTGGACGCCGCGGCCGCCGATGAGTTTCAGCGCTTTCTTGTCGACTTAGTTCCGCGCTACGGACGGGTCAGTTCTTATCCGGGCACGGGGATTCTTATGATTACGGACTCAGCGCCGAACGTGAAGCGAGTGATTGAAGTGCTGCACTCCATCGATAAGCCGATGTCCGCTCAGCTCAAAAAAGAACTGGCCGAGCGGCGCGCGGCACGCATGAAGCAAATGCAAAACACTCCGCCGCCAAAGTCGTCTACTTAGTTAGCTGATCTCTAAAGTAAAAGTCGTGGGCAAAGGTCCACGCCCATTTGGACAGCGGGTTGCCGGAAACACCGGTGGCCGCTGTCCAACGCGTTTTAGACGGACCGGGCTGCGCCGACAGCGTGGTGCACATGCGCATAGCAGCCGCGTGTTTGGCCGAAAACTCCAGCGGCTCGGCCGGATCCCAGTTAAAATCAAAGTGCCCCGGCGTATCTACGGCGCCCGACACCGATGGCGGCGGTCCGAAGAGCGACTTGTTCAGCCACGGTCCCAGACCGGGAATAAAATTCACCGGATGCTGCCATTCAATTTGATGGAAGGAACCCCAAGCCCACGAGGACGTCAGCGGCCCCGCACGCTGCACCAGGAGCTCTAAACTTTCACGGAAGGCATCTAGGAGCGAATCGTTAAAACTACGATCGGACAAGTCTTCCCACTGCGCGCGCAGTGTATTGGAAACCATAATATTTTTGAGCAAACGTGTAGATCCATTGCTTCGCGACCAACTTAGGAACAGCTCCTTGCCCTTACTGCTTTCGCTCGCAGGCAACTTGCCTGTCCACAACGCCTGTTTGGTTTTTACG
>JAFEAR010000241.1 GCA_018266335.1 Bdellovibrionales bacterium
GATCTTGCCTTGTCGTTCGGTCGCCTGTTCCACGATTCCAGAGTAAGACCAGTCCGAAACATTTGTGCGCAGAAATGTTCGGGAGGCCTAGGATTTTTTCACAGCCCCTGGCGCGCGCGGCACGGGAAGGCGGATTGCGGAAGACGGAATGGGCGGTGCTGGTTGAGGCGCCGGCGCTATGATTTGCGGCTTCGGCGATTCTTTGGCCCGCTGGAGGGATTGGGATGGTAGTTGAGTTTTTTCTGCCAAAGGCGGACGTTTTCGCGGCTCATTCCTAGGAATCCCTGGACATGCTTGTCGGTTAGGTAATCGGCGCCGAACTTGGCGTAAAGAGAGCGTATGGCCCAACGCTGAACGAGTTCTTCGACGCCCCTGTATCCTTTTGCTTCAAGGTCGCTCAGGCGGAGGGTTAGATCGGATTCGAGGGCTTCGATCTCGGCCCGAATGTCGAGGGCCAACTGGCGGAGCAGGCCACTTTCGATGAGTTTGCCTAAGTGCTCCCACTCCTGGAGTGAGCGTTTGGCGTATTCGGTTTGTTCTTGCAGGGCGTAGAACCGGGAGCGCTGTAACGCACAAACGGCCAGAGACACGGGATTTTCCTTTGACAGTTCCCTAGCCTGCTGCAAACAAGAATCGATCTGAGAGAAAGGGGGAGCTTGGAGCCGCATGAGCGTCTCCGCGCGGGTCAGGAGGATTTCGATTTTGCTGGGATTATCGAGGGTTGAATTCGAGTTGGGACGGCCGACATCGTCGACTGAGCCTTTGCCACCGGCGTTTATCAATTCGTAGAGTTCATCGGAGACTTCAACAGCGTTTTGGGTGCGGCCTTGAGAGCAAAGGATGCGGATCAGCAGCGCTCCGGCAGTGACCCGGTGACGATCCTTAGCGGCATCGGCCCCATAGATTTCTGCCGTCTCCGCTTCGGCTTCGGTTAATTGACCGGCGAGGAAGAGCGCTCTCGCGTACTCATAGCGGGCGCGCATAAAAAACTGGGGCACGATGCGAAGCGCGGTCTTTGGATCTTTGACGACGGATTCAAGAAGCTGGAGGGCTTCCTGCAAGTCTGGGCTGACACCGAGCCGACTGTCGGCCGGGGGTGAAAGTGACCGTAGGATCTGGGCGTACATGACCTTGGCGTAGGCCTTGTGTACCTCGTCATTGGTGGAGAGGAACATGGTGAGCCCGGCAGCCGCAGAACCACGTGCGCGCTGAAGCGCCCCTTCGTTGTTGGCGGCCCAGGTGAGTCCAAAAGAGAATGTTTTGGCGGTGACGAAGTTGGCGAAGCGTTGCTCGCGCAGCCTGGTTTTTTCATTCATGGGGCCGCTGTACTTCTTCAGCTTGGCTTCCAGGCGCTTGCGCGTGCACTCGACGGAGGTGACGAATTCCTTACGGGCCGCGGTGACGAGGCCCATCTGACGGTTGACCTGACCAAGGCTGTAGGCGATGCGCGCCCGCAGACCAAAGCATGGTTCCAGTCCGCTCTCAGGGAAGTGGCTGTCTAGGACTTTCCTGGCTAAGGCCAGGAGGTCCATGGCACGTTTGTAACCGGCCGTGGTGGAAGTGCGGTAGAAGCAATGGGCGTAGAAGCAGAGGACCCAGAGTTTTTGGCGAGTCAAGCGGCCTTCCTTACGATCGACCGCAGCGGCATCGCGCATTTGGTGTTCGATGGCCCCGCCATCCTCTTTGACCGTTTTCAGCGCATCGTCATACTTCGCGTTGTAGTCGAGGATTTCCGACTTGAGGCAGAGGGCCCATAGCCTGTAGACGGGGGCGTCGGGATTGTCGGATCCATGGAGGGAATGGACGAACCGGTCCAGTTCATGCACGCCCTCGGGATAGAGACGCGGGTCACTATAGCTCGCCTCACGCATCAAGTCACGAATGACGACGACGCCGGCTGGCACCTCGACAAATGTTTTCACTAACAAAAAATTTTGGCATAGGTTTGCAAGAGTTCTTGTGAGACAGGGGAAAACCGAGGGACATCTTTACTGACACACGAGGTGCATTTACGCTGCATACAGAAGCTATGCAGTTGTGCTTCAGTTCGCATAAGTGAGGGAGGATGCGATGCAAAGGGACCCGCAGTTTGTGTTGAATAACTCTGCACTGGTAGTGCGAGTTTATGTTGACGGCCGGGTGGCGCATGAGACGGCCGTTCACTGCCAATTTGAGGGCCGTCCGCGAGTTGCCAACGAAGACGATGAGCAGGACGACTTTCGACCGGTCTTGGGCAAGCTATTGGCTTGGACGCATCAGTTCGACCCGTTGACGACGAAGATTACGGTGGACATGATGAGTCTCTACGGAGAAGAGGGCCGCCTGCACTTGCGCTCAACGGTGATGGCGTTTTGGCGTAAGTCGGGCTATGCGGTGGAAGAGTGTGCGCCCCAGGCGTTGGTGGAGGAGCGGCCAACCGCCGTGGCGGGTACGGTTCCACGGCGACGATTTCATCTTCCGCCATTAGGCGAGTGGGACAAACATCTCGTGAAGGTTGCGGTGGTGGCGCTGACACTGGCGACGGTCATCAAACTTATCCTGATGAAGGTACGTGACCTGCTGTAGGGGTTAGGTTTGAGGGTCGGATTGATGGCGGGTGGGGGGCGGGTTTGATTGGAATCGGCCGGGAGGAAA
>JAFEAR010000242.1 GCA_018266335.1 Bdellovibrionales bacterium
AGAAAAGGCATCGTCGCGAAATCGAACGCATGGACTCGAACATGCGAAAGGCCGTCGAAGAATCAAAGAAGGCAACCTACTTTGAAAATCGCGTGACCGGCATTGAGCATGCGCTCGATCGACAGCAAAGCACCGCTTACATCGGAAACCGCCTCCGGGAGGCGGAGCGCCGCCTACGACAGCTAGATCGCAACAAGAACTACTACACTGACTACGACTCGCGCCGGAAAGCCGAGCAAGAGAAAGCCGATCACTGGAAAGCAGAACTTGAGCGAATCAAAATCGACCGTCGCGAACTCGGCGTGAAAGTGCCGGAGCCGGGCCTCGTCAAAAAAGGCTTCTTTGTCCTCTATCGAGGCACTTGGTATCCGGTAGTGCGGGCCTCTTTAAAAAGCGTCACTATCGGAAACTGGCTCGATGTCGCACATTTTACCTGGCGAGTCCCATATTCCAAACTTAGCGAATTCCGCGATCCCTCCGACGCTTCCAACGCCGCCCCTCAAAAGGAGGCCGTATGAACATCTCTCAAGCCGACATTATCCAATACTCTCTCGAAGAGAGAACAAGGCAGATACGACGCTGTTTGGAAAGCAATCGCCATCTTATCCATAAAGTGCTCCGCGAGATCGGCGCCACTTCCGTTCGAGTCGAATACTGCGGCGCTGGAGATGAGGGAGTTATCGAGAGGATAGAAGTCATGAATGGAAAAACACCCATTCAGGCCACTGCCCTCATCCCTTTCCACGCCAGCCGTAGTTCTTGGGACTCCAAGACGGATACATGGAAAGAGCTATCCTCAGTTAAAATGATCCCCCTCAAAGAAGCTCTCGATCAATTCGTTATCGACTGGCTCGAGTGCGAATATCCGGGGTGGGATCTTGAGGACGGGGCAAGCGGCTACCTATCCATAAATGTGGCGGCCGACAGGTTCAGACTCGGTCACACAATCTACCGCACCGAAAGCGACTACGAGGAGCGCACCCTATGAGCCATACCTACCATCACGCAGAACATTCGGCTCGAATTTGGGGCGGAAAGCCCGAAGACTATCTGTCGATCCACGATTGGCTCGACGCCACGAAGGAAACCTTCGCGGACTTTCGCCATCGTGCGCTTCGGCATCACTCGCAGGGCATATTTGAGGCTGAGCGTGTCTTCGGACACGTCATCCTCAATTCGGACGGGAAGAAGGTTCCCGTCCGATATGTTTGTGAGCAACACGTCAAAGAGGACTGCGGCGGATTTATCCCCGCAGTCTCGGACTGGTTGCGCAATCTCAAGCCCGAGATATGGATGTCGCGCGGTTATCGGATCGAGTCGCCCGAAGATAAAGGAGGGACGCCATGAGCTGCCCCTTCTGCCGGCCAAGTAACGCGCGGCCCGTACCTAATATGCGCGAAGCCATACTAGACATCTTGCAGCACGTCGGTCTTCCCGACTTCTTTCGTGAAAACGAGAACTGTTACATCCAGATCATCCCGCCGCTACCGAAGTTCCTAAATATCACGAAGCGCAAGGACCGCGTGTTCCTTGCCGAAGACTACGAGCGCATTATGACTCACACCGATCCGATGCTCATTCAGGGCGCCTGCATGGAGTTTGAAATCCTGGAGGACGGGCGGTGGACTCCCGCCTATGCGAAAGACGCTACCCAGCGCAGAGGGAGCTATGCCATCGAATATAAGGACGGTCTTCGGGTCATCCATCCTATTCGCCACAAACGACAGTCGCACTTTGCAGCACGTTGGGCCGAGCGTTTGGGTCTCATGCGCTATGGCTCAGGTGAAGCACGACATACCTGGACCTGGAACGCTCGGGGATGAGCGGAAGCACCGTCCTGTCCAAAAGTAAGGGATCGAATCGAAGGTAAAAGTTGCCCCTTCGGGGCAAGATGGTTTGTTTCGTTTGATCCGCGTTCAGTGACCATTGATTCTATTTTGGGAGCACGCGACTCCGGGAAAAGCATCTTCTTTCCGTCCGCCAGGTAGCAAAGACTCGTGCCAGGCTTCGCTTCGCTCTCGCTCTGTCACTCCCTTTTGCTTGGGAACACCTGGCTGCCGGAGATGCCTTCCCCTACGCGCTTCTTTTTTCCTTGGCATCCCTCCGCTGCGCTTTGAGAGGGATGCAGAAAAAAGCATCCCAAAAATAGAATCAAAGGAGATTAAATCATGAACACGAATCAAACGAAACAAACCACCAACGCCCGTCAGAAGCTCACCTTCTTGAACTTCGATCATTACTTTTTCAGCAAGGACGGATCGAAGGTCTTCCTCGTCGTCCCCGGAGGCATCGCAGTCCCGGTCCACGTCAACTTCATGAAATTCCTCATGCGCATCCCGTACACGCCCGTCGCCAAAGCACGCGAAGAAGCAGCTCAACTGGCCCTGGCCGCATAGGCAGGGGTTGCCCCGAAAACACTTACTTTCTCGGCTCAAGGCCACTCCGCTAGGGATAGCGGAGTGGCCTTTTTTCATGTTTGGTTGGAGAAAGAAACAAAGATAGAAAGCCATCTTTTCTTCCTAAGAAACGAAGCTCGTCAGAACGGCATAGACCGCACGAAGTTTCACTTCATCGACTCGGTTTAGAAGGTTCACACACTCATCCTTAACGCTCACGACGGGAATCTGTTTTCCACCTCGATACTCCTCAAACTCTTCCTTTGTGTATCCATAGGCTTTCAAAAACTGCTCAAGGCGAACGGCTGACACGTCCATCCGCCCGTGTTCATAGTGACCAATAGCAGCTTCTGAAAGGCAGCATTTTCGCGCGGCCTCGCGCTGCGAGATGCCTCGCGAAACACGCATGTACCGAACAATTTTTGCATCGAGGGTTACTCTCTTTTGTTGACTTCTTTTCATCGCACTTTTCCTCTCTTTCAGTCGGAAAAATGCTCTTTGGTCTAGGCACTCTAGCTCACTGAGTTCGTTCAACTTTGAACACTCAAGCTAGAGTGCCTAGACAAATTGGCTTGGTCGTTTGTAACGCATCAAGACGCTGAGCCAAATCTGAGCCAGCGCTGAGCCAACTCGGGTAATGTCAGGTCATTTTGCGTAATGAAGAGGCTGCGGAACCCGATGGAGCTTCTGAAAACTCCCGGTTAAATAGATTCAACTACTTGTTTTTACGGAAACCAATTGTGGCGAGCCTTACGGCTCAGAGGCCTAGGATATTGGCAAACTCCTTTAGAAGTTTGGCGTCCCCACGGGGATTCGAACCCCGGTTACCTCCGTGAAAGGGAGGTGTCCTAGGCCTCTAGACGATGAGGACGGCCGTAAGAGAGCCCGACTTATCCTACAAAAAGCTCCGGAAATCTACACTTTTTACCAAAACCCGCGAAATAGCCGGATTTAAGCTTGCCTCGGGCTAATAAACGAACAATTAAGATACCTTATGGCACAATCTGCGCTTTCCCTGAAGACTCCCCCCGCCTTGCCCTCGCCCGAAGTTTTGGATCGCATCATTCGCCGCGTGCAATCGCACGCCATGAGCATGATCTACTTGGCGAACCACCGCGCCAACATCGAAAAGGGCGACCCCAAAGTCGGCGGACATCCTTCGGCCTGCAGCTCGGCGCTGCACATTCTCTCGGCGCTGCATTTGATTTACCGGAATCCGCAAGACTACGTGGCGTGCAAGCCCCACGCATCGCCCGTGGATCACGCGGCCAACTACTTGCTCAAAATGTTCCACGAGCAAGATGGCTCGCCCATGAGCGAAGAGCGCAGTCGCATTGCCATGCGCAACTTGCGCCACTTCTCCGCCAACAACGAACCCGTGTTCCAAAGCTACCACTCCGTGTTCGATCCCGACCACTGGAGCTTCCTCCCGTCCGGCTCCGTGGGCATTCCGCCCGTAGCAGCGGTGTACTTTGCCCACGCCTACAAAGTGGCGCTCGCGCAAGGGTACAAAGTTCCACTCGACGCGCACTTCTGGTCCGTCATTGGTGATTCGGAATTCCGCGAAGGCTCGCTCATGGAAGTCACACCCGAAGCCGCCGAGCGTGGCCTGGGCAACGTCACCTGGATTGTCGATTACAACCGCCAATCCCTCGATGGCGTGCGCATTCTTAACGAAAGCGGCCTGGGCGGCAAAGACAGCGACCGCATTGAACGCACCATGGAAGCTAACGGCTGGGAGGTTTTCCAGGTTCGTCACGGCGCCTTCCGCAATCAAATTTTCGCCGCGCAAAATGGCGATGCCCTGCGCGAAGTCATGGAAACCGGCATCTCCGACTACGAATACCAATCGCTGCTCGTGAAGCGCGACGCCAAAGCAATCGTCGAAGCCGTCGGCGGTTACGACAAGGGCGCACAAAAGGCCCTCAAGGCGCTCGGCGAAGATCAGGTCATCAAATTTTGGCGCGACCTTGGCGGTCACGACGTTCCCACGCTGCTCGAAGCCTTCGCCGCATCTAAGCGCGATCAAGATCGGCCCACGATGCTGGTGGTTCATACCCTCAAGGGTTGGAACCTCAAGTGCGAAGGTGTGTCCACGAACCATTCGGCCATGCTGGCCGAAGACGAAGTGCACGCCCTCCGCAAAGCCAATGGCATGACCAACCCCGACCTCACCACCTTCGAATACTTCGACGCCAGCACGCCCGAAGCGAAGTACCTCAAAGCCCGCTCCGACTGGATGCTCGAGGGTCGCGAAGCGTGCAAAAAACTGCGCGTCGAAAACATGAACATCATCCGCCGCGAAATGGAACAAACCGGCGCACTCGCAGATTTCCCCAAGGAAGTGGGCATTAACCTGAAGCTGGTTCCCCTCGTGCACACGCAGTGGATGCTGGGCCAAATTTCGGCCAAGCTTGCCCGCATTGGCGACACTCCGCTGGAAGACGCCAAAGTTGAGGCACCCAAGAAAGCCCTCACCCCGGCCGAGAAAAAACTCAAAACCTTCGCCGATATTTTTATGACCATGGCGCCGGACGTCGCCACGTCTACCAACCTCAACGCCAGCATCGACGGCCGCGTGTTCGGTCCCGAAACCGAAGACTTCGAAACCGAGTACGGCGTGAAGGACAGCAAGTCGCCCGACATCGTGCCGCACGAGTCCGCGCGCTCGCGCCACATTCGCTTCGACATTGCCGAGGGCAACGCCATGACCTGCGCGGGCACCTACGGCAAAGTGGGCGATTACCTGGGCGTGCCGTTCCTTCCGCTCATGACGGTGTACGACTTCTTCATTAAGCGCGCCCTGGACCAGCTCTTCTACAACTTGTACTGGAACTCGAGTTTCATTCTGGTGGGCACGCCCTCCGGCGTTACGTTGTCGCCCGAAGGTGCGCAGCACGCCTGGAAGAGCGACATTCAAATCGCCAACGGCATTTCGTGGGAACCCGCCTACGCGCAGGAACTCGACTGGATTATTGCCGAGAGCGCCCGTCGCCACATCATGAGCTACCTAGAAGGCAAAGACTCGCCCAATGGCAATGCTGGCCGCAGTGGCGTGATCATTCGCGGCGTCACGCGCTCGCTCGAACAAAAAGAATTTCTGGCGCGCCTCAAAACGCACAAACGTTTTGCCGGCCAAAGCGACGAAGCCATCATGGAAGCCACCCGTAAGGATTGCCTCGAGGGCGGCTACTACCTGGTGGATTACCGCGGCTTCGATGGCTATCGCCCCAGCGAGAACGTCGTGCACATCTTTACGATGGGCTCGCTCGTGACCGAAGCCATGGCCGCTTCGGACGCCCTCGCCAAAGAAGGCATTTTCGCCAACGTCATTCAGGTGAGCTCTTCGGATCTCCTCCTGGGCAGTCTGGCCGAGAAGAACAACCACCGCCACTTGCGCCAAGGACTGGGCGTTACGGGCGACCTGTATTTGAACCTCAACGGCAAAGCAGCCGCCAGCAATGGCAGCACGGCCTACCCGCCCGCGCAGTTTGGCCCGAAACCGCTCGACACCATCACGGCCTCGGGTGCAGGTGCCGCGCAACTACTCACGCTCGGAGGCCGCCGCATTCCCGTGGTGAGCGTGCACGACGGTGAACCCGGCTTGCTCGACAACATCGGCAGCATTGTGGGTACGGTGCAAAAGACTTTGGCCGTGCGCAAGCACTCCAAGTCGGGCATCCCGAGCGATATTTTCAAATACCACGGGCTGGATTCGGCTTCGGTTATGAAGGCCGCCAAACAGGTGCTCGAAGAGTCTGCGTTTAGCGGCGTGCGGGTAGATGCCTCGGTGGCTCAGTTACTGAGCGCACCGGCTCACTCGTAAACGGCCGAACGAACAGTTTCCTTGTAGGGAATAACTTTTACGGCGTAGCCGGGGAAGTTTTTCTCTACAAGGGGCTTGAGCTCTGCGGCTTCGCCCACGAAGGACAAAGTCACAATGCTCGAGCGCCAGTGCTCCGAGAAAAGCTTTTCCACTTCGCCGCGCGAAACTTTCCAATCTTCCACGGGGGTTTGGTAAAGCTTGGGCGACAACATTCCCGTCACCACGGACATGCGCTCGCTAAGCCGCCCCGCCGGACTGCTCGTTTCGAGCACCTTGGAATAGGTAAAGCTCTGCCACTGCCGCTTCCAAAGTTCTTCGGGCACGTCCTTAAAGATGTGCGCCGTTTCGTACGACGACTGCAGCAAGCCCGCAATCACCTTAAAGGCCTCCTCGGTGCGCGGGCGCACGGGGTTCGCCGCAAAGCCTAGCACCGGCATGCCCAAGTAGAAGGGTTGCACTCCGCCCACGGAATAGGCCAAGCCACGCTTGTTGCGAATTTCGTCGCCAAAAATCGAGCCCAATCCGCTATCCACCAAGATGTGATTGCCAAACTGAAAGCTGAGTTCCGCAGCCCCGCCCAAACTTTCAGGGCGAATTGCCGTTACGCTGGTCACCGTTTGGTTACGGCCCGCTTTGTCGACGATGATGACTTGTTTAGAAGCCTTCGCACCGTCGATTTTTGCCGGGCGAATGGTTTCGAGCTTCTTCAAGTACGGACCCCGTTTGAGCTCGCCCTGCTTGGAGAACACGGTGCGCAGAATATCTTCGGCAATGCCCGAAGTTTCTTTGGGCCCCACCAGCCCCGCCCACAGCGAGGGAATGCCCATAAAGTCGCGCTCGTAAACGCCTTTCACTTGCGCCAAGCTCATGCGCGCAATGTTGTCCACGAACACGGGATGACCGCCGAATTCTTTTTTGTTCACCCACCGGCGAGCTGTCGTAATGCCGAGAGCCATGTCGTTGTCCAAACCGCCCGTCAGTGCGGCGCTTAGTTTGGTACGCGCAATTTCGAAGGTTTCGTCAGTGAAGCGCGGATGGGCCCAGTTATCGGCCAAAATTTGCGCAAGTGCGTGGTAGTCCTTGCCCGGCACCACGGGGAAGCTCAGTTTCCAGTACGAGTACTGGTTCGAGACCGTAAAGTCATAGCTCGCGCCAAAGTCCGCCAACTTGTCCAGGAAGGCCTGACGATCCAACGAAGCCGTACCGTTCTCTAAAATATCAGAAAGCAAATTCGCCGCACCGGCTTCCGAAGCATCTTTCGCCTCAAAGCCCACGGGCAGAATAACGGTCATATCGAAGAGCGGAATGGGGTGCTCTTCGTGATCGAGCAAAATTTCGGCGTGACTCATAGCGGATGCAACTCCTACGCAGGCGGACAACAGTAATAATTTTTTCATTTGCTAGCCCTCGCCATCGGCGCCGTTTTATCGGACGGCTTAATGATCAAACGCGTGCGCGCCAGTTTATCCCAGGCGCTAAAGCGTTTTTTTACGTCGTCCAGCGAAACCTTGCGCACTTGTTCCAAGAAGGTGAAGGAATAAAGCGGATCGTTCGCCGTCACGTTGGAGCGGGCGATGTCTTCGGCCAGGCCCATCGGTTCGCGCATGGAGCCGTACTGCGAGGACAAATAGAAGAGCTTCATTTGTTCCACGCGCTCGGCGTTGACCCACTTCGCAAAACCCTTGCGGGCCTTGTCGTAAGCTTTTTCTAGTTTCTCCACCGACACGCCGGGGTTACCCACCACGAAGATTCCCGAAAGGCCCGGATCTACTCCCGGCGAGCAATCGCCGGAGACGCTCTTCGCAATGCCTTTTTCCACGAGCTCGCCCACCAAGAATCCCGTTTTGGAATCTGCAAGCAGCGAGCAGTACAGCGAGTCCGCCGCGGCGTTGCTGTCCGAAAAGCGCGGCCCCATGGCGGCGTCGGCCATGAACACCGTTTCGGCCTTCATGGGCACCACTTTACGGCGCATATCGTGGCGCGGTTTTTCTTGGGCCACCTTGGGCTCGGTCCACGGCTGCGCTTTGAAGCTGCCGTAGTGTTTGTTCAGCGTAGTCAGTGCTTCGGTGATACCAAAGTCACCCACCAGGGTGATCGTGGCGCGGTTGGGCGCGTAGTAGCGATTGTAGAAGTCGAGAGCGTCTTCGAAACTCGTCGCGTCCAGGTCTTCTTGCCAACCGATGGGCCCCGTCTTGTACGGATGCACGTCGAAAGCAGTTTGGTGCAATTCCCAGTACAAACGGCCGAAGGGCGAATCTTCCGTGCGCATTTTACGCTCGGAAACCACGGCGCCGCGCTCGGTGTTGAATCCTTCCTTCGTAATCAGAAGCTTGCGCATGCGCTCGGATTCAAATTTAGCCACGTCATCGAACACGGCTTTGGGCACAAGCTCGTGGTACAGCGTTAAATCGGTGCTCGTGTAGGCATTAAAGCGATCGCCCCACGAGGACAAAGTCTTAAAGGGTTCGGGGAACGACTCCGTGCCGCGGAACATCATGTGCTCGAACAAGTGCGCAATGCCGGTACGACTCTTCACCTCGTAGCGCGAGCCCACGTTGTAAGCCGTAACGTACGCCACCACGCCCGTTCCGGGCTGCGGCACCAGGAATACATCCAATCCCGACTGTTTGTTTTTATAGTGATGCACTTTGAGCGCGGGCAGTGGTTCGAGAGTTTCTTTAAACTCGAACGCCGCGACGGAAGGCGGAGGGGTTTCGTTGGTCACGGTCGATCCTTTCTGCGAGGACGTGGTTGAACATGCGACAAGGCACAAGGCTCCCGTTAGGGGCGCGGCCCAATTCCGAATTTTGTGGAAACTCATCCCTAGGATTGTAGGATCATTTTGTGGATCGGACTAGGTCCGTCAAATTCTGCTTGATGACGGGCAGCAAGGGAGCGGCCGCAATGTTTTGCAATGCGTTGGGTCCCTGCAGACTCTCACGAATGAGCGTCGAAGAAATGTCGGTCACCGGCGCCGTCATAATGCGGAAGGGAACGAGCGAACGCAGCGCAGGCTGCAGGTCGGCCAAAGGATCGGCTTGATCGCCCCGCGGAAACACCCACACGGCCGCTAAGACTTTAAACAGTGTCTCCACATTCTTCCACCGGTGAAACTCGCGCGGAATGTCGCCCCCCACGCAGAGCACCCAACGCTGACCTGGGTGGCAGCGCTGGAGCTCCAGCAGCGTGTCCACGGTGTACTGAGGCGCAACCCCGCCCCGATCAATTTCGAGCGTTTCGAGCACAACCTTGGGCGAAGAGAATTCTCCGAGCCAAAGATTCAACCACTCCAGGCGCTGCGCATCGGTCACAACTCCCACATCGCGCGCAGGTTTAAGAGGATTTTTACCGGTCGGAACGACATGAATTTTTTCGACCCACGAATCGGCAATGAGCGCCGCCAGCATGTCATGGTGGCCCAAATGGGGCGGATCGAAGGTACCACCGAAGTAAACTTGAAAAGCGCCCATGGCACCAGTCTACACGATGGTTTCTTCGAACAAGCTTTCGTCGCCCAAATTAACGGCCTGCGAGATTTCGTTCTTAAAGGCGCGGGGCCCCATCTCGTTGAGCATGTTTTCGAGGGCCATCGTTACCGGTTCTAAGCCCGAACCCGTAACGGCCGAAATAAAGAAGTGCGGAGTGCCTTCTTTTTTAAAGCGCTTCTGTAAAACATCGAAGCCTTTTTCCTTTAGGAAAAGCTCGAGCATGGGATCTTGTGCATCGGTGCCGAAGGCATCAATTTTGTTCACGCACACGATGCGCGGTTTGTTGAGGAGCTCCTCCGAAAAAGAGCCCATTTCGTTTAGCAGAATGTTGTACTCCGTCGGAAAGTCGCGGCCCGTGGACGGATCTAAATCGAGCATAATCACCAGCGCCCGCGTGCGCTCGCAGTGTTTGAGGAATTGAATACCCAGGCCCCGCCCTTCGCTGGCGCCTTCGATGATTCCGGGAATGTCGGCAATAACGAAGTCGCGCGATTTGCCGCGCACAACGCCCAAGTTGGGCACGAGCGTGGTGAAGGGATAATCGGCAATTTTAGGACGAGCCGCGCTGAGACGCGAAATCAAAGTGCTCTTGCCTGCGTTCGGAAAACCCACCAAGCCCACATCGGCCAGAAGTTTGAGTTCCAAACGAATGGAGCGACTCTTGCCCGGACGGCCAGGCTGCGCAAAGTCCGGCGCCTGACGCGTAGGCGTAGCAAAGTTCATGTTGCCCAAACCACCCTGCCCACCCCGGAGCACGAGCACGCGTGCACCGGGCTCGACTAGGTCAGCTAGGAATTCTTCGGTGTCGGCATCGCGCAGAGTCGTGCCCACGGGAACACGCACGGTGAGATCTAATCCATCGCGCCCGTTGCAATCGGCGCCCGAACCGCCTTCGCCGTCGGCCGCTTCGTATTTGGGTTTGAATTTAAAATCGAGCAAGCTTTGCATGTCGTGCGTAGCTTCGAAGTAGAGGTGACCACCCCGGCCGCCATCGCCGCCATCGGGACCCATCTTGGGCATGTATTTCTGCCGCATGAAATGCACAGAGCCAGGCCCACCGTTACCGGAGCGAACATCGATCACGACTTCATCGACAAATTTCATAGAATCCCCGGAACTTACTTAAGCTGCGCTGCGTTATCAAGAAGTTAAAAAAGAGGCGAGAAGTTCATTCCGAACCCCTCGCCTGCTTAAAGCTTAAACTACCGAATTAATTAGGCAGTTGCTTCAGGAAGAACCGCCACTTTGGTGGGGCCTTTTTTGTGCGGCTGGAACTGAACCACGCCATCGATCAACGCGAAGAGCGTGTGATCGCGACCGAGGCCCACGTTCTTACCGGGATGGAAAATCGTTCCCTTTTGGCGAACGATGATCGAACCCGCGGGGATCTTTTGACCACCGAACACTTTTACACCGCGATACTTGGGGTTGGAATCGCGTCCGTTTTTAGTACTACCGCCTGCTTTTTTTGATGCCATGGCTTACTCCAATTATTGATTGATAGATTTAACGAGAATACGCGTCTGGGGCTGACGGTGTCCGAGCGTTTTTTGCGAGCTCTGACGACGACGGCTGTGACGGATCAAGATTTTCTTATCGAGGGTTTGTTGCAGCACTTCGAAGGTCACTTTCGCGCCTTTCACGAGGGGCTGACCGATATCGAAGCTACCGGGAGCTTTTGCGACGAAGAGAACTTCGTCCGCAACGAAGGTCGCGCCGGGTTCAACGTCGAGTTTTTCGACGAGAAGCATTTCGCCTTGAGCGACGCGGTATTGCTTTCCGCCCGTGCGAATCACGGCGTAGGGGAAGGCAAGGGACTCACCAGTTTTCACGCTCTTAGCGGCGGGTTTTTTTTCAGTAGCGGGCATGACAGGACCTCCGGTTATTTAGGAGCGATATCTCTCCAATATTTACCGAGGCCTGTCAACAAACTTTGAGGGTTTCGCGCCAAATCAGGAGAGAGAGTAAACGCGGGTCGGGGTCTCCTGCAGGCAGGTGGGGCAATGGCCCTTCTCGTGAACCTGGTTTTGGAGCCAATCGGTGCGGTGGTCAAACTTCACTTCGCCGCCGCAGATGCCGCAACTTTCGAAGGCGCGGACCATACGCTGCTGCTCGAGATGCTTGAGGTGGCTTTCCAATTTGCGGTGGGTTTCTTCGATGATCGGATTATTCTTAGTAAATTCAGATACTTTCATAAGGCCTCCACTTCCTGTGTGAGCACTTGGTTAAGCTTCCGTGAGTTCTTTCGGTGGAGGTCGCGAAAAGCTTTAGAAAAAGCTGCGAATCGAGTAACAAGCTGCACAACGCCCCCGCTAACGGGTCGTTCCCCATGAATAGAGACATGCAAGAATATTTGGAGACGCTGGGATTCAGCGAGGTTCCTTATGGAGCCACGCCGTCAAAAGTTTCGCAGACGGCCCCCGCCACCAACGTGCGCGTGCTCTTCGTGGGTCATGAACTTGAAAATTCTTTCGCCAGCACCAATGCCGCCCAACAACTGCTCGGAAAAATGATTGGCGCTATGGGCCTCTCTCCCGCACAAGTTTTTATTGCCGATTCAGCCCAACTCGGAGCCGTCATTGAACGCGTGGTGGCCGAAGTCACCGTCGCGCTAGGCGAAACCGCCGCGCAAAGTCTGCAAGCGGCGGGCGTAAACAATTACGTCACTACTTTTCATCCGCAAACATTGCTCCAAAGACCCGAAACCAAAAAGGCTGCCTGGGACGATCTACAGGCCGTCATGTCTCGCTTAGGACTTAAAAAGTAAATCCCTATGAAAACGAATGCCCCCGTTCACCTTGTTCACGCGTGCGCGATCACCTGGAAAGTCATCACTCTCCTGGTTAGCTTCGTAGCCTTTGTCACCGCGATTCGCGTGACCCACGCGGCCGAGCGCGTGCCCACTTTGCGGCTGGAGCAATCGCTCAACGCCGGCAGCGAACACGCTTTAGCGCGCGCTCTGGGAGCAGCCACGCGCGACCATGCACCGGCGCTTTTTATTGAACTCGAAACTTCGCGCGGCGTTCCCGAAGTAGCCCAACGCATGGCCGATCGCATGTTGAGCGCCACCCTACCCATCATCGTGTGGGTTGCGCCCGGCGTGCGCGTGGATGCCAGCGGCACGGCCGTTGCTCTGGCGGCGCACTACTTGGCCATGGCGCCAAGCAGTTCCCTCACGAATGGGGGCTACCCGTTTTTAATGAATCTTGCGCAACGCCGCGGCCGCGACCGGGAATGGCTCAAGCGGGCAGCCGTGGGCGACACCCTTGGCGCCGTAGAGGCTACGGAGCAAACACTGAGCGACGGCATTGCTGCCGCACGCGATCAGGTTTGGGCCGCAGCCCACCAAAAGTACGCTTCGCTTCCCAGCGAAGTGGAATTCTCGGCCCAGGCGCCCTCGCTGCTGGAAAAAATTTATCTGTTCGCGGGCAACAAGACAGTCGTAGGCTCGCTGCTTGCGCTGAGCATGGTTTGTCTGGCGGTGGCCCTGCGCGGCCGGGCCATAAAAATCCTGGCCCCCGCGGGTGCGCTGGGTTTGGTTTTGAGTTTTATGTCCGTTGATTATGCTCCCTACGCTTTGGGAGCTCGCCTACACGAAGGAGTTCACCATGTTCGAAATTGGCTCGCTGTTTAGCGCCGTCGTCGTTATTTACGTTCTGCTTTCGATCTTCCGGATTGTTCCGCAGTACGAGCGCCTCGTTATTTTTCGCCTGGGTCGCATTGTTCCCAAGCAAGGTGGCCACGGGCCCGGGCTCGTGATTGTGCTGCCCTTTATTGACGTGGTGAAGAAGGTTTCGATTCGCACCGTGGCCCTCGATGTGCCGCCGCAGGACATCATCACGAAGGACAACGTTTCGCTCACCGTGAACGCCGTGGTGTACTACCGCGTGCTGAATCCCGACTCGGCCGTAGTGGAAGTGGAAGACTACCTCTACGCCAGCAGCCAATTGGCCCAAACCACGTTGCGTTCCGTGTGCGGACAGAGCGACCTGGATGAATTACTTGCCAACCGCGAAGCGATTAACACTCGCTTGCAAACGCTGCTCGATGCTCAGACCGAACCCTGGGGCGTGAAGATCACGCACGTGGAACTCAAGAACGTAGACTTGCCCGCAGAAATGAAGAAGGCCATGAGCCGGCAGGCCGAAGCCGAGCGTGAACGCCGCGCGAAAATCATTGCGGCCGAAGGCGAGTTGCAAGCTTCACAAAAACTTTCCGAAGCTGCCGCGCAGCTTTCTACGCAGCCTAACTCCATGCAGCTGCGTTATTTACAGACGCTCGTGGAGTTAGGTCAGGACAACGCCAAGACGATTGTGTTCCCTATTCCCGTCGATTTGATTCAAGCCCTGCTCAAACGCGATTAGCTAAGCGCGGCGCCAAGACTTTGACTTGGCGCTCGGTGGAGCGACCCGTAATCTGGAGTTTCATGCTCCGACTCCGCATTTCGCTTAGCTGCTCGCTCGTTCTCGCCACCTCGGCGCACGCGGGGGAACTCGTGGTGCGCGGAACTCCGCTCTCCTGGCCTTTCGATTTGCGCGTGCTGGTGCAGGAAGTTCCCAAGGGCAAGGTGCTCGAAATCTCGGGCACGCGCTTACGCGATGACCGCGGCGCCTCGACCGGCGACGAAAACCTGCGCTGCACGGTACGCCAAAATCCGGCGGCGTTTTTACCCACGCTCCTTACGGTGCCCGGCGATCAGCACGAAGGCTGGATGTGCCAGGGGAATAATTACCAACGCCTCATCAATCGCCCGGTTCGTTACCAAGCGGGAGCGGGCTACGTGCGCGTGGGCACCGAACTGTACCGGGCGGGCGTAGAACTCGTACCCCAGGACGGTAAACTGCTGGTGATCAACACCATCGGCATGGATCACTACTTGGCGGGCCTGGTGAACGGCGAAATACGCTCGGACTATCCGCCCGAGGCCGTGAAGGCGCAAATTATTGCGGCCCGTAGTTACGCGCTCGCCACCGCGGCCGATCGTCGCCGTGCCGGCATGGCCTTTGACTTGTACGGCACCATTCAGGACCAAGTTTACCGGGGCGCGCAGGACGAAGACGCCGCCAGCGTGCGCCTGGTGCGCGAAACCGCGGGCGACATCCTCACGCACCAGGGTGATGTGCTGAAGGCGTACTACCATGCGTCGTCGGGCGGCTATTCGGAACTTCCGCAATACGTGTGGACCGACGGCGATTCCACCAAAGATTCGCTCGCGTACCTGGCGCGCGCGAGTGACATTGACGAGAACTTACCCGGCACGCGCTGGAATATTACGCTGAGTCCGCAGATGGGTTTGCAGTGGCCGGGCATCGGACGAATTTTTGAATTCGCCGTGCAGGGGCGCTCGCCGGGGCAACGCGTGCAGAATGTTCTGCTGCGCGGTTCGGATGGCGAGCAAAACATGACGGGCAGCGAGTTCCGCCGCAGGCTGGGAGCGAATTGGGTCAAGAGCACCTATTTTTTTGTAAAGCGTGTGGGCCAAGGTTGGCTGCTCGAGGGACGTGGCTATGGCCATGGCGTAGGACTTTCGCAGCTCGGCGCGCGGGCCCTGGCCAAGTCCGGCAAAAATTCCGAAGAAATTTTGCGCCACTACTATCCCTACGCGAACGTACAAAAGTTGCCGCTTGACGAAGGCACCGCTCCCGCGCCAATCGGTACGCGGTGAAATCACGCGACCTCGACCCCAGCCTTACGGATCGGCTTGAAGACTACGCCTTTGACTTACCCGAAGAACTCATTGCGCAGGATCCGGCCCCCACGCGCGAGTCGGCGCGTTTGCTTGTGGTGCGCCGCGAACCGAGCGGCGGCATGCCACGTTTCGAAGATTTGCGCGTAAGCGATTTGCCGGCCCTCATTGCCAGCGAACCAAAATTGCAACGGGCCGTGTGGGTGCGCAATCGCAGCCGCGTGATTCCCGCGCGCTTTTACGCTCGGCGCCCCAGTGGCGGCCGCCACGAAATTGTTTTGCTCGAAGAAAAATCCCCTCGCGTGTGGACGGCCATTGTTCGCAATCAAGCGGCCTTTCACTATCCGCAAATTTTGCACCCCGAACAGAAAAGCGAACAAACTTTTACGAGCCCCGAGCCGGGTGTGCTGGATTTTTCGCAGTGGCCCGAGCCCGTCGAAGCTTTTTTGGAGGCGCACGGTGAAATGCCGCTGCCGCCCTACATTCGCAAGCGCGTGGCCGCGCGCGATCGTGAACGATACCAAACGGTGTGGGCCCGTAGTGACCGCGCGGCTTCGGTGGCGGCGCCCACGGCTTCGCTGCACTTCACGCCCGAACTGTGCCGGAATATTGAAAGCAACGGAGGCCAATTTGCGGACATCGTTTTGCACGTGGGCCTGGGCACCTTTGAACCCGTGCGCAGCCCCACTCTGTCGGGACACGAACTCCACGCCGAACGCATCGAAGTTGAAGCCCCCACGCTCCAACTGCTGCGGCAAGGTCTGGCCGCTGGCCGCCCCCGCATTACGGTGGGCACCACCGCCTTGCGCACTCTAGAGAGCCTATCGATCAACGGCGAGCCTACCCGTCCCGGAGCCCAGCTCGCCCTCGCGCCCGACGGTAGCATTCGCGGCAAAACGCAGCTCTTTGTGCGGCCAAGTTTTGAATTTCGTTACACAAATGCGTTGTTTACGAACTTCCATTTGCCGGCCTCTACACTCTTCGTACTCGTGGCCTGTTTTGCGGGCAGTCGGCAGCTGGCGCTGGAAGCCTACGAGCATGCCATCGCCCGGAAATACCGCTTTTTTAGCTTCGGCGACGCTTCTTTGTGGCTTTGAAGCCCCGAATTTGATACATAGCGTCAATCAGGGATGAGCAACATTTTCAATAAGTTCCATGGAATCGCGGGCACGGTGCTGGCCCTTTGTTTGGCCCCATCGGCGCATGCCGTGCGAACCGCCGTGTTCCCTCCGGAAATTCACTCCCGAACGGCCATCTGGATTGATCAGCAACGCATTTTTAGCGCCGAAACTCCTGCCGAGCGCGCGCGTCCCATTTGGGTGCACAGTGGCGACTCGCTTTCGACTGCGTGGTCGAACACCACGAACCTGCGCGCGCAGCTCGCACGCGCCGAGCACGAAGCGCTCCCCGAAGCGTTGTCGATTGCCGATTACGTGGAGCATCTGCCGGATGCCTCGATGACCTGGTACGCCGGATCCAAAATTAACTTCGGTGTGCTGGGCGCACTCGATGCCATTGGCCCTCTGCCGTGGGTGGTGTTGTCGTCGGCGCTCGCGGGCGCCAAGGTGACGATTAACCCGCCCGATGGCCCCATGAACGAAGATTCCTTTGCGTACATGGCGCAGGTGGACCAGCCCCTGCGAGTCAAACTGGTAACTTTTAGTTTAGGCACCAACGACGTTTGCTCGAGCCTGGACCCGTCGGCCAATGAACCCGCACTGCGGGCGCGTTTGCAGCATCTGAAGAGCACGCTTCCCAATGCGACGATTGTTCCGTTCAATGTGGTGCGCATTACCAAAGTGCGCAAAAAAATATTCGACGCCCTCGACGCTTTGCCGCCCTCGCCCGGACGCGATCGCTTGCGCACCTACTGCACGAACATATGGCAAAAAGTTTGCCCCAACGCCGCCACGCAGGCGGACTTCATTGAGCAGGCAGCCACGCGTTTAGAAAAAATTTATCGCGAGTATTCAAACGGTATTCTCTTTGACCCGCTGCAAGTGTCCGAAGGCCTAGAGGCGCTGGATTTTATTTCGGCCGATTGCTTTCATCCCTCCCCCGAGGCAGAACGCCAAATCGTGGGCCCGCTTTCTGACTACATGCGCGCGAGTTTTCAATGAGCGATTTGCTCCGCCGCGTGCAATTTGAAACGGCTACGCCCGTGGCAAGCGAAGCTACGAACGCGCGCGCCGGAGTTCTACGCACACCCCACGGCGACATTCAAACGCCCGTCTTCATGCCCGTCGGCACGGTAGGCACCGTGAAGGGCGTGCTTACGCGCGATTTAGTTGAAATGGGTGCGCAAATTATTTTGGGCAACACCTACCATCTGTGGCTGCGGCCCGGACCGGACATTCTGCGCACTCAAGGCGGACTGCGCAAATGGATGCACTGGAGCAAACCCCTGCTGACGGACAGCGGCGGCTTCCAGGTTTTTTCGCTCTCCGACATTCGCAAAATCGAGGAAGCAGGCGTGGAGTTCCGGAGTCATCTGGATGGCTCCAAACTTTTCATGAGCCCCGAGGTTTCCATTCAAATTCAGGAAGCCATCGCCAGCACGATCATGATGATTTTGGACGTGTGCCCTGCGCTGCCCGCGGACCGCACGACTCTGCAGGGCGCCGTGGACCGCACCACCCGTTGGGCTTCGCGGGCCCTGAAGGCGCGCAAACCGGACAGCGGCGCGCTCTTTGGCATTGTTCAGGGTGGATTAGAGCTCGACCTGCGCTTGCAGCACCTCAAGACTCTAGCGAGCTTGAGCGAAAAAGACGAAAGCGGCACGGAACGAGTGTTCGATGGACTCGCTCTGGGCGGCTTTAGCGTGGGCGAAAAACCCGAGGACATGGATCGCCTGGTGCGCCAAATTGCCCCGCAGATGCCCAAAGAAACCCCGCGATACCTGATGGGCGTGGGCCGGCCCGAAGATTTGCTCAACGGCGTGGCGGCGGGCATCGACATGTTCGACTGCGTGATGCCCACACGGAATGCGCGCAACGGCACACTCTTCACGAGTTTTGGCGCAGTGCATATACGCAATGCTCGTTTTGCGAACGATCCCCTGCCACTCGACCCGGACTGCGACTGCCACACGTGCACGAACTATTCGCGCAGCTACCTGCGCCACCTGCACCAGGCCAACGAAATTCTAGGCTCGGTGCTGAGCACAATTCACAACCTGCGTTTTTACATCCGCCTCATGCAGCAGGCGCGCCAAGCCATCCTTGATGGCACCTTTGAAAAGTTCCGGGCCGAGAGCCTGGATCGTTGGCACCGCTCCTAAGGGGTGTTAGGCCTTTCCTCTAGAAATTGTTTTCTGGAGGAGATCTATCGTGTTGAAGTTGTTTGCTCTCAGCGCCCTGTTGTCTGTGCCCGCCTTTGCGCAGGA
>JAFEAR010000243.1 GCA_018266335.1 Bdellovibrionales bacterium
GACAGAGTGATCGAAGCGTTCTTGCTCTTGGGCTCCTGGAAGGCGGTAATGCCGTTTGAAATGGCCTCTACCCCCGTGAGCGCCGCGCAACCACTGCTAAAGGCGCGGAGGATCAAAATAATGCCGAGGGGTTCGGCAACCGAATGGGCTAGCTCCACGCCCTCGATCACATTGAAGGTACCAAAGAAGTATTTATAAAAACCCACGCCAATGGTGAACATGGCCATTATTAAAAAGAAGTAGGTGGGCACCGCAAAAATACGGCCCGACTCTTTAACGCCGCGAAGGTTCACGGTCATCATAATGGCTACGATAGAGACAGCGAGAAGCGACTGCACGTTGTGAAGGGCTGGAATAGCCGAAACAATTTGGTCTACGCCGCTAGAAATACTTACGGCCACGGTCAGAACGTAGTCGGTAAGGAGGGCGGCCCCCGCAACTTGCGCGGCGAGCTTGCCCAGGTTTTCGTGGGCGACGATGTAGGCGCCTCCTCCGCTTGGATAAGCGTAGAGAGTCTGGCGATAAGAAAGCGTAATAATTCCGAGCAGGACCGTGATAGCGATAGCAATCGGAAGAGAGAAGCTGAGGGCGGCGGCTCCCGCGGCAAACAATACAATCAAAATTTCTTGCGTAGCATAGGCCACCGAGGAAAGTGCATCGGAGGCGAACACGGCCAAGCCTACGGTTTTGGTGAGGGTTTGGTGCGCGGCCTCGTCCTCGTGCAAGGGTTTGCCAAAGAGAATTCGGCTCAGAAGACTTCGGGTAAATTTACGCGCCATGGCCCATCCGGTTCAAGCGTGCATCCATTAGGACGATTCTAGCTGCTAATCATTAAAAAAAGAAAAAACGGGGATATCCTGTTTTTATGACCGCGTCGTTTGATATTTGGGCCGCCGTGCTCTTTGGGGGGGCCCTTGCTCACACCTTTATGGCCGGACGAATTCATTCCCTGGCGGGATCATTCCCCCGCCACCGGCGCTGGTTGTTAGTTTTTGGCGAGGTGGAGCTAGTTTTTGCTCTTTGGTCCATACCCCTTGTCTTATCGTGGCTTGTTGTGCGAGGCCCGGCTTCGGCAAATGCCTATTGGGCTCGGTTGAGCTTTCATGAGGCGATTTTTGTCTTCGTTATTATGCTTTTGGCTTCTTGTCGGCCCGTGCTCGTGTTCGCACGGGACCTGATCGCTTGGGTGGCTCGGGCTCTGCCCCTGGGGGCCTCCCAGTCCACTTACGTGGCTTCCTTGGTGGTTGGACCTCTCCTGGGTAGCTTCATAACGGAACCTGCCGCCATGGTGGTTACGGCGGCCTTGCTGAGGGAATCTTACTTTGGCGCTGGAACCTCTCTTCGCTTTAAATACGTCACTCTTGCTCTGCTGTTCGTGAACGTTTCAATTGGTGGGGTGCTGACTCCCTACGCGGCGCCGCCGGTACTTATGGTTGCGTCACGGTGGGAATGGGATCTTTCCTTCATGTTGGCCCACTTTGGATGGAAGGCGGCTTTGGCTGTTGGGCTGAACACTTTGGCAGGCGCTTGGATCTTTAGACGAGAATTCTCCTCTGTTGTTCCTTCTCCGCGCGTTCGAGAAACCCCCGCGTGGTTGAACGGACTTCATTTGGCTATTCTGGGTCTGGCCGTCTATGGCGCCCATGACTACAGATTGTTGGCGGCGGCCCTAGGGGCCTTTGCCCTTCTGTTTGTCATAACTCGGCAGAATCAATCCCCAGTAAAATTTAAAGAAGCGGCATTGGTGGCACTCTTTTTGGGGGGACTCGTCGTTTTGGGATCGGTACAGCAATGGTGGATGGCGCCGCTTTTAGAAAAACTGCAAAATATAACGCTTTTCTTGGGCGCTACGGTGCTCACGGCCTTTACCGATAACGCGGCTCTCACTTACTTCGGCGCCCAAGTGCAAAATGCATCCAATTCCTTCAAATACTATTTAGTGGCGGGTGGGGTAGCGGGGGGAGGGCTAACTGTTATCGCTAACGCGCCAAACCCGATTGGGTATTCTTTGCTCCTGCCCCACTTCGGCGCCGAAGGCATTCGCCCCTTGCGTTTGTTGGCGGCGGCGCTGATTCCTACTTTGGTCGTGTTGGCGGTCTTTTGGTTCCTTTGATGATCTTCTTCGGGCGCTCTGTTAAATTTGCGGCATGGACAAGCGTGACTCCGCCGCCTTTAAGCCGGCCGATATTCCCACCCTTTTAAAGCAAGTTCGGCGCCCTCGCCGCGCCGTGGTGACGGCGGGCATGCCTTACGCCAACGGCACGGTTCATATTGGCCATCTCGCCGGGGCGCATATTCCTGCGGACATTTACGCTCGTTGGTTGCGCATGCTTATTGGCGCCGAAAACGTGCTCTTCGTGTGCGGAACGGACGATCACGGGTCCACCAGCGAGCTTTCGGCCTTACGGGCGAATAAGCCCATTCGTGAATTCATCGATGAAATTCACGTTGAGCAGGAAAAAATTCTCGAAGCCTACGGCATTAGCTTGGATATTTACTCGGGCACTTCGCGGCCCGAGACTTTTCCGGCCCACAAAGCGCTCAGTCAGGATTTTATTCGCAAGCTGCACAAGAACGGCCTGCTAGAAAAAAAGGCTAGTCAGCAGTGGTTCGATCCTAAATTAAATCGCTTTTTGCAGGACCGCTTTGTGACGGGCAAGTGCCCCAACCCTAAGTGCGATAACGAAGCGGCCTACAGTGACGAATGTGATCGGTGCGGCGCTCAGTATTTGCCCACCGAACTGCAGAATCCGAAGAGTGCCATGAGTGATGCGACGCCCATTCTTAAGGAGACCGTGCACTGGTGGCTCGACATGTGGAAGGTCTCCGAGCAACTTCGCACGTGGATTCAGAGCAAAGAAAAGGTTTGGCGCAAGCCCGTTTACACTTCGGTGGTGAACACAGTTCTGCCGGCCCTCGTTTTTGATAATACCCACGAGGCCGTCTTCAAAGAACTGCGCTCCACCCTGCCTAAACATTCGAGCCGCTACGCTCCCGGAAAAAAAGTTGTCGTTCAGTTCGAGAACAAGCCGGACCTCAGCACAGGACAGGGAATCTTGGCGAAGGCGGGCATTCCTACAACGCTGATGGACGAATGGGCGCACCGGTCTATTTCGCGTGATGTGGCGTGGGGCATTCCTATGCCCGAAGATCTGGATCCCGACATGAAAGGCAAAACTCTTTACGTTTGGCCGGACTCCCTGATTGCACCCATTGCCTTCACTCAGGCCGCGCTAAAAAAACAGGGGAGAGATCCGAATCTCTACCGAGATTTTTGGATGGATCCCGAGGCATCGATTTACCAGTTTTTGGGCCAGGACAACGTGTACTTCTACGTGCTCATGCAAGGCGGTTTGTGGCTAGGTTCGCAAACCGATCCCTACCACTTGCCGCACAAGGGAGAGTTTCAACTGACCGAGAACGTGTTCGGTGCCTATCATCTGTTGGTCGATGGTCACAAAATTAGCAAATCGCGTGGCAATGCTGAGCCCGGAATCAAGCTGCTAAAAGAGCACGGATATTCGGCCGATCAAATGCGCTACTTCGTGGCGCTACTGAGCCTGCCCGAGAAACAATCGAACCTTGATTTTGCTACTTTGGTGGAACGAAATAAATTTTTAGCTGGTCCGCTCAATGCCGCCTTTGAAAAACCAATTTCGGCTTGTCACTCTAAATTTGGTGGCGTGGTTCCTGCGGGAACCCTTATCCCGAAGGTGCAGGAAGAAACGACCAAAATTGTGCAGCGGTATCTGCGTTCTATGGAGCGCGGTGAGTACTCTACGCTGCTCTTTGCCGTAGAAAACTACGCGCGGCAAATCAACAGCCTCTTCACTCAATTCAAACCGCACGATGATCGCGCGCCGGAGAAAGAGCGTGCCGACGCCCTCTACTCTTGCTTTTATGTGTTAAAAAATTTGATGATCATGTTGGCGCCCTTCGCGCCGGAAACAATGCATCGCTTGCGAAAGACTTTAAATCTTCCGGAAGAAACGTTCAAAGTTGACGAGCTTGGCGTTCCTTTGCCGGCGGGCCATAAAATTGGCGCTCAGCAGGAGTATTTTCCGAGCGTGGCCGCAGAATAATTTTCGTGGGTTAGTCTTTTTGGTGACGTCAAAAAATAATCTTAACAGAAGCTCCCTTTTGGCTGGGGATCATTACCCTACGTGTAGGCATCTTTGATTTTTGGGAGGATCAAAAAAAATTTTAAAACCATCGGAATTCTTGCGGGCGTAGCTCTGGCTTCGTCTGGCTGCGGAAAGAAAAGTTCCAGCTCGACTTATTCCGCGGACAAACCCTCGGCCATCATGGGTGCCGTTGCCGGCGCTTTGCAGAAGGTTGGCTCAGGCATGTCTGCTAGCACAGGTTTGTTGAAAACCTCCACGAGTGCGCTGTCTTCTTCCCTGTGCGATACGCACGGAGAGCCTAAGGGCGTCACCAATCAATCAAGCTCCTACGCGGGCCTCATGACCTACTGCAAACTTTCCGTCGACGATAACTCTCCCGAAACCGTTCAGGGATTGTTCACGGGAATTAAGGGCATTGCTTGTATGGTAGAAAAAGCCAACCCTACTTACGATGGAGCGGCTCACTCGTTTTTTCTACCGACTGCTTTACTTCGAGCCAGCTAACTGACATGGGCTTTACCAATGGCCAAACGGCGACGGCCACGGTTACGGCGTCTTCTCCCGCATCCTTTAATTCTCACTACGACAAAGGGGTTGATATTTCGATCTCCTTGGGTGGCGAGGCAAAGAGCTACCGCTTTGCTAGCAAGGTTACCGGAAACCTCATCGAGGTTGGCTTCGAAGAAGATCCTGGCACCACACGCTCGGGTTCGGGCGCTGGTTTCCTCGACTTGGATAACGGCGTTATCCGTGTCGAATCGCGCATGGCTCGTTTGACTTGCACCGAGAGCGGTTCGTGCGGCTGGAACCGTCACGTGCGTTTGTACTCGACCCTTGCGATGAGTGGAACCGATATCCAAAACCCGAAAGACGTTGAGTTTCTCTACTCCAACATTTCGGCCCCTCCGGGACAGAGTGTTTACGACGGTCTTTTGATCACGGCTTCTGGAGATTTGTCCGCTTCGGGTATCAAGGCGCGCGAGTTTCACACGGCCGTGGCTAACGGCATGACCGATCTGCAAACCATTAGCAATTGGGCGGAAGTTTCGAACTCGAATTGCTACACCTCGAGCTCCGATACCGCTACAACCTGCGGTACTGGTCTGCCGAAAATGACCACGAACACCAAGTTCGTGATGGCGGACACCGGTTACACCGCGCCAGCTACTTGGTTCGAAGCACAAACTTCGGCACTTTCGTTCACCTCAGTCAGCGCAGATTCCGATACGCCATAAGACACTAAAGAAGGGTGCTTCGTTACGACCCGGAACCCGCAAGGGTTCCGGGTTTTTCGCTTTTTATGAACTGCTTTTGTTTGAAAATTGGGGTGATTGACGGGACCAGTCTAACTCCCTAAAATTTAAATCGAACCTGTGCTTGGATGTAGCATCGTGTAGCCTCCCCGCCAATCCTGGCGAAATTTCGGGGCCTTTCACGACGATTCTCGGGCCTTGAAGTCTATGACGCGAGCGACCTGCTCCTGAGGGAGCGAGAAGCCGAGCTTTTCCGTGACTCCATCGAGATCAGTCCCCAAGACCCGCAGGTAGCGGTTCGTGGTTTTGATCTCGGAATGGCCCACAATCGACATCACCTGCGCCAGCGGCACCCCTTTGAGGAGGAGCTGCGTGATGAAGGTGGCCCGGAGGTCGTGAAACTTAACGGGTGTGATGCCGATACTCTTGCAGAAGCTTCGTAGGACCCTCGCTTGCTCGCCTTTCTCCCATTCCCAAAGGTGAGGGAGCACGAACTCCGAGTCAGCCCCTTGCCTCATCTTCAGCTCTATAAGGAGCTTTCTAAGGCTACCGCTGATGGGCACGATACGATTCCGCCGCGACTTTGTGGGACCAAAGCCATCCACCGACGACCAGGAGCGCGTGACGTAAATGCGCCCGCTCTCCAGGTCCACATCGTGCCACCTTGTGGCGAACAGTTCGCCTGAGCGCATCCCGGTAAAGACGGCCATAGCCCAGACTTCGTAGAAACGGTGTCCAAGCATTTTGGCTTCTCTCAGGAGCTTATCGACTTCACTCTGACTGAGCACGCTTTGCTTAGTCTCTGAGACTTTCACACTGATCCCAGCACAGGGATTCTTTGTGAGAGCGCCCTCCTCGACTGCGACCGCGAAGACCCTACGGATCATTCGCAGCACACCTTTTTTGGAATAGGCGGATTTCTCTTCGAGGTGCTTGTGCACCACCTCGTGAATCTCTCGCGGAGTGACTTCGTCGATAAAACGTCCTCGAAGTTGGGGTGTCGCCCATTTCTCAAGGCTCGTTTCGTAGTGACGAATCGTATTCCCGCGAAGGACCAAACGCTCGCGTCCGATGTAGTGACGTAGCCACTCTTCCCAGAGCCAGCGTGGACCTTGCTCACGCTCGTTGAGAGCCTTCGCTTTGAGTTTCAGCTCGGCTTCGTGTGCTGCGCGGAGCGAGTTGAATCCCCTCCACCTCTTTTGCACGCGAAGCCCACGAGCGTCCCTCGTGTTGATATAGACTTCGTAGTTTTCTTTGCCGTTAACGGTGATTTTTCGTACTGCCATGGTCACTTCCTTTTTCTGAAGCCTCGTTCGAGAACATTCTCGAAGGGCTCCGGTTGAGGAAGCTCATGAATTTCCGATTTCTTGTAGCGAACGCTGCGACCCAACTTATAGACTGGCACCCGACCGCGACTCGTCGCGATCCGCAATGCGTTTACACTCATCCTCAAGTAATGAGCCGCCTCGAACGCTGTTAACCAAGCATCCGATTCGACCAAATTTTCAAAGAACCCTGTTCCTGCCCTCGTTTTACCTACTCCCCCGTCATTCATCCAGACCCCTCCTTGTTCCTGTTCTCTGTCTTTCTTTTTCCTTCCCACCCACACACTCCAACTTGCCCCAAGATCAAAAATGAACCTGACCACCCTCCCTCTACGATGAAGGGTGGTCAGGTTCATTTTTGATCGCTGCCTCGTCTGAAATCGTGAAACAGACCGAGCATTTGGAAGGAAAAATCGAAAAAAAGCGAACCCCCCTATAGTCAGGAGATTTCGGAGATTGAAGAACGTGGGAGATTCTCAGTAGCGACGCTTCTCGTGAGATTGTCGCCGTTCGAGTGAAGTGCTTCACATATATAGAGTTGCAAGCCCGTGCCAACGGACGCTGCTCTCATTCGTGGTGACGCAACTACTTAGGAATTCAGGGGAAGAAGAGATTTCTTAGAGTTTTAGAAAGTGTCTCATGCTCTGAGATTCTCACTTTTGTCTCAAGACACTTTTGAGACACTCAGACTCCCGTTTGCTTACTTCTTTTGATCATGAAGTCCACGGCGTCGTTGGCATTAATAACGCTAATCTCGATGTCGGGGTGCGCGTTTTGGAAGACGCGGAATACCTCATCTACGAAGCCCTGGCCGACGGTTTTAACTCTCTTGAAATTGAGAATAATAAACTTGAACTTATCTAGTCCCGAAAGAATTCGCTTTGCCTGTGAACGTGAAACATAAGTTTCACCCTCGGTTAGGCCGAGCTCAACGGCGACATGGGTCTTTGAAAAGGAAAAGTCTTCAGGTGAGGTATATCGTTTGAAGACTTCGTCTCGTGTGCGGCTAGAGGTTAGTGAAATATCCATCCGCACTCGAGTCCCGGCTTTGTCCTCCTCCTCACCAAGTAACCAGTCTTCCTCGGTATTGATTCGCCCAAAAAGCAAACCATTGGCGACTAGTAAAAATTCATCGAATACTCGTGACGTGAAGAATATCCCTTCGCCTGTGTGCCTCGTGTGATCTGTTGTTAGTTTTCCTTTGCTTAGATGCAGAACGGCTTCTTTGAGAGTCGGAAGGCCCAGGGTATCTTTCAATTTTTTAAAGATTCCGATGCCGTTGTCACTAACCACGATGTTTAGTTTTCCGTCTTCGATCCAGTAGTTCACTCGGAGCTCGGTGGCCGAAGAGTGGTCTTTCACGTTGTTCACCATTTCGGTGAATCCATACTCCGCGATTTCTCGGATGTTCTGCGGGAGGGCCCCTAACTCCTTTTTAAGGGTTGAGTCCCATATGTCCTGTTCGCTTAACTCTTTGGTGACAGCATAACGCCATTCACCCTGCGCCACTGCGAGAGGTCTGCCTTGGATGGTGATTGTTGATTTGTTCGTCCCAACTTTTGGAGTCGAGAGTCGAGCCTGCTCTGGTGCTGCGTTTAGGTAGTACGCAGTACTCCGAGTATTGCCTTCCTTTCGGAGAACCCCAGCGGCGACTAATTGTGCCACGTGTTTTTGAATGGCTTGCGGAGTCAGGTTGAAATGCGCTGCTGTATTTTTGATTAGGGCGTAGGGGTTTTTTGCGACTTCAGCCAGAATGTACGCTTTTATATCGCCCGTCATTAACAACCCCCTTAGTTGTTAATGTGGGCATTAACAACCTTTTAATGGCATTTAACTACTATTAACAACTATTTGCAACTAGCAGTTGTTAATGTTTGGTGGGTTAAGTTGTTAAAAGTTGTAAAATGCCGATTGTTACGACGTTTTGGGTACAAGGAGATGGGCTAAATGAGGGGGCTCGAGCTGACTCTAGCCCCCTAAAGATCAGGAAGACGCTTCTTCTGCGGAAGCCTTCAAAATTTCTCCGATCTTCCCGCGGATTCCAGGTTCGCCCTCATTTTTAAAATATGGATCGTACATGGTCTCGATGGCTTCGCCGACCACTTCGCAGAATGCTTCGTGAAATTTGGGCAATCCCTTGTGCACTCGAATTCTGAGTCCCGCCTTGGCTTCGATAAGGGGTTTGCGTGAGAGTGATTCTACTTTGTGATCATGCTCATGGAATCCAAACATTGAGTTATCTTGGTGGAAAACACCGTGTTCCCTGCGCTCGATAAGCAAAAGCCGAAATCCTTGCTCCTCGAACTCATCCCATGCCACGACTAGAGAATTCTTGAGCCCGTGTGATCGGAAGTCTTCGACGTTAACGTCTACTACGCCATGACTTTCCGGCGTTTCTTCAACGGGGCATTCAAAAGGGATACAAATACCCGCGTCCTGGTAAAACTTTTCAAGTTTCTTAATGTCGGACGAGATTCCGTTCAGAGCCTCTTGAAACGCGATGAAGTTGGGAGCGGTCCTGGACATGATGTTGTCGAGGTGGAACGAATTGAACTGTTGATTTTGTAATGAAGACATAGGTTCTCCTGAGAAATAAAATGCGATTCGATTGTTCCCATTCAAGGTTCGGAGTCCACTCAAGGATTGGCCCAATCAAGGGCTAGGGCTATGTGCCTAACACGATCGTCTGAGTCAATGTCCAACGATGCGGAAAGAGCGCTTCTGCAGGCATCATCGTCGATGTGGGGTCCGAAGAAAAATTGGTCGAATCGGATGTAGCCAACGTGTAGCCAAAAAGTAGCCAACTAGAACGATGCGCCGAAATTTCGGGAAATTTCGACGCTCGGAAATCCGGTGAGTTTCCGGTTTATAGGTATCTGAGCTTGTTTGGGTTTGGGGCCGAAGCCCCTTTGGTGCGATCTAAAATTGGGGTGATTGACGGGGGTCGAACCCGCGACATCCAGAATCACAATCTGGCGCTCTAACCAACTGAGCTACAACCACCATGCTGTAGGTCGAACGGGGGCGAGAATGCCTCTTTTGCCGGGTTAAATCAAGACTCAATCAGGCCCGAGGGGCCATGGACCAGGTGCTACCGTCGGGTCCATCCATCACTTGAATGCCCTGCTTTTCGAGCTCCTGCCGGAGTCGGTCGGATTCGGCAAAGTTCTTCTGGGCCCGCGCTTCTTCGCGATTTTTTAGCTGGGACTCAATCTGGGCCGAAAACTCCTCGGTCACTCCCATTCGTTTCAATCGGCGCGCTTTAATGTTGGCTAGAGCTTGGAGGGGCTCTTCGCTCACTAGACCGAGAGCCTGTTCGAGGGTCTTTAGGCCTTCTCCCCAGGCCAGCCAGTTTGCCGGTGCGGCATCTTTAAAGCAGCTACGAATCCCCTTGAGAGCTAGGCCCAGGGCCTTCGCCGAGCCGAAATCGTCGAAGAGGGCTTGGTCCATGTCGTGTTTGAGGCTTTTGAGTTCGGGTTGGGTAACGTCGCCGGTGGCACCATAAGATTCTACGAACTTTAATTTTGCGGTGTAGAGACGGGTTAGGAGTCCCTCGGTACGCAAGATAACTTCTTCCGTAAAATCGAGCGGGCCACGGTAGTGATTTTGATACATCATCAGGCGCAGAACTTCTGGGCCGTATTCTTCCAAGAATTTTTGGGTGGTTACAATGTTACCCAACGACTTGGACATTTTCTCGCGGGCGAAGGTCAGCATTCCCCCGTGTAGCCAGTAGGGCGCGAGGGGCTTGCCCGTGAGCGCTTCGCTCTGGGCAATTTCGTTTTCATGGTGAGGAAAAATGAGGTCCAAGCCACCCATGTGGATGTCGAGGCCCTCGGGAAAACATTTATGAATCATGGCGGAGCACTCAATGTGCCATCCGGGGCGTCCCTCTCCCCAGGGACTTTCCCAGGAGGGCTCGCCGGGTTTCGCGGCTTTCCAGAGGGCGAAGTCGAGCGGGTCCTCTTTAGTTTCGCCCGGCTCAATGCGGGTCCCGGCCAGGAGGTCGTCGGTTTTGCGCTTAGAAAGTTTGCCGTAGCTGGCAAACTGTTTCACGCGGAAATATACGTCCTGGCCAAAAGGAGTTTCGGCTGCGTAAGCGGTGCCCTTCTCTATAAGCCCGCGCGACATCTCGATCATTTCGGCGATGTACTCGGTCGCTTTGGGCATGATGGAAGGAGTTAAATTGCGAATTTGCTTTTGCTCGTTGGCGTAAGCTTCCGTAAAAAATTCGGCCACGGCCTGCGAGGTGCGCCCCGTTTCGTTGGCCAGTTTGATGATCTTGTCATCGACGTCTGTGATGTTGCGTGCATACCGGACTTCATAACCGGCGTATTTAAGCACCCGCACCACCAGGTCTCCGAAGAGCGAGGTTCTCGCATTACCAACGTGGGTAAGTCCGTAAACCGTGGGGCCGCAGGCGTAAATATTCACGCGGCCCGGCTGTAGGGTTTGAAGGGTTTCTCGCTTGCCCGAGAGGGTGTTGAAAACCTTAATTTCAGGCAAGGACATGAAAAAACCGACGGAGAATCAGTTACGGGTTTCGAAAATCTGCCGAAGCTCGTTTTCGATAATGTCTTCGCGGGTTTGCTGAGCCAGCGAGAGTTCCTTAATTAAAAGGCTCTTGGCAGTGTCCAGCATTTTGCGTTCGCCGAAGCTCAGATCTTTATCGAGCTTCAGGCGGTAGAGGTCGCGCAAAACTTCGGCGATTTCGTAGACGCTACCCGTTTTAATCTTCTCCATGTACTCACGGTACCGGCGATTCCAGGTTTGGTTGTCCACGATAATTTCCTTAGTTTTCAAGATCTTGTAGATCTTGGGAACGTCTTTTTTGGCAATGATGGCGCGTAGGCCGACATCTTTGACTTTGTCCGTGGGGATCAAAATCGTGCTGCCGCTCTCTAGGAGCTGAAGAATGTAAAAGTATTTTTTGCGACCGCCGATGTCCTTTTCTTGGACACCGCGAACAACGCCCACTCCATGGGAAGGATAAACTGCGTTGTCACCGACTTTAAAGATGGCCAAACTAGGTACCTCTCGTCCGTTGAAAGTTACTTTTGACCTATTCCCGAAGGCCCATCGTGGGTTATTCCGGTCAAAGGGTCCTCAAATCAAACAACTCATCATCGCCAACACAGCAGATTCAAGGTAAGCCTCAAATTGCTCGCGGAGTGTAGCATAAGTGCATGTATAGAGACAAGATTTATCTGGCTTCCCAGTCACCTCGGCGCAGGGAATTGATCTCCTATCTTTTTGAAACTCCACAGGTTCTTAGTGTTTCTTTTGATGAGCCTGAAGGTGGAAAAGAGTCGTCTCTTTCTTACTTAGAAAAATGTGTAGGCCTTAAGTGGACCCAAGCTTCGGCTGTTTGGCGTGGCTTTGTCGCCGGCCAAAAAGAGGCGCAGTCTTCGGGATTGCTCGTTGCTGACACCATTGTGTCTATTGGTGGTCACGTTTTGGGGAAGCCCAAAAATCGTTTCCACGCAGAATCCATGCTTGCTTCTATGGCCGGCAAAACTCACTCTGTGTTTACGGGGTTTCAACTTGGCAGGGCTTCGGGGCCGGCGACTTTTCGGGATAGCGGCTTAGTGGTTGTGGAGAGTCGGGTAAAATTCCGTAGCTTATCGGCGAAGCAAATTCGGGCCTACGTGGAGACTCGCGAGCCCATGGACAAGGCGGGAGCCTATGGTCTTCAGGAGCGAGGGCTCTTGTTGGTAGAGAGAGTTTCGGGGCCCTATTCGAACGTCATTGGTTTACCGATCGAGCGCCTGCGGAAAGCTGCAGCCGAGCTGCATTTTGCATGAGCGAGCTTGAAGGCGTTTTGGAGCGCATTCAGCGGGCTTGTTTGCGCGCTTCGCGCCGTCCTGCCGACGTGAACTTGTTGCCCGTGTCTAAGGGGCAGGATCTGGATTCCATCCGGGCTTTTCTGGGGCAAGCTCGGGCCCCTCAGCGTTTAGGCGAAAATTACTTAGAAGAGTTGGTGTCCAAGCGAACGGCGTTGGGTTCTGCCGTAGAGTGGCACTACCTGGGAAGACTGCAGAGCCGTAAGGTGTTGGATCTTTGTGCGAGCGTCGACGTCATTCATACGGTGTCGCGCGATAAAGAAATCAAGCTCCTCGCCGAAGCTCCGCGTTGTCCGGATTTTTTTATTCAGGTCAACGTGTCGGGCGAGGCGCAGAAAAATGGCTGCTCGCCCGCCGCCCTACCCCCTCTATTGGAAAGCATTGAGGCTCTGGGGCTGACGAAGCGAGTTCGGGGCCTTATGGCGCTTCCTGCCTCCCTTGAGGAAATTGGCGAGACTTCTTTGCGTAAAGAGTTTGGGTGTCTGCGCGAGCTGCGCGATCGGCTTTTGCCGGGCAAAGCTTTGAGTATGGGAATGAGCGCG
The DNA here is from genome assembly GCA_018266335.1 of Bdellovibrionales bacterium. Next base: position 13,088 of record JAFEAR010000243.1, read on the forward strand.
GACTTTGAACTAGCTATCGCCGAAGGCGCTGATTGGATTCGTCTGGGTACGATCTTGTTTGGACAGCGAAAGCGCCAGCGCTAGGCGTTTTTGCGCGTGCGGAGGTGATAGTCTCCGCGCGAAAGCCAGCGCTCGATAAAACAGTACAGAACGATGAATAGGTAGCGGGAGCCCATTTCTTTAATTTTAAATTTTGCCACGCCGGTTTTACGGTTTGTCCAGTCGTTGGGAACAACCGTATAGCTATAACCGCGGACAATAGCCTTAAGCGGAATTTCTACGGTGAGGTTGAAGTGGGCACTGAGAAAAGGCCGCACTCCCTCAAGGGCACGGCGGGAGTAAAGCTTAAAGGCGTTGGTGATGTCGTTGTAGCGGAGGCCAAAGAGAATCTGCACGAAGAGATTGGCCAGGCGGTTCATAATGAGTTTGATGCGGGGATAGTCGATAATCTTTGCCCCCTTCATAAAGCGGGAGCCAAAAACGCAATCGACTTTTTCCTTTTCCATGGTGCGGAAATACCGAATGAGGTCCTTGGGGGAGTCAGAAGCGTCGGCCATGTACACGGCTACGCAGTCGCCCGTGAAGTTTTCGAGTCCGCGGCGCACGGCAAAACCAAAACCATTCGGCGGGGTGTTGTTAATGTACCGAATCGACGGCGTCTGGCCGGAGAGACGGCGTAAAATTTCTTCAGTGCGGTCGGCGGAGTTATCGTTGATAACTAAAATTTCGTGCGAAATTTGAGCGGCGGTTAGCTGTGCGTGCAAATCGGAAACGGTTTGCTCGATGCAACCTTCTTCGTTGTGGGCGGGAATAACGACCGAAAGCTTCATGAGTGTTTTTGGCGTTCAATCGTGGCTTCGACGATTTCTTTGAGGATGGTGTTGAGGTCATATTTGTAGGACCACTGGGGATAGTCGCGCTGGAATTTGCGCACGTCACTAATCCACCAAATATGGTCGCCGGAGCGGTTTTGATCGGAAACGCTATAGGGAAGTTTTTTACCTGTAAGTTTTTCGATGGAGGCAATGGCCTCAAGCACCGAGCAGTTGCTGTGGCGAGAGCCGCCCATATTATAAACGGCTCCGGGGATGGGTTTTTGAAAGTAGTGCCAGAAGGCATTCACTAAATCGTGCGAGTGAATGTTGTCGCGCACCTGCTTACCTTTGTACCCGAAAATTGTGTACTCCTTACCTGCCACGCCACATTTAACGAGGTACGCAAGGAATCCATGGAGCTCGGCGCCGGAGTGTGCGGGGCCCGTAAGACATCCTCCGCGGAAGGTTCCGGTGTTCATTCCAAAGTAGCGACCATACTCTTGTGCCAACACGTCGGCGGCCACTTTGCTGGCTCCGAAAATGCTGTGTTTCGATTGGTCGATACTCATGGTTTCGTCGATGCCGTGCTGAGCCCAAGGGTGGCTCGGATCCAGTTCCCAGCGAGTTTCTTTTTCGATCAGTTTCAAATCGTTGGGGGTGTCACCGTAAACTTTGTTGGTCGAGGTAAAAATGAAGGGCGCTTGCGGGCAGAATTGCCGGGCGGCCTCGAGCATCACTAGGGTGCCCTGGGCATTCACTGAGAAATCTGTGAAGGGTTCTCGCGCTGCCCAATCGTGGCTCGGTTGAGCGGCCGTATGAATGACGACCGAGATTTTTCCGCGGTACTTCTGGAAAAGTTTGAAGACGGCGGCTTGGTCTCGAATGTCGGCGGCGTTCGCCGTAAAGTTTTTGAGGGTCTTCTGAAGCTGCTGAGTGTTCCATTCGGTCGAGGCTTCGGGACCGAAGAAGTACTGGCGCATGTTATTGTCGATGCCGACAATTTCGAGGCCCTTCTCGTGAAAAAATTTAGCGGTTTCGCTGCCGATGAGGCCCGAGGATCCGGTGACAATGGCTACAGACATATTGATTCCTTAGCAGAAAATGGGTTGGAGCGTGGACTCGTTCTTTTTAATCCAAGCGGCGATATCTTCAACGATCATTTGAACGGATTGGGTGGGTTTCCAGCCGAAGGCGGATTCGGCCTTGCTGCAGTCAGACAAATAGAGAGGAATGTCGACCGGGGTGGTTGTGAGGTCGGAGGCAATGTTAATTTCGTTGCCGGTGGCGCGTTGGCAGATAGCGGTCAGTTCTCGGAGGGAGGTAGAAATATCTCTACCTCCACCGATGTTAAAGGTTTGACCGAGGGATTTGGCCGGATTTTCCAACTGCTTCTCGATTAATTCGAAGAGATCTTGAGGGTGAAGCAAGTCGCGCACCTGCTTCCCTTGTCCACCAAAGCCCGTGTATTTGAGCGATTTCTTAAAGTAGTGGTTAGCAACCCAAAGGGTGAACACTCCCTGATCTACCTTCCCGAATTGTCCGGGGCCCGCAATGACGCCGCACCGGTTGGTCACGGCTTTGAGTCCATAAGTGTCTACGTATTCTTGGATAACAAGTTCGGAGGCGAGTTTCGAGGCGCCATAGAGGGAGCGAGCCTGGAGGGTGGAAAAGTTCTCTGTGACCCCGCGTGGGGACACGCCCGGTTGAGTTTGGTGGGCGTCGATTTCAAAACGTGAATCGGTTTCTCTAAGTTTAATTTCGCGCAGGGGGGCAATGGAGTAAACGCGGGAGGTGGAAAGAAACACGGTCGTTCCCACGTGCGCGCGCGCAAATTCCAAGCAGTTTAAGGTTCCGGTAAGGTTGGTTTGCAGCAAGTAGTTGGGCGAGCCTTTAAGACCGGCGAGAACGCTGGGTTCGGCCGAAGCCTCGATCATGAGGTCAAAAGAACCTCCGAGCTCGGCCAAATCCTGCGGTTGACGAATGTCACCGTGCTCAAATTGAATGTTGTTCTGTTTGAAGGCCCCAAGATTAATTTCGGATCCGCGTCGCTTCAGATTGTCGAAGGCGATAATTTGCGAGTCGGGATACTTACGGCGGTAGCGGAGCGCCAGATTTGATCCAACAAAACCTGCCCCACCCGTAATCAGGATTCTCATAGGGCGAAAACATACCATAAAGCCGCGGTTAGGTGTACGCCACGAGGTCCTTAAGAACGAGAATATAGGCGAGCGTGGCACGAATGAAGGCAAGTCCCATGAGAAATTGGTAGGCGCGCGCTACTTTCGGGTGCCAGTTCAAGTAGGTTCCGGCGCAGAAGATAAGCCCTAAGAGAACAATGCCAAGGGGGAGATGAAACAGGCAGTCCGGTTCGTGGTGCGAGTAACCAACCAAGCAGAGTAAAAGAAATATGAGGAGCGAAACTTTGGCCCAGGCGGTGGCCTCCGCCGACAAGGTTGGTTTGGAAGGAATGTCCAAATGGCGATTTCTTCGATGGCTCCACGCGATGTAGGTGCTGGCAGCAATGAAAAAGAAAATCTGATTCCAAAAGAGGAAGATAGGAAAATCAATTTCCAAAAAGCTGCGATACCAGACATATTTTTGAAATTGAAACGTTCGGAGATATTGGAGAAGGTTGTGAGTCTCTACACCTTTGAATATGCGACACAGTTGTCGCCACCGAGTATGAATTTGAGTGCGAAGGGGCGTTTCTAACCAGAACCCAAGGTACATTTTTGCTAGGGATGATTCGCCGTGAACGTCGTATCCGTCCATGAAGGCCTGACGAATCATGGTGTAAGGCTCGTGGTAAAAAACCTTTTTTACGGCCGTCCAGGGAGCATAGAGAAATCCAAAGCAAAGACAGAGCACCGAAAAAGCACCACCTAAAAAGCGTTTCGACAGGTTTTGGCGCAAAGACCACAACAAATAGAGAAGAGTCACTGGAAAGGCCAGTGCGGCACTAGCGTGAAAGTTTGCAGCAATTCCCCACATAACTCCCGCTCCGGCCCATGTTGAAATTGAAGAGGGTGCGTTTAGTATAAAAAGCAAACCCATTAAAAAGAGAGCCGCCCCGGGCATTTTGAACCACGCGAAATAGATGTTTACGAAAATAAACTGGTTACAGAAAAGAAGGGCCAGCAGGGTTCTGGGGCGGAGGCGCGGGAAAAATCGCTGAGCCAGGGCATAGAGCGGAAAAATAATCAAAGAGCCTAAGAAGATGGCCATTTGTTCATAGATAACAAAGGCGTTTCGCCACTGATGACTGAACCCGTGAACGATATAGTTGATGGTCGCGTATAAAACGCCCGGCAATATTTCTCGGTCTACGTAGTTATATATAAGCCTACCGTTTCGATAAAATTCTTCAAAAGAACGGTGATTGGAAATGGCAAACCCGTTAATAAATTGAAAGTAGTTGTCGTGAGTACGAATGGAATAAAAAGTGCGGCGAGCAGAAATGGTGGAGAACGTCATTTCGGAAAATGGGCGCACACCAAGCGTGACGATAAAATAGCAGATCAAAACTACGGCCAGATAAAGAAGTAGAGGTTCGCGGATTGAATGATAAACCCTCTTCGTCTCGCTGCCTAATCCAAGCGCCTGGACTCGCCCAAAGAGGCCAACGGCAACGATCGCCGCAACGGTGGCGGCAAAATAATCGGGAGGCGCCCAGCCTGCGATTCGGTAGGGAAGCACGTCGACCAAAAGATAAACGAACAGCAAATAAAAAATCGAGAGAACCGGAATCCAAAAAGCATTCTGGCTTTCGCTCGATTTTTCGCGCTTCCAGATAAGGAGTAGGCCTAGCCCGGGAAAAATTAGCAGGCCGCCCACGAAACAAAGAGAAACTAGACCGCTAAGCGTTTCGTTGAACTTTCGTAAAACAAGAATCAAAAGGGCAGCCAGAAAAAAAAGAACACGCTTTTGGTGAGTCATGAAAGGCCCCTTTTTGCCGCTGGAGATTCAAAGAAAGTAAGAATGCTTCGAAAGAGGACCGCGGACAGTGCCACCCAAAGCACTAAATAGTCGCAGGAAAAAGGCGTCAATCCCACTTTCTGGGTGCCGGAAAAAATATAGTTAGCAAAGGTCCATAGCGACTCGGTCGCGATGAACACGGCCGGAATCCATCCGAGGTTCAAAACCAGCGCAAGGAGACTGGCCTTAATGAGCACGAGTTCGGCATAGGGCCCTTCGTGGGGCACGTAAGTTCTCCACTTTAAAAAAATGTTGAGCGTTAAGCTTGCTAAGGATGCGAGAAGAATTCCGGAGGCGAACCCATGCTTATGCCAGCGAAAGCTTCGAGAGACGACGAGTCCTGCGATTACCAGGAAAGCGCAGCACCAGTAGAGCGCACCAAATTGCATTTTAATTCCGAAAAAATCATTCGAAAATGACCGCTGATTTTTGTGACCGAAAATTTGTCGCATGGAGAAATCTTCTGGGGTCATTACGAAGGACTTGGCAACGGAAAGCACCTGTTGAGTTCGCTTCTCCCACTGCTGGGACAAAGACGTTTGCCGATGAAAGGAAATGAATTGTCGTCTCATTTCGGACGTGGCGTAAGTGGCGGGCTCTTTGTCCTCGACCCAGTCGCAATAATGGCCCAGGAGCCGAAAGGTATCTATCTCGGGGTGTGCCTTCTTGTAGGTGCTCCAGGGCAGACCGGCACTAAACATCGCTAATAAAAAACAGAGGGGGGGAAGAATTGCGCGCCAGGAGCGCATCTCCCGAAGAGTAAATATGAAATAGGCCAAGCCCAAAAGGGGAAGACTCAAGGTTGCCGCTCCATGAGAAAGTGATCCGAGGGCCATGACACCCCCCATGAGCAGGGCCACCTTTTTTTGTGATCGTTCCGCGGGAGAAATGTTGGCATAAAAGGCAATGAGGGAAAGAACAAAGAAAGCCCCTAAAGATTTTGGCCAGGTGAAAAAAGTATTCAGAAACACAAATGGGGCGAGATAGAGGGCGACGGGCAACAGGTTCGCAAAGGGAGATTTCGGGGCAAGGCGTCGACAAATTTCGAAGAGGGGAAAAACAAAGAGGCTATTGAGCAAAATGCCTACAGTTAAGAAGAACGTCGGGGAAAGTTTTCCGAGTCCCAGGGTGATGAAGGTCGAGATAGCAACCCACGCACCCATTAGCGGCGGCCGGTCTCCCATTGTCCATCCTCCATCGGCCCAGGGTGCTCCAAGGCTGAGCAGGCTATCCGCCGTCCGGAGGGGAAGAAGATTGTCGATAGGCAGACTCCCCAGCCCCGCATATAAATTTGCCGGTAAAGACGAAAGAGCCAGGTCCGTTTTTCCCTCCGCAGCAAAAATAAAAACAATGCTAATAAAACTAAGGAAAAGGGTGGCTAATAGGGGAAATCGAAACTTAGGCGGAACCAGCGTGTCGAGAGACGGACGACGGATTCTCCACCGTGCCCCCGCTAAGCCAACGGTAAACAAAGTCAATACAACGCAGAATGCAAGGGGCGGCAAGCCCAAGGAAAAAAGCAAAACATAAATGCCGCCGTAAACTAAAAAGGTGATGGCGGGGGCCAGAAAAAAATAGGCTTCGTGCGCATTCGGAGCCAGCAGACTTAGAACGGAAGCGCCGGGCATAAAAATTAGAAAGAGCTGAAAACCAATCTTCAAAAAGAGCGAAAGCATGGGAGCGTGAACGAGCAGCAAAATCGAGACAAAACAAAAGAGAATAGTTCGATTGGGGTGCCGAACAAGATTGTTAAGCGTTACGGGAAACAGAGCGTTGGCCAGCCAAAGAAAAAGGAAAGCATTGAGGGGCAGATGAATCCAGCCGGGAGCCAAGCAGTCAATTCCGACACAAAGAAGAGGAAAGGACAGGACTGCCCACCGACACCGATGAAGGATTGCTTGGGTCGCGTTCCCTTCGGTCTGCGAAACAAGGAAGGTGCAGAGGGCGGACAGGCCCAAGGTTCCTAAAGTGCGAGGCAGCCAGTCGCTCGGATTTTGTGGGTGCTGAAGAATCCAGCTGAGCTGGGGGCCAAAGAAGAGGCAGGCAAAAAACAGGAAGTTTGATTTGCTCACTCCCGCGAGAAATTTTTTCACGAGGCAGAGGATACACGCTTTCCCCGAGCGTTGAAATGGCCCCCTAAACATGCGAGCTTTCCGACATGAATCTTCTTCTGTCCTTGCTGCTTCAGTCCGCCGTGTTTGTGGGCTGGCTGGGATTGGTGGAAAGATTCTTACTCCGTCGCTCCTGGCTCCCGGGGGAGCGCTCCCCGCTTTTGGGCGTTTCAGCTTCGTTCGTGACGGTAGGAATTCTCTCCTTCGGGCTATTCTGGATTTATGTTTGGCAATGGCAAGTAGGCTTTGCTTTGAGTGTGCTCGCAATCGGCGCGGGATTTTGGGGCTTCGTAGGGAGCGTGCGAAATTGGCGGCGGTCATTGCCCCGGGTGCCGTTGGTCTTCTGGGCCTTGTTGGGCGTAACTTTGTTTTACCTAGGTTTTTATCGGTGGCAGATCGGTACGTCGCGGTTTTCTGCTCCGCCCGCGGACGTGGTGCTCTCGCGAAACTTTGCCGAGAATTTGCGCTCGGGACGCGACTTCACGTGGGCGGGGGCCGATTGGAGGAGTAGCGATCGCCCTCCCCTGCAGACGGCCCTGTATTTGCTGGTGTCCTGCTTTGCGCAAATCGATTTTTACTATAGCTTTTGTACGCTGTTGCAGGCCTTTTGGGTTTTGGCTTTTTTTCAGTTGGCCGAAATGTTTTCTCTTTCTGGTCGGCAGATACAGTTTGTTTTTAGCGCGCTCCTGTGTTCCGGCTTTGTGCTTCTAAGCACGGTATATACGTGGCCAAAAATGGTTGGTGCGGCCTACTTTGTGAGTTCACTGTATTTGCTTTGGAGTGTTGCGCGTTGGCCGCAGACGCGGAGTCTAACAATTTTCGCTGCGGCCGGGCTTAGTTGTGCGCTGCTTTGTCACGGGGGGCTGGTTTTTTCGGTTCCCCTTTTGGCAGTCTGTTTTCTTAGTTTCTTTGGTGGCGCTAGGAAGCGTTTCTGGCGGCAGGGATTTCTCTATGGAGGGGTGGCGCTTTTGCTGTATCTGCCCTGGATTTTTTTTCAGAAATTCATCAATCCTCCCGGAGACAAACTTTTTCGCGATCACTTAACTTTATTTTCGGATGATCACACAACATCGCTGTTGCGGCTGGTGTGGCGCAGTCACACCGAATTTGGCTGGGAGTCGTGGTGGGCCCACCGCAAAAGCAATTTGGCGGCCTGGTTTCCGGACTCTTGGCTCTGGCAGGCGAAGCATCTGCGTGAGCAAGAATTTTTTCGCCTTTCGCTGGTTCTGGGTTTTTTGAATGCGGGCTGGATCGCTTTGCTGCGTCGGCAACGGCGCCATCTGCAAACTGTTTTTTTGGTTGGAATAGGATTGAGTCTGGTGATGTGGGTCGCGCTTTTGCAGCAGGATTCGTCGGCCGTCGTGCATCAGGGATCCTTCGTTACGCCCTTTGTTTTATTGTTTCTTTTGGCGGGCGGGGTCTTTAGTTTTCCGGAGCGCGTTGTTCGTACGATCTGGATTCTGCATGTGAGCTATTTTTTTTGGTTGTGGTGGTTTTCGCCGGTGGTCGTTACAAACTCTATTCCCGGATTCGAAAAAATATTTTTTGCTTTGATGGGCGCCGGCGGGGCGGCGTTGCTGGTAAAAACCTTCTACCGTTCAAACGAACTCAGTAGGGACTCTGGGCCAACGAATCTTTGCGCACCCAGCCGCGAAAGGATCCCGGGCGTTCTACCTCCGCAAACTCGCCGCTAAGGCGAATAATGCGTAGGCGCGTGCCGGCCAGCAGGCTTTGCACGGACTCGGAGGCGGGTAGCGGAGCCGCTCGCAATTCGGTTGAAGCGAGCACCACTCCCACGGAGCGGCCGTACTGGGCGAATCCGCCGAGTGCGCAAAAAATCAGCGCGGCCAATAAAAACCCGGACATTCGTTTGAAGTTCATGCGGGGCGATGCGGCTTTAGCAATTATGAGGGCGACTAAACAGCAGGAGGCCAAGGACAAAGCTTCTAAGGGGTGTATCCAGCTCCCGACGCGGTTGGCCCATTCGGCCGGATGGGAAAGGGCGGTGCCCATTTGGGATTCCACTTTGGTTTGGGCCAGCGCTAAATCTGCGCGGTGGGAGGAGTTGAATCGATCGAGATAGACCGAATTCATGAGGTGGAGAATTCCTTCTCCCGGCTTGCCGTTGTCCACGAGCGCTCGGCCCCAATTAGCTTCGAGGTCGTCCGACGTGACTCCTTGATCGGCAATCGCCTTGAAGTGCTCGATAGCCTCAACGGATTTTCCTTCGGCTAAGAGTTTTGCTCCGAGGTCAAAGACTTCTTGAGGACTTTGAGTTTCGCCGGCCACTTTAAAGATCCTTGGCTTGTAGGTTTGCTTCGAGTGCCTTGATGAGCGTTTCTAATTCCGAAATCTGGCCGCGCAGGCGACGATTTTCGATTTCGAGGGGGTGGGGAGCCTGGGGGGCACTCTGGGAAATGCGGGAATAAAGGGGAGCCTCGCCCAGGGCCGAAGCTGAATCTTCCAGAAGATACTTGCCCTTCTCCATTTTGAAGGAAATGGTTTTGCTGCGAATGCGGCGCCGCAGTGTAGATTGGGACACTCCGTACTTAGCGGCGTACTCGACCAAATCAATCCACGCGTTCATCGGTGCCATCGTACCGTGTTTCGAAATCGACGCAAGCTCGGGTACACTGGGACCGTGGCGGGCATCGATTTCTCTCAGAAAAAGAAAATAGCATTCGTCTGCAGCGGGGGCGCGGTGAAAGCGGCTGCCTTTCATGTCGGGGTCGCCTTGGCCCTGGAACAAAAAGGAATTCGCTTTTTGGGTGGAACTCGCGAGGGTCGTCCTGACGATGTGGACTTTGATCCCTCCCGAACGGTGCGGGTTTATGTGGGTTCATCCGCCGGAAGTTTAGTGGCCACCTTGTTGTCACAAGGAGGGCAGCTCAAAGACCTGCTGGCGAGCTTTCGTACCGACGCGGAACGCGGAGGCATTCCTGGAATTCGCTATTGGGAGATGCTGTTTCCAAGAATGCGTTCTCCCAAAGACCTCTTGGATGCCGATAATTTTTTATTACGCATGATTAAAAATCGCTCGGTGCAAAGTCCCTTCACTACGGACGGCATCGCCAACTATCTCCGCTCCCACGTTATACAGTCCGACCGGTTTTCGGACCTTGAAGCAGATTTGTTTGTAGTGGCAACGGAGTTGAACCAGTCACGTAAAGCCGTTTTTGGTAAATACAAATCTGCGCCTCTGGCCACGCATCTGGAATATCGTAATGACGTTTCGGTAAGCGATGCCTGCGCCGCGAGCATGGCGCTTCCGCCCGTGTACCACCCCTACTCCATTCAAATTGGCCGCGAACGTAGAGATTACTTTGACGGCGAAATTCGAGAGCCGCTGAGCGAGCATGTGGCCCGAGATATTGGCTGCGATTTGATTATTTGCAGTTACACCCACCAGCCGTTGCACCTTTCTCCGCTACGCGGTTCCCTGGCCAGCAAGGGGATTCATCAGGTAACGCTTCAGGCGATCTATCAGGCCATTGAGCAAAAAATTGATTCTGCGCGTGCCTCGCGTGCGCGCGAGCGTGCCCTCGTTGATCGAGTGCGAAAATTTTTTAAAGACAAGCAGCTTCCCGATGCCCTTTGCGATGAATTGGTGGAAAACCTTGAGGCGCGCATGACGCATAAATCAAAGGTGGATTATATCTACATTCGTCCGCGGCCAACGGACATGGAGATGTTTTTGGCTCCGCACTTTTCTTTGGATCGGGGCACGACGGAGCGTATTGTGAAGAAGGGATACTTGTCTGGCATGCATGCCTTCAAAGAGCTGACGGTAACTTAGTCGCGGGCAGCTAGAACTGCACTTGCGAAACAACGCCCTCTTCGACGCGGACGGTTTGAATGCTAAGTCCCCGACCCGATGCCGGATTCGTTACCACCAAGTGCCACTCTCCAATGTCCAAATTTGTGACCGCAAAGTTCTGCAGAGTCGCATCCGTTTGTTTTTGGGTGAGCGAAATGCGGTTGTTGGCATCGAAGTAAAGAACGTTTGCTTCGCGATTTTTCTTGCCGGTGGGCCCGTAAACTTGAATGGCAACGGGGTGTCGGTAGGTCTCGGGGTGCAGGTTGCCGAAGATCATTCCTTGGTTGAAGTTAACGGCCCGCGATTCTCCCAACACGCTTTGCACTTGTCCTCGGGTGAAAATGGAAATGGCCGAGGGAAACACTTTTGCGTTGGCGACGCCACTCACCCAGGTTTTGAGGTAACCCTCGGACGTGACTTCCACGAGATCCGCGCTTCCGCGAGGGTGAAGTTCGTTGATGGCAACGATGCCGTCTTCATTCGGAACGAATAGTCCGCGTTGGCCGCCGATGGTGGCGTGGGTGGCTCCCGAAGGACGCTCGTAAGTTAGAGAGTCAACAATTTGCGGCTCTACCTCTACAGTTTTGGAGTCCGCTAGAGTCATGGTCACGAAGGGCGGAAGCTCGTGCGTGTCGAGCGTCCAGGCGCCCCACTCTTGATCTTTGCCCGAGGGCATAAGGTATTGCAGGCCGCGGCCGAAACCCGAAACAAGAAAATCTCCCTGGGCTCCAGTGACGTGCGCAGCCGCATGAAAAATTCCCACGCTGCCGAGCGAATAGAACACCTTGAACGGGTTTTGCACGCTCGCGTCGACGGTTAAATCGCTGGCGGGCGAGAGATCGGAGTGCAGCGTTTTGCCGATGACCAGCACGCGCTCGGGATCGGGAACCACGCCGAGTGTTTTAAGTATGGGGCCGACGCGAGATTCTTTAACCATCACCACGGGCGTTGTGACTCCGGCGCTGACGTACCCTACGGCGGGAAGATAGCCCGGAAGCTGCACGATAAAACGCGAGGAAATTGTATTGGGATAGGGTGCGGTGGCAATGCCTTTGGCGTTCGTGCGTTTAGCAAGGCCTGACTGGGGCGACACCCAACGAACTTCTGCTCCGGATAATGCTTGGGGATTGCCGAAGGCAAGGCTCTCCTCGTCTATCACCAGGACTCGAGCCGAAAGATCGTGCGGTTGAACGTATTTTGCGGGTTGTTGCAGCTCGGCGATCAACTTTTCGGCCGGAAGGTGTATTCTTGAATCAGACTTGGGCCAGGAAAAAGCCCAGGTGGGAGACGTGAGCGCATTCGGACGAGAGCTCGTGCGAAGTGCCGATGCGATTGGAGATTCTGCGAATGCGGTAGGGCTAACGAATGCGGCTAAGAAAAGGCCGACGGTCGAGAGCCAACGCGGAGAGTGTTTCATGAGTGTCCCCCATGTCTGAACTTACACCTAAATACCGGAGCAAGGAATGAATCCTGAGAGTCAGAAAGTCGATTCAGACAATTTAAGTAAAGCCTTTAACCATACCTTTGCTTCTTCGGCAGAAATCAAAGAGATCTCGAGACTTGCGGGCGATGTTTCGACGCGTTGCTACTATCGAGTTTACGCCAAGAATATGGCGAAATCGCTTATTCTTCAGACCTCCGAACCTTTCGATGCCGATCTCAACAAACATCCCTTTCTGTCCATGCAGTCTGCGCTGCGGGAATGGGGCGTGACGGTGCCCAATATAGTCGCTGTGGATGCGGCGCGCGGATGGATTTTGATGGAAGATCTGAGCGACGAGATGCTGCAGGGGCATTTGGGGCTCGATTTATATCGCGACGCCATACGAGAAATGATTGTTTGGATTGTGCGAAGCTGCGAGCCTCGTTCGCATCAGTTGCACTTTCGCCAAGCTTTTGACTTCGAAAAGCTCCAGGCCGAAATGCAGCACACCGCCACGCACCTGTGGCAGGGATTGTTAAATGTTGATTCGCGCGAGTTTATGGCGGCTGTAGCCGGTAATTCCCAATGGCTTAGCGATTGTCCCCGATTCCTTTGTCACCGCGATTATCACTCGCGCAACCTGATGCTTCGCAACGGTAAGCTTTATGTGATCGATTTCCAGGACGCGCGGATGGGTCCCGTTACTTATGACATCGTTTCGCTGCTGTGGGATCCGTACGTAACGCTCGACGAAAAATGGCGCCAGGAAATGTTAGGTTTCTGGAAGCAAAACCTTGATCGCGAAGCTTTACGGCAGCCACGATTAGCGAGTGCACTTCTAGAGAGTTCTTCTGGGGCTCCGCGTTGGCAAGTAGAGTTAGAGCGCATGAAGGTGCAGCGCCTTCTAAAGGCTGCGGGGAGTTACGCTGCTTTTTATAAAACTCGCGGACGTAAAGACTACCTACATTGTATCCGTCCTTCAGTGGAAGTTGCCGTACATTCGTTGCACGAACTGAAACGCTTGGGGGCGTTCTCGGGCGACGACGACAAACTTTTGAACCTGCTGCAGAAACTAAATTTGGACGGGATCGATATACTGGTGCAACGATCATGAATGTAACGGGGGTGGTGCTAGCCGCAGGATTGGGAACTCGGCTACGGCCAGCTACCGACGTTTGTCCTAAACCCCTGATTCCCGTTGCGGGTGTGGAACCGCTTTTTTTTGCGCTCCTCTCTTTGCATCGAATGGGAGTTCGGCGAGCCGTGGTGAATGCTCATCACAAGCACGAACATGTAAAACGGGCGCTGCAAACTTGGGCGCCGCTTTTGCCCGGAATGGAGCTGCGTCTTTCGGTGGAGTGGCCCGAAATTTTGGGCACCGGAGGCGGCGTTAAAAAAATCGTTCGCGAAAACGAGGACTGGTTTAAGTCGTCCGGTCTGCTGCTGCAAAATGGCGACACGATGGCGCATCTTCCCCTTGGCGAGCTCATTGACGATGGCGCGGGTGGATGCTTTGCGGTTTCTTACAATCAGCATCATTTGCAGCGGTACAAGCCGCTTTGGGTTTCGTCGCGCGGGACTTGGTCGGGCATTGGGCCTCAGGCGCCAGATCCTACGGCCCGGGCTGCGCATTTTCTTGGCATTCACTATCTCAGTCCATCGAGTGTGGGGTTGCTGTTGGCCGACAAAACCCCCCTCGTCGCGGAAGATCTCTTTAATGGCATTTATCGTCCGCTTAGTGATGCGGGACACTCCTTTGTTTCTAAACCTTTTCTGGAAAAGCCCGACGGCAAGCACTTTTGGTTTGATATGAACACACCGGAGTATTTGCTGGAGGCGCAAAAGCATTTGTTGGATTCCCTAATTCATTCGGCCCAATGGTCGGCAGTCCTTTCGGCCCGTTACCGCGGCATTTCCGAAGTTGTGCCAGGAGTTTGGGCTGGTCCGCAGGTGAGTCGCGACTCTTTCTCCTTCCGTGCGCCGGCGGTGGTGGTTTCGGATGCCGCCGAACTGGGCTCGGGCGCGGCTCGCATCGCTTTGGGCCCCCACGCCTCGCTTGTCTGTTCGCACGGAGTGAGTTCGAGCTGTGTGGCCGGAAAAGATCTGGCCAATTCGGTATTGGTTATTACCCGAGCGGAGTCGGCGCCGTCGTTGCCTCGCTCCCTTCATAACTCCCTCTGCGTCGTTTAAACTCAAGGCGTGGGAACCTTTCTGGTCAAACGCCTACTGGCCGCGTTGCCGGTGATTGTGGGCGTGGTCACGCTCGTTTTTTTGCTGGTACATTTTATTCCGGGGGATCCGGTGAGCTTGATGTTGGGCGAATTTGCTCCGGAAAGCGATCGCGTGCGTTTGCGGAGTGCCTTGGGGTTGGATTTGCCGCTATGGCGACAGTACATCGATTTTTGGCGGCATTTTTTGGATGGAAGCTGGGGGCATTCTTTGTTGCGCAACGCGACCGTGTCTTCCCTCGTATGGCAGCGCATGCCTGCAACTTTGTTGTTGGCCCTGGCGAGCTTGGGCGTGGCGCTGGTTATTTCTTTTCCCCTCGGGTTAATTGCGGCTCGCTACGCCGGAACTTGGCGCGATGGCCTCGCTACAATTTTTGCTTTGATGGGTATGAGTCTGCCTATCTTTGTAGTCGCGCCGCTCGCGGTTTTGCTCTTCGCCATTAAATTGCGTTGGTTACCGGTAGCCGGCGCAGATTCGTGGCGGCACTTGGTCTTGCCCTCTTTGTGTTTGGGGGCGGGCATGGCGGGAGTCCTGACGCGTGTGATTCGTGCCGCCGTACTGGAATGTTTGCACGAGGATTTTGTGCGTACGGCTCATGCCAAAGGCGTGAGAGAGCAAACGGTTCTGTGGGTACACGTGTTGCGTAATGCGATGATTCCCGTGGTTACCGTTTTGGGAAACATGCTGGGAGGACTTTTGGCGGGCGCGGTCATGACGGAAACCCTCTTCGATTGGCCTGGACTCGGCAAACTTTTTTATTCAGCTTTTCAATCTCGCGACTACACGCTCATTCAAGGTATCGTGCTTTGGATTGCCATGATTTATGTAGTGATCGGGATTGTGGTTGACCTGCTCTATTCGTACTTAGATCCACGCATTCGGTTGGAGGCTTAGGTGCGAAGGAAAAACTTTTCTCTCGTGTGTGGGTCTTCGTTGGTGGCGCTCTTTGGGGCTAGCGCACTTTTGGCTCCCTGGTTGCCAATTGCCGATCCGCGTCTGCAAAATTTAGCGCGACAGTTGGAGGCGCCTTCTTGGCAACATCCATTTGGTCTCGGGGAAAACGGTGTCGATTTATTGGCGCAAGTTATTTGGGGGGCGCGCTTATCTCTCTTCGTGGCGGGAGGAAGCGTGTTGATTGCGGCTATTATCGGTTTGGTGTTGGGGTCGCTAGCGGGTTATTTGCGCGGCAAGTTCGATTTATTACTTATGCGCTGCGTGGAAGTTCTTTACGCTTTCCCGGGATTGCTCCTCGTAGTGGCCTTAGCGGCCGTGTTGGGGCCGAGCGTAAGAAACATGATGCTGGTGCTTATTCTTACTTCCTGGGCCGGCTATGCGCGTTTAGTGCGGGGTGTAACTCTTTCTCTGCGCGAACGTGACTATGTGCAGGCGGCCCGTTCGCTGGGCAGCTCGCTTCCGCGTATTTTGGTTGTGCACCTGTGGCCTAATATTCTGCCGGCGTTGATCGTGCAGATGACTTTCGGTTTGGGTTCTGCGATTCTAACGGAGAGTTCTTTGAGTTTTTTGGGCCTGGGTGCTTCGGCGGGCACTCCCTCTTGGGGACAGTTGCTGAATGAAGGGCGCGAGGCCATGACGAGCGCCAGTCATGCTCTCATTGTTCCGGGTTTGGCGTTGGTGTTGGCTATTTGGGGATTGAATCTTTTGGGTGATGGATTGCGGGATTGGTTGGATCCTCGCTTTCGCACTCAAGTGTAAGGAGAAAGTGCAATGTCAAAAGTAGATCTCGGAAAACTCGTGGGACAAAGTCTCATCGTTGGTTTTGAAGGCACTTCCATCGATAAAAAAACTCTCGATTTGCTCGCAAAGGTTGGCGTGGGCGGCGTTATTCTCTTTAAGCAGAATTATGAAAGTCTTGCGCAGTTGGTGGAACTAACCAACACCATTCAGCGCGCAATTATTCCGGCTGCTGCGGATGGGCTCCCTGCTTGGATTTGTGTCGATCATGAAGGCGGACGAGTTCAACGTTTTGGTGCGCCCTTTACGGCCTTCCCTCCGGCGGCTCAATGGGGAAAGATCAATTCGCCTAAGACCTGTTTTGAGGCGGGATACGTAATGGCGCGGGAACTCAGTGCCGCGGGCGTGAATGTTAATTTTTGTCCGGTGGTCGACGTTCCGGCGGATATGAATTCGCCCGGACTTGGTGACCGAGTGTTTTCTACGGATCCCGAGATCGTTGCTAGTTTGGGGTCGGCGACGGCTCGGGGACTTCAGAAGGGCGGTGTGCTGGGAGTTATTAAGCATTTTCCTGGGCACGGATCGGCCAATGTCGATTCACATATAGACTTGCCGGTCTGTAATAAGACGGTGGAAGAGCTTGATGCTAATGACTGGATTCCCTTTAAGCGGGCGATTCGTGCCCGTGCCGAAGGGGTCATGACTGCGCATATTCTTTATCCTAAAATCGACCCCGATCGTCCGGCGACCTTGTCTAGGCGCATTTTACAGGACCAGCTGCGCAAGAACTTACGCCACGCCAAACTGATTTTTAGCGACGATATGGATATGGGCGCCATTCGTAAGAAGTATGAACTGCGCGATGCCGCTTACTTTGCGTTGGAGGCCGGATGCGATCACGTTCTGCTTTGCCACAGCCTCGATCAGTTGGAAGACGTTTGGTCCTACTTGGTTAAAGCTTTTGAGTCGGGAGCCCTGCCGCGCAAAAAAATTGAGGAAAGTTGGGAGCGCGTATCCGAAGCCAAGCGCAGCTATTTGCTTCCTTACTCGGAGCGTAAACTGGCCGAAGCTGCCGCGATCGTCGGTTCGCCTGAGTTCGCCAATGTGGCGGCCCAAATCAAGGCTGGGCATGCCGTCGAAGTAGGGCCCTCTGCCAAAGAGAGTGTGGAGTAATTCTGCTCGCTGCTTAATCTTCCTTACCTTCGTTGCTTTTTGTTTCTTTTGTCCTAATGTGGATCTTCGGGAGGGATTTCACATATATGAAACTTAAATCAATTCAATTTACGGTGTCCGTTTTGGCGTCGATGTCGACGGTGGCCATGGCCGCGTCGGTTCCGAACCGCCTGATCATTAAATTCAAGGACGGCACCACGAGCCTCCAGCGTTTAGGTGAAAATAGTTTTCAGTCACGTAACCGTGATTTGGGCGTCAGCTCTCCCTCTCTCGTTATGTCCCACGGTTTGTCGGTGGTTCGTTACTCCACGGGATTGACTCCCAAAGAAGCCGCTGCCGTGGTGGCGCAAGATCCTACGGTGGAGTGGGCTCAGCCCGATTACATTATGAGCATTTTACCCGTTCGTGCCGAAGGAGAAGCTCTTTCTCTTTCGTCGGGCCTTGAATCGCTGGCGCGTTCGACTTTTGCGGCGGCTAAGCCCATTGCTACCGATCCCACTCCCCAGTCTGCTCCTCCTCTGCCCTCTCCCGGAGTGACGGATCCGCGTTTGAACGAAACTTGGGGTCTGGACAAAATTTCGGCTGCGTCGGCCTGGAAGCTTCAAGGCGGAACCTTGAGCACTCTCGTGGCCGATATCGATACCGGAATCGACTACAACCACGAAGACCTCATGAATAACTTGTGGAGTGGCATTGGCTACGATTTCGTGAACAACGACAATTTGCCCTACGATGATCATATGCACGGAACGCACACGGCTGGCACTATTGGTGCTGTGGGCATGAATGGCAAGGGCGTGTCGGGAGTCTCCCCCCGGGTAACCATCATGGGATTGAAGTTCATCAACGGCCAAACGGGTGAAGGCACCACGACGGACGCTATTCGCGCTATTGATTATGCGATTGCTCACGGTGCTCGCGTTCTTAGCAACAGCTGGGGCGGCCCCGCTGAAGATGCGCAAGAAAACAAAGCGTTGGAAGACGCCGTCGAGCGCGCGGGCCAGGCCAATGTGCTCTTTGTGGCCGCAGCCGGAAACGATTCGTCGGACAACGATGCGGTGCCAACCTATCCGGCCGCAATTAAAAAGCCGAATATTCTAACCGTTGCTAGCACCTCACCGAAAGATGCCTTGTCGGTGTTCAGTAACTACGGACTCACCACGGTGCATGTTGCCGCTCCGGGCTCTGGCATTTTGAGCACGGTTCCTGGCAACGGATATTCTAAAATCAGCGGGACCTCGATGGCTTGCCCGCACGTAGCTGGTTTGGCGGCGCTGATTCTGTCGGAAAATCCAAAACTGACCGCTGTTCAAGTAAAACAAATTATTATGGATACCGTGGATCGTCTGCCTGAACTTCAGGGCAAAACCGTGACCGGTGGCCGCATCAACGCCGCCGCCGCGATCGAGAAAGCGCGGACCTTCGCTGGACTCTAATAAAGCCATTAAGGTTCTCTGCTTCGCCCAGGATGCGGTCGTAAAGGGCCTGTCCTGGGCTTTCGAACAGAAAGTCTACTCTCAACGCCACTACAAATTTTATTCGGGATCGCTCGCGCAGCTTTCTCCGAGTGTAGTTGATTTTGATCTTTTCGTTTTGCCGCTTGATTTGGGCCAGCCAGTTCCGGTCGAGAATTTGAAAAAGCTTCCTCCGCGCGGAGGCGTTTGTGCTTTACTTCAACCTACGCCCCAGCAGTTGCTGCAAATTGCTGAACTTCCCGATTGGAGCACCGTACAGTGGGATGGCGCGGCCTTCGAAAAGATTGCCACTCGTCTCGACACGCTGGCGGCCCGGGCAGCGGGCCATCGCCGAAATGCTGAGTTTGTAGAAACCTGTTGGCTCTGGCTCAACCGGCAAATATCGAACCCCTCGATTCTCGAGTGGATTGATGCTCCCGCAGATAAAGAAGCTCTACGCTTTGTGTCCCTCGATCCCGCACGAAAAAATTTAACCATCGGTTGTGAGTCTAGCAGCGCGGACATGCGCATAGCGCTTCCCGGGACGAACGAACTTTGTGAACTCCGCTATGTAGACGGACACTGGCAGCTGCGCTTCTTCGACGAAAAGGAAGGGCTGAGTTTTTCGGGTGACCCGCACTCGGTACGTCCTGGGGATCGCATTGAACTCCAAAGTGTGGTGCTCCACGTGCGCGCCGGCCGCGAAACAGAATCCTTCCTGGGCCTTGCGCGCGAATCCGGACTCTTTTCGGGGCTCGAGCTGCGGCGGCCCGAAGCGGGCGACCTTACGTTGGCGGACCTTTGCCGCGAATTCTTGTCGTCTTGGACGACGGGCGAGTTGCGGGTGAGTTCCGACCTTAAGGGCGGATCGATTTTTTTTGAAAATGGTCGCATCCAACATGTGGTTTCTGGCTCGGTCAGCGGACAAAAGGCCTTGCTGCGTATGTTGGCGTGGAAAACTCCCACTTGGCGTTTCAATACGGACGTAAAATCGGATTTCCCCTTTCCGGACATGTCGCTAGGGTTTTCGGAATTTTCTTCTTTGCACCGTGAATGGAAAGATAAGTGGGGCAAGGTGCAGAACCTGCTTCCCCCTTCGCAGCTAAAACTTCGGGCTTCGGCGAAAAACTTTCTTAGCAAGGATGCCTGGACCAGCAATGAATACTTGGTGCTCGCGGCGGTTTGTGAGTACCAGCTGACGCGCGATATCTTCAATAACTGTTCGTTGTTGGATCATGAAATTTTAGAGGCGCTCGTGGATTTGCGCCGTTTCAATATTTTAGAACCCGTGGGCCCGACCCCGGCTAACCGTAGCACGTAAGGAGAATTGTTATGTCGATGCTAGCTCGTTATAAAAAAGGCGGCGGAATTATCGAACTAGTTAAACTCGTCGAAGATTCGCCGGAACCTAAACGCACCCAACTGCTGGACATGATTCGGCGCGAAGATCCAGATTTTGCCGTGCGAGTGGAGGCCCGTCTTTTTGGCTACGAAAATTTAAAGACCCTTGAAGAAAATTTACTGGCCGAAATTATTTCTTCCTCGGCGGCTAAATTTGTGGCGATGGCCATGGTGAACGAACCTGACGCTAACTTCATTAAGCTCGTGGAAAAATGCATTGGCAAAAACTTTCAGGAGTACAAAGCGGAGAAAGAGCTTTTTGTTTCCACTCCACCTAACGCGGGGCAAATCGATGCGGCCCGCAAGAAGCTCGTGGCCGAGGCCCGTAAGCTCGAGGCCGATGGAAAAATTAAATTACCCTTCACGGAACCGCCCGAGGCGCCGCACGGAACGGGAGCGAATGCTGCCCATGGCGGAGGAGGCTTGGGAGAGGGAGCGACGGGGCCCGTGGGCACCTCGAGTGGCGATGCTGCGTGTCCGGCGATTGAAACTTTTGGAATTGAAGCCCCCCCGCCTGGACTGACGGGGGAGCGTTTGGAGCAGTTCTTTAAGAACCAGCTCGGAATTTAGAAGTAGTAACCAACTAGAACGTCAATCGAGCGGGCTTTAGAATCGCCGCCGCTATCCAAATCTTTGAGACCAAACTTGTAGCGAGCTTCAACTTGGAAGTGCATCATCTTTGCGCCAATGCCTGCGATAGCACCGTAACTGCTGCTGCTAGAGTCCGTTTGTTCTACGCCATCAACGGTATATTTGCCGACTAGAAAATCTGCAAAGCCGCCAGCCGAAAGAAATGCGGGGCCCATGTTGAACGCAACTTGCACAGGAACTTCGACAGCATTGTACTTCAAGTCGACGCTAACGGCTCCGGCATCGACGCTAACTTTACGCATGCCGTAGAGCACGTCGATCATTAAACCCACGGGCATCATGCCCAGATTCACCCCGGCGCCAACCAAAAAACCAGGAGCATAGCTGGAGTTTGTTGCGGTGTTGCCCGTGTAACCCAAACCACCTTTGATTCCAACGCTTGCATGCGCCGTGGTTGACAGCATCGCGACCGCGAACGCTGCACCCATAATTTTTGTAGAAAGTTTCATTGTTGTATTCCTCCGTATACGTATTTGTAGGTACCTAAGCTCTAGTTAATGCCCGTAATTGAATTAAATAAAGGCCCTTCTTCAACGCTGTGAATCAATGTGCCAGAGCAGATTCCACGCTCTTAACAATTTTGGGCGAAAAGGGTTCGTCGCCGGAGCCAAATCGACCGAGCACGCCTCCGTCGCGTCCAATCAAGAATTTATTAAAATTCCACGATATCTCGCCGTCGTAGGAATATCCGGGTCGTTTGGCGGTCAACCAAGTATAGAGCGGATTCGTTCCTTCTCCTTTAACCTCGGACTTGGCAAACATATCGAAGCTAACGTTGTAATTCAGGGAACAAAACTTTTTAATTTCTTGGTTCGTGCCGGGCTCCTGGCCGCCGAAGTTATTCGCGGGAAAGCCTAGAATCATGAATCCGCGATCCTGATATTTTTTATAGAGTTTCTCGAGGTCGGCGTACTGATCCGTGTAGCCACACCGGCTGGCTACGTTCACCACCAGCAGTACTTTGCCTCGATAGTCGCAGAGATTTTTGAGCTTTCCATCGATATCGGGAAGCTTGAAGTTGAGGGAATCGGGACATGGTGTGGCGGCCATGGCGGAGAAGGATAACAAAAAAGCCAAATGTTTCATAAGGTCAGCCTAGCGCTAATCTCAAAGCGACAACAGGAGTTGTCACGCCGATGTGATGGCTAATTCCATAATAGAGACGACGCAATTTGGTATCCTGGTAAGGCTTTATGAGTGAAAAACCGCTGCCCTCTGTGGCCCATTACGAGCCGGTTGCGACGCCGTCCATTCCGCTCGATTCCGCGGGTAATTCGCTAGTGAACTTATACGTCTACTTGCCGACTCCTAAAAAGTTTGTGCTTTTTATTCCGGCCGGCGAAAAAATGACCATCACCCGCAAAATTGCGCTGGAGCGCCACGTGGTGCCGGCCCTTTTTATTCGGTCTACGGGGGAAGACTCTTCGCCGGTGGTAGAAAACAAGGCTTCGGAGTCGCTGCTCGATCATGCGGTGATCGGGGCCGAAGGTGCCAGCACGCTGCGTTCCATCTTTCATAAGATCATGAGTCCGGAGATTATGGAGGGCGATTCTAAGTTGGCCGTCGAGGCCTTTCGGGGTGTGGCCGACGAAATGGTGAGCATCATTGCTCCGGAGAGTGCAGATTTTAAAGAGCGCCTGCTCGAGAACGCCCAGCACCTGTGGGTGATGAACGATGCGGCCGCAATTTCTACCTTGGCGGTTATATTTGCCGTAGCGAATAATTTTGACTCGCAAAAATCTTTGCGCGACGTCATTTATGCTTCGATGGTTATGGACCTGCCGCTCGTGGGTTTTACGCCCGAAGTGTTAAGCCAGTTTTATGTAAATCCTTCGAGCCTCCCGGCCGAGACGGTAGAAAAAATTCAGGATCATCCGCGCCAAGCCTTTCGGGTGGCCAAGCACGCGCTGCGATTCTTTTCGGAGTCTGCGCTTGATTTGATTTTCAATCACCA
>JAFEAR010000244.1 GCA_018266335.1 Bdellovibrionales bacterium
GATTGGGAATAATCACTTTAGACACGTTCAAACCGGCCCGGTGCGCAAAGAAGCGCAGGGGCTCCCAAACCATGGACTTACTCACCCCATAAATGCTGATGGCGTCCGCGGGGGCGCGCTTGAAGTCGGAGGCCGCCATGCGGCCCGCATCCCACTCGCCCTCGCCAGGCTCGAAAATACTGCCCGAATGCAAAAAGAGTCGGCAGCCCGAAGCCGCGAGCGCGTCCATGGTTTCGCGCGCGCCCTGCAAACCAGTGCGCACGCTCGCAAGGTAATCGAAATCCGCTTTGCGGTAACCGCGAATATCCGCGCCGTGGTTGATGAAGACATCGAATTTCTTTTTCTGCAGGGCTGCTAGTAAGTTGGGTGACCCGAAGGGGGCCTCTTCGACCCAATCGCTCACCTTCGCCAATTCGCGCCGACGTTGCACGAGGAGATCGGAATAATTCACCAATCGGCCCGTTAACGAAGCCGTGACTTCGTGGCCGGCGTCGACCAGGGCCCGGGCGATGTGGGCTCCGGTGAAAGACGTAGCCCCCGTAAGCAGAACCCTCACGCGCGCTCCACAATTCGGCCGTGATCTAGGCGAATAACTTCGGTGCAGAAAGTCTTAATGGTCGCGGAATCGTGACTCACAAAGATAATAGTTTTGCCGTTAGCGCGAAACTGATTCATACGCTCGAAACACTTCTTCTGGAAGGGCTCGTCACCGACGGCGAGAATTTCGTCCACAATGAGCACGTCGGGATCGATGTCCGTAGCGAGCGAAAATCCCAAACGGGCGTACATACCGGAGCTATAGTTCTTGACCGGGATATCAATGAAATGACCGAGTTCCGAAAAATCGATAATGCCGTCGATGCGCTTTTCAACTTCTTTGCGCGTAAGTCCGGCTACCGAGGCGCCCAAGTAAATATTCTCGCGCCCCGTGAGTTCGATATCGAAACCCGCACCAAGCTCCACCAGCGCCGAAATGCGCCCGCGCACCCAGTACTCACCTTCGGTCGGGTGCAAGACCCCGGAAATAACTTTGAGCGCCGTGGACTTGCCCGAACCGTTAGCACCCGTAAGTCCCAAGCAAGCGCCACGCTTGAGTTTAAAACTCAGGTCCTTCAGTGCCCAGAGTTCCTCGTAAGTTTTACGAAAGTTTCCGGCCGCTAGTTTTTTAACCGAGCCAATAACGGCTTCTTTGAGAGAAAAAACTTTTTCGGAATAGAGTTTGTAGCAAACACCGATGCCAGAAACTTCGAGGGCTAAATCGGACGAAAATTCGCGGCTCATAGAATCACAACCAATAAATAAAGTTTCGCTGGAGACGTTGGAAAATCACCCATCCCAGGGTCAGCATCGCCAGCCCCATGGCCATCGCCGACACCCACACGTGCAACTGCGGCACTTGCCCGTAAAAAACCACCGTACGGAAAAGGTGAATGAATTTTGCCATAGGATTAAGTGACACGATCCACTGCGCGCGCGCTGGCAAACGTTCGGCTTCGTATAGAATAGGCGTCAGATAAAACATGGCGCCCAAGAAAATTTCCAGGATGTACTGCAGGTCGCGAAAGAAAACACTTAAAGCCGAAACCATCATGGCCCAGCCCGAGGCGAAGAGCAGCAAGGGTAAAATAGCGACGGGGACCAACAGGAGTGTGGAGTGAATCGGCGCGCCCGTGATGAGCACCACCAGCATGAGTGCCATGCCAGCAAAAACAAAGTTGACCATATTATTGGCCACCGCTGACAGCGGAAACACCACGCGGGGCAATTTAACCTTACGTATCAGGCTGGCGTTCTGCATGATCGATACACACCCAGCCGCCGACGACTGTAAAAACACGTTCCACACGATGATGCCGGACAAAAGATAAACGGCGTAGAAAGGCATTTGCACACCGAAGGCATGCGTAAAGACGGTCCACATCACCAGCATGGACATGAGCGGCGCCAACACGGTCCAACCCACGCCCAAAAAGGAACGCTTGTAACGTACCTTCAGGTCGCGTGCGACAATGTTACGAATAACCCCCTGGTAGCGAAAGAGATCGAAAAAGGGCTCAGAGAAAATATTCGTAAAATCAAGCGCGTGCTGATCCGCCCGCACATGCAGAACGGTGTTCGAATTGGTCGGGTTCGTACTGTCCGGAGAAAGATTCATCGCCGCCCAACGCCGAGGTATTCAAAACCGGCCGCCTTGAAGGCCGCGGGCTTGAAGATATTTTTACCGTCGTAAATAACTTTGCCCGAAAATTCTGATTTCAAATTTTCAGGACTCAGGCGCTGAAACTCTTGCCACTCCGTGGCCACCACGAGCGCATCAGCGCCCTTCAGAGCTTCGGCGGCCGTGCGGTGGAAGGAAATGTTTTTGAGCTCCTTGCCTTTGGCCCAGGCTTCGAAATTCGGCAATCCCTTGGGATCGTAAACCTGAACGCTGTAACCGAGCCCCGTGAGTTTTTCCGTAAGCATGAGGGCCGGCGATTCGCGGATGTCATCGGTGTTCGGTTTGAAGGCCACCCCCAGAAGCGCCACCTTCGTACCCGCCGCCTTGGGAAAACGCTTTTGGATGTGCGGAACGAAAA
>JAFEAR010000245.1 GCA_018266335.1 Bdellovibrionales bacterium
GATGGGCTGTCTCCTTCTATTTCTATTGAGCAAAAGACCGTTACCTCACATCCTCGCTCCACCGTAGGCACGGTGACCAATATTTATGATTTTCTGCGGTTGCTGTACGCACGAGTGGGCGAAGTGCGCGATCCCGAAACGGGCGAGAGTTTAAAGGCGCACACGGATGATGACATCACGACTTTCATTAAATCCTTCGACGATCAGGAAAAAGTGCAGCTCTTCGCTTCGGTCGTCCGCGGAAAAAAGGGCGAATACCTACGAGAATTCGAGCAGTGGCGTCGCGCGGGATTTACGAAGGTGCGCATCGACGGAAAAATGCACGACCTGCACGATCCCATATTGATCGCCAAGAATCAGCACCACGACATCGATATTCTCGTAGACTCGCTTACACCCGCCCGCAAAGAGCTGGCCCAAAGAATCAAAGAAACCATGATGGTCTGCGACAAAGTCGCCGAAGGCTGGTTACGCATTTGTATTCCGGCGAAATCCATCGACAAACTCTTTAGCCGTAAAGTGGCTTCCGCCACTTCAGGCATCAGCCTGCCCGAGCTTGAGCCCCGAATTTTTTCCTTCAACTCTCCCTACGGCATGTGTCCCAAATGTCGCGGGCTTGGTTTTATCGACAAAGAATCCGTCGCGAAGCGAAAAAAACTTCTGGAAGACGACGAAGATGACTTACTGGTACCTGGTCTAGAGTCCGCGGAGGTCTGCCCCGAATGCCACGGCGGAAGGCTCCGTAAGGAATCGTTATGCGTGTTCTTCAACGGTCACAATATTGCCGAACTTTCAAACCTAACGTGTGCGGAGCTATCAACCTTTCTCCTGCGTAAAGATTCTAAGCAATCTACCAATGCCGTGGCCGCGCGACTCATCGACGAAATCACGACCCGCCTCAAGTTTTTGAGCGACGTGGGAGTCGGATATCTCACCCTCGGGCGACCCGCCGGGACGCTCTCCGGGGGAGAAGCCCAGCGCATTCGTCTCGCCACCCAACTCGGATCACAGCTCAGCGGAGTTTTGTACGTGCTAGATGAACCTAGCATCGGATTACATCCGCGCGATCACCAAAAACTTCTCGGCAGCCTCAAGCGTCTTCGCGATCTGGGAAACACCGTGGTGGTGGTGGAGCACGACGAAGAAACCATGCTCTTCGCCGATCACATCATTGATATTGGTCCGGGGGCCGGAGTGCACGGAGGCCACGTAGTAGCCGAAGGTTCTCCGACCGAAATTCAAAGAAATAAAAATTCCGTGACGGGCTCATACCTTGCCGGCACCGCATTCGTAACTTCTCAGCGTGCGCGCCGCAAAGGAAATGGCCTTAGTCTGTCGCTCAAGGGGTGCAACGGCCATAATTTAAAGAACGTTGATCTCAATTTACCCCTCGGCAAGTTGGTCGTCGTAACGGGCGTGAGCGGTTCCGGGAAATCTTCCCTCATCGAGCAGACTCTCGAAGTTGCGCTCGCCAAAAAACTGTACCGCAGCACCATCGAACCCCTGCCCTTTAAGTCGCTCGAAGGAGTGGAACACATCGATAAACTTGTTCACGTGGACCAACGCCCTATTGGCCGTTCGCCACGGAGCAACCCTGCTACCTACACGGGACTCTTTGCTTTTCTGCGCAATGTTTTTGCTCAGAGCCCGGAAGCCCAGATTCGTGGTTACACGCAAGGAACTTTTTCTTTCAACGTAAAGGGCGGTCGTTGCGATGCCTGCGAAGGCGCGGGACGAGTAAAAATTGAAATGCACTTCCTGCCGGATGTTTATGTGCCCTGCGAAACTTGCCACGGCAGTCGCTACCGCCGTGAAGTTTTGGAAGTGCGGTTTAAAGGCAAAAGCATCGCCGACGCGCTCAACATGTCCATCGAAGAAGCTCACGCGCACTTTCAAAATCAGCCGCTCATTGAACCTAAACTTCGCACGCTAGTGGAAGTCGGATTAGGCTACGTACGACTCGGGCAACCGGCCACCACGCTCTCCGGTGGTGAGGCCCAGCGAATCAAGCTCGCCAAGGAACTTTCCAAACGTAGCACGGGCAAAACAATTTATTTTCTGGACGAGCCCACCACCGGACTCCATTTTCAGGACATTAAAAAATTGCTCGAAATCATTCAGCGTCTCTGTGACCTAGGTAATAGCGTGGTTATTATTGAACACAACCTGGATGTTATCTGCGCCGCCGATCACATCATCGACGTGGGGCCCGATTCGGGCGCGCTCGGAGGATCCCTCGTTTTAGAGGGAACACCAGAAGATTTTGCGAAGTTTACAAAGGCCTCCTCTACGGCGCCCTTCGTGAAGGAATATTTTAAAGCCCGGAACTGGAAAGCTTAGCTCCCAAATTCAGGCACAAAAAAACCCCAGCGGCCTTTCGACCGCTAGGGTTTTGAACTCACTGTGCTTATTATTTGCCGGCGAGCGTGAAAGCTACGACGAACGCGAACAGCACGAGGGACTCCATGAGCGCCAAGCTCAGAATGAGCGGCGTTTGGATGTTCTTCGTAGCGGACGGGTTACGGCTGATGCCTTCGAGAGCAGCAACGGCAGCGCGGCTTTGCGAGAAGCCTACAACGGCAGCAGCCAAGCCCATGCAAAGACCAGCGGCCATGTAGCCAGCGCCAGCAGCGTGGTTACCGGCAGCAGCAGCGCCCACTTCTTCTGCCATAGCGGCAGCGGGTGCAAGAGCAGCAGCGAGAAGAGCTAGATTCATTTTTTTCATGTTTATATCCTCCTGATATTTTTCAATGTTCATCGTGCGCCGTGGCCATTCCGATATAAATGGTCGTCAGGAGCATGAAAACGAAGGCTTGGATCACCGCGACCAACAAGCCAAGGACCACGATGGGGACGGGCCCGAGCGCCGCGAACACCGCGCCAAGCGCAGTACCCACGGGCCCAAATTTGTGCCCCAGAAACTCTCCAAGATCTTTGAAGAGGTTCGCCATGATGCCATATATCGTGTGGTCACCATAGATGTTGGAGCGGAGGCGGATCCCCAGCGTAATCGGACGAACGGTGTGCGAGACAAGCTCGATGACGAACATGACGGGGCCCAGCACAAGCAGCAGTACGCCACTCAAGTGACCCGTGAAATGTTCCATGTACTTAAATCCATGGGAGCGAAAGCCCTGGAAGTTGT
The DNA here is from genome assembly GCA_018266335.1 of Bdellovibrionales bacterium. The sequence continues at coordinate 3,146 of JAFEAR010000245.1, forward strand.
AATAAAAATAAACAAAGAACCCCATCGCTAGCGTGGTGTTCAAGTTATCCGTCGCCGAGCCAAAACCGGGAACCATGCCGAGCAGGTTGTTCAGTAGCGTCCAAATGAAAATAAAAATCAGTAGGGGCAAGTAATTTTTGTAGTGATGTCCGATGATATCGTGGGCCATCCCCTGAACGAACTCGCCGATTAATTCGAAGACATTTCGCAGACCCAGTGTCGCGGGGGGAATAAAGTCTTCGTCATTTTTAGTTTCTGCCGTCAGCTTCGGAGCAACCACGGCATATGCGACCGCCGATACAGCGAGGATGGTCACCGCTACGCTTGCGGCTGCAACCTGGCCATTGTGGTCCAAGTATTCGTTATGAAGAAGTTTCCACCATTGAAATCCGTGAGCTGCCATGCGGCTTCCCATATAGCTTTATTTCTCGGTTTTTCCCAGTAGGGAAAACACGAGAATAGATCCCACTAGACCTATCCCGAGTGCCATAGGATTTTGGGCCGCCGCACCACTTTTCAGAAGCAAGGCCAAAGCCACCAAAAGCTGCCCAATCAGAAGTATTCCGGCCAAAAATAGCTTGCGACGGCGCTGACCGGCCGGCATTTCGGGGTTGGCCTGGGCTTCGAGGAGCAATTTAACCCCCCACTGCAAACCACCTACGCAAATACCCCCCGCAAAAAGCCCCACTAAAAGGGGCCTAAAGAAGCTCGTCCATGTCATCTAACTATCCTCTTTTTCCAATCGATCCGCCAATCGACTCAATACCCTGACAATGTGAACAAAGGAAATACTCACAAAGCCCATGATTCCAACGGTCGTGCCCCAAGGTTTGGTGCCCAGTTTGGTGTCAATCCAGGCCCCAACCCACCAGCCAATAAGGCCGGCAACGGCAATTTCCGTACAAAGGGATAGGCCCAATCCCCCATAAATAACGTAAGACTTAACCTTACTTCGCCGAGGAGGGGTCATGAACCGGAGGCCGCAACTTTAGCGAACACTTTTTGAGCCTTGGACAGGATCAGGTCTTCGCTCAGGCTCTCATGGGCCGTCGACAAAAAACAGGCCTCAAAGGGCGACGGGGGCATCATGAATCCCTCCTCAATCATCGCCCAAAAGAACTTCGTGAAAAGGTCCAAGTTTGAGTTTCGGCAATCGTCCGCATTGCGCACCGGTTGGCCGCGGAAATAGAAGCTAATCATCGAGCCTACGCGCTCAATTCGCAGCTCAACTTTTTTGTCGGCCGCCGCACGGTAAAAGCAGTCTTCAAAACGCTTGCCCACTTTTTCCAAGCGATCATAGGGGTTTTGCGCATCGATGAGGTCGAGCATCGCAATGCCGGCCGCGATGCTAACCGGATTGCCGGACAAGGTGCCGGCCTGGTAGACGCCGCCGAGTGGAGCCAAGTGGTCCATAAACTTCGCCGCACCGGCGACCGCCGAAAGAGGCATCCCTCCCCCAACAATTTTTCCAAGCGTCGTAAGGTCCGGCACAATGCCGTAAAGTCCCTGCGCAGAATGCTTATGCACACGAAGTCCTGTCATGACCTCATCAAAAATAAGCATTGCTCCGTGTTGGTCACACAAACGCCGAAGAGTTTTCAAAAAAGAGGCCTGGGGCGGAACTACGCCCATGTTGCCCATAATGGGCTCCAAAATTACGGCCGCAACTTGAGTGCCGTGCTTTTTAAAAAAGTCTTCAACACTCTGCTCGTCATTAAAGGTCAACGACTTAGTAAGGGCCGCTAAAGCCGCCGGCAATCCTTTAGATTCGGGAACCGAATCCATCGACAAAGTCGCCACACCACTTCCCGAATCAAAGAGGAGCGAGTCCACGTGACCATGGTAGTGACCCGAAAATTTAACGATCATTTCGCGGCCCGCAATTCCCCGCGCCAAACGAATGGCCGTCGCGCAGGCCTCCGTTCCCGTGCTCAAGGCCCGCGCCTTTTCGGCGCCCGGGATACGAGCAACGAGTTTTTCGGCCCAGGCGCATTCGCCTTCCGAACTCATTCCCAAGCAACTCGAACCTCGCACCGCTTTCGCCACGGCCTCCACAATGGAAGGATGCGCATGACCAAAGAGGTGGGGGCCGTAGGACATCACCAAATCAATGTATGAATTGCCATCAACGTCCCGCAAAAAAGCGCCGTCGCCATCTTTGGCAAAAATCGGATGTCCTCCCACCCGCTTAAAACTACGCACGGGAGAGTTAACCCCGCCCACGAGCACGCGTTTGGCGCGTTCATTTAATTCTACCGACTTGGCCACTTTGATATTTGCCGGAAAACCGCTCACTTTAAATCCGCCTTTCGCGCTTTCTTTTTTCTACTCGCTCAATCTTCAACTGAATCACTTTGGGATTCGGATAGGTTGCTAAACTTTGCCGGTACGCCTCTAATGCGGGACTCAACTCATCCATGGACTCGAAGGCACTTCCTAAACCAAAATAGGCTTCCGCAACCATAGACCGGTAACCATCCTGTCCGCCAAAGGTAGAGATGAGCTCCCGAAAACATTTTACCGCGAGCTCCGGTTCGCGGTCGGCCAAATGAGCATGGCCCTCTTCAAGCAATGTCCGGGGCCCTTCCTTGTGGCCGGGATAGCGCTTACGAAACTCGACATATTTTTCGGCCGACTCTTTAAATCGGCCCGAGTCGTTTAGGCTCTTGGCCCAGGCCAGTAAAATTTCTTCGCCATCCTTTTGGTACTGACCAAACTCTTCGTAGAGGGGTTTGTATTCTTCCGCCGCCGCGGCGGAATTTTGCAAACGATCATTATAAATCGTCGCAATGGCCCAACGAGCATCCATTTTCATGCGCCGATCATCCGACCGCCGATAAGCATCCCGATAAGCCCGAATCGCGCGAGGGTAATCCTTCAAGTTACGGTTATAAATTTCGGCAATCCGCATTTGCGCTCGAATCGCCAGGGCATCCCGGTGCCCAAGGTTCACAATTCGCGAATACTCTTCGATGGCCCGTAGGTACTGACCATGGGTCTCGAACTCTTCGGCCAGTTGCCAATCTTTCTCGGCCACCCCAACGGAGCAGGCCGAGAAAAACAGCAGCAAGGGAGCTAGCGCTCTACTAGTGAACCGCTTCACTTTCTCCTTGAACTTCCACTTCACGAATAATGGCAATCGCCTGCACGGTTTCGTTCTCGTTCAGGCTAATCACGCGCACGCCCTGGGTATTCCGGCCAATTTCCGAAATGGGGCCCGCTGGAGTGCGAATCAATTGTCCGCCATTACTGATGACAATAAGGTCATCCGACATCTTCACTTTTTTTACATCGACCAGGTGGCCAACTTTATCGGTCACTTTGAGGTTAATGATGCCCGATCCACCACGACCCTGACGACGGTACTCCGCGAGCGGAGTGCGTTTGCCATAACCGAGCGAGGTCACGCTCAGCAGAGTCACATCGGCCGCCAAATCGTCGGCGGGAAGAATTTCCATCGCCACAATTTGATCGCCTTCTTCCAGATCCATTCCCTTCACGCCGCGTGCCGTCCGACCCATCGGACGAACGTCATCCTCGGCGAAACGAATACTCTGTCCATTCCGCGTGGCCATGAACACATCTTCTTTGCCCGTGGTTAGGGCGGCGGAAATCAATTGGTCCCCGTCATCGCAGTTAATGGCAATAATGCCGGCCGCCCGGATATTGGAAAAAGACATGAGGTCAGTTTTCTTAACGATACCCGCCTTGGTCGCCATGAATACGTAACGATCCGCCTCAAACTTCTGTACCGGCAGAATCGAAAGAACTTGCTCGCCTTCGGCCAGCTGCAGCAGCTGAACGAGGGGCCGTCCGCGGGCCGTGCGGTTCATTTCGGGAATTCGGTGCACCTTGAGCCAGTGCAATTTGCCCTGGTTCGTGAAGCACAACAGGTAGGACAAGGTACTAGCTACGAAAATGTCCTTAATAAAATCGCTGTCCGATTCGCTCACCCCGGCACCACGAATGCCTTTGCCCCCACGGCTCTGCGCCCGGTAAGTTTCTAGGGTGTTGCGTTTCGCGTAGCCGGAGTTACTAATTGTAACGATGACTTGTTCATCCTTAACAAAATCTTCGACGTCGAAATCTTTATCGTCGACCGTAGAAATTTCTGTCCGGCGTTCATCGCCAAATTTCTCCAGAACTTCCCCGAGCTCGTCCTTAATCACCCGGAAAAGCTCCACATCGCTACCCAAAATTTTCCGCAAATGCGCAATGAAGGTGCGTACTTCTTCGAGTTCCGCGAGAAGTTTTTTAACTTCCAAGCCCGTGAGACGTTGCAGCCGCATTTCCAAAATTGCTTGCGATTGCTTTTCGCTTAGGCGGTAAGTCTCCTGCAGACCCAACTTAGCTTCAACGGGTCCGGGTGCCTTCTTGATGATTTCTACCACGCCGTCGATGTTATCGAGAGCGATCTTCAATCCTTCCAAGATATGTTCACGGGCTTGGGCCTTGTTCAATTCATAGACGGACCGACGAGTAACAACATCGCGGCGGTGTTCAATGAACGAAGCAAGGAACTCTTTTAAATTGAAAATCTTCGGACGACCGTTCTCAATCGCCAGCATGATCATGCCGAAAGAAATCTGTAACTGCGTTTTTGCGTACAGATTGTTCAACACAACTTGCGAGGACTCTCCGCGCCGCAATTCAATGACCACCCGAATGCCAGTGCGGTCCGATTCATCACGAATATCGGTAATGCCTTCGATTTCTTTGTTACGAACCAAATCCGCAATGCCCTCAATCCAAGTAGCCTTGTTCACCTGGTACGGAAGTTCCGTAACGATGATGGCTTCCTTTTCTTTGGTCATTTGCTCGATCGTCGTACGACCCTTAATCGTGAAGCTACCGCGGCCCGTTCGATAAGCCGCCCGAATACCCGCCGTGTTCGAAATGATGCCGGCCGTAGGCAAATCGGGCCCCGGAACGAGAGCCATCAAATCTTCAATAGAAATTTCCGGATTATCAATGAGCGCAATGCACGCCTTCGTAATTTCCGTAAGGTTGTGGGGGGGAATGTTAGTCGACATCCCCACGGCGATACCGCCCGAACCGTTCACCAACAGGTTGGGAATCCTCGTCGGCAGAACCTTAGGCTCTTGCATGCTGCCATCGTAGTTAGGTCCAAAATCGACGGTGTCTTTCTCCAAATCGGTCAGCAATTCGCCGCCCAGTTTAGACATCCGGCATTCGGTGTAACGCATAGCTGCCGGGTTATCCCCGTCCACGCTACCGAAGTTACCCTGACCATCAACCAGCGTATAACGTTGCGAGAAATTCTGGGCCATGCGAACCATGGCGTTATACACGGCCGAGTCACCATGCGGATGGTATTTACCAATCACATCACCGACCACACGGGCTGATTTAAGATACTTTTTATCGTAGGTATTCCCCAACTCGTTCATGGCGAACAAGATGCGGCGATGCACGGGTTTCAATCCGTCGCGAACGTCCGGCAGAGCGCGGCCCGCGATAACGGACATGGCGTACTCCAGGTACGACCCCTGCATTTCTTCTTCAATTTTAACGAGCTCGGTAACTTTTTTAACGTCTTCCATGGTCTACTTTCTACACATCCAAGTTACGTACGCGGAGAGCGTTCTTCTCAATGAAATCTCGGCGAGGTTCCACGTTGTCACCCATAAGGATCGAGAAAATTTCGTCGGCCGAGGGAGCGTCGTCCACCGTCACCTGCAAGAAAGAGCGTTTCGTCGGATCCATCGTTGTTTCCCAAAGCTGTTCGGGGTTCATCTCGCCCAAACCTTTGTAACGCTGGATCGACAGCTTCTCTTTGCCCCCACTGAGAATCGTGGACACAAGTTTTTCGGGATCATCGAAGATCGCGTTCTTGTCACCCGAACGCAAGGTGAACGGCCGCCCGCCCAATTCCTTAACGAACGAGGACAGACGAAGAATTTCCGCCATGTCGGGATTATCAAGAAGTCCCTTCGAAAGTTCGGTCTTGTAACGCGCGCCTTCGAAAGACGTGTTGATCAGCAACTTAAAGTATCCACTGTGTTCGGGATCGGCATCGATGCTTGCCTGTACGCTAGGCGTGCCGTTCGGATAGTGCAAAGCCAAGTATTCGCTCGTGGACTTCACCACGCTTTCTAGGGCCGACTTAGACTTCAGAATTTCTTCTTCGGCAAAGTTCTCGAGAATCAAATGGCGCAACACTCGCTCATCACCCTTACGGGCGAGCACGCGGAATACGTTGCTCCATTTTTGCATTTGAAAAATAAAGCGCTTTGAGTCCTGCTTCGAAATAACCGAACCCGCCTGGTTCACCAGCACGCTTTCGTCCAAGCTCTCCTCAATGAGATAGCTCTGGAGGGTCTTGTCGTCTTTCACGTAGAACTCTGACTTGCCCTTCTTCACCCGGTACAACGGCGGTTGTGCGATGTAGAGGTGGCCCCGATCAATGATCTCCGGCATTTTGCGGAAGAAGAACGTGAGCAGCAGCGTGCGAATGTGCGCTCCGTCTACATCGGCATCCGTCATGATAATGATCTTGTGGTAGCGCAGTTTACTGATGTCGAAATCACCCTCGCCCTGACCGATACCCGTACCGAGCGCCGTGATGAGCGCCCGAATTTCTTCGTGGTCGAGCATCTTGTCCAGACGCGCTTTTTCAACGTTCAAAATTTTACCTTTGAGGGGCAAAATCGCTTGGTTCTTACGGTCGCGACCCTGCTTAGCGGACCCACCGGCGGAATCCCCTTCGACGATATATAACTCACAGAGCGCAGGATCTTTTTCCTGGCAGTCGGCCATCTTCCCGGGCAAACCCGAAAATTCCAAGGCCGATTTGCGTCGGGTCAATTCACGCGCCTTTTTGGCCGCAAGCCGAGCTTTAGCCCCTTCGAGGCCCTTCATGATGATCCGCTTAGCGATCGAAGGATTGGTCTCGAAGAAAGCGTTCAGCCGTTCCGCAGTGATGGTTTCGGTTAAGCCCCGTACCTCGGAGTTACCGAGTTTGGTTTTCGTTTGGCCCTCGAACTGGGGATTGCCAAGCTTCACGGAAATCACGCCGGACAAACCTTCGCGACAATCTTCACCTTCGATTTGTTCCTTCAAATCTTTAGAGAGATTGTAGTGCGCGGCGTACTTGTTGATCGTACGCGTGAGTGCCGCTTTGAATCCTTGAAGGTGAGTGCCGCCTTCAAACGTGTTGATGTTGTTGGCGAAACTAAAAAGGTTTTCTTTGTAGCCATCGTTCCACTGCAGGGCGATTTCTACTTCAACGTCGCTCTTCGCCATTTGGAAGTAAACCACTTCCGGATGCACAGGATTTTTAGATTTATTGAGGTACTCCACGAAGGACTTGATGCCGTCGGAGTAATAAAATTCGTTCGATTTATCCGTGCGCTCATCGTGAATCGAAATGCGCAGTTCTTTGTTCAAAAAGGCGAGCTCGCGCAAGCGACTCGAAAGTGTTTCGAAGTTGTACTCGGTCGTTTCAAAAATTTCGGGATCGGGTTTGAAAGTAACCGAAGTACCACGGGAAGAAGTTTCGCCTTCAACCTGCAGCGATTGCACCGTTTTACCACGCTCGAACATGAGCGAATGAATTTTTCCGTCGCGGCGAATCCGAACTTTGAGCCACTCGGAAAGTGCGTTCACACAACTAACGCCTACCCCGTGTAAGCCACCCGAAACTTTGTAGGCCTCGCCCTCAAACTTTCCGCCAGCGTGCAGCTTCGTCAGCACAACCTCGGCCGCGGAAATTCCCAGATCGGGATAGATATCCACCGGAATGCCCCGACCATCGTCTTCAACGGAAATGGAGTTATCCACGTGAACGGTTACTTTGATGGTCGTGCAATGGCCAGCCAGCGCTTCGTCGACCGAGTTATCCACGACTTCTTGGACTAAGTGGTGCAAGCCCCGCACGCCGGTGTCGCCGATGTACATCCCGGGCCGTTTTCTGACCGCATCGAGACCTTCTAGGACCTTAATTTTTGAGGCGGTATAACCACCACCATCTTGCGCAACCGGTTTGTCAGACATCAATTCTTAGCTCCACAACCTAAACCGCCGGATTATCAGTAAGAAAACCCTTCAAAACGGTGTACAAGTTGTAGTCTGAAAAGGCCCTAGAGTCGACCATGGATAGCTCGGTTCCGGTCACAAAAACTTGCCCTTTTTTATCGCCCAAAAAACTCAGCAATCGGGAGCGTCTTTGGGCATCAAATTCGCTCGAAAAATCGTCCACCAAAAAGATCGGAATTTCGTTTCGAACGGCTTGAACCCATTCCGCGTGGCTCCACTTGAGCGCCAGGGCAATCATTCGCGATTGTCCTTGCGAAGCATGGGCTCGGCTCTCGAGCCCACCAATGGACAACAACAAATCATCCCGGTGAGGACCTCGGTGAGTCCACCCCGTGGCCCTGTCGGTCTCCCAGGAATCCATTATGTAACTATATAATTTTATTTGATTTAATTCGCCTTCAAAGTCCTGCCCATACCGAACTTCGGGGCGATAATCCGTAAAAAGACCCCGGACAATTTCATCAAAATGACGCGAAAAGGCCGGCCACATTTCCCGACGTAGCGTTAGCAAGTCTAAGCCGGCCAACGTTAAAGCCTGTGTCCACGTTTCAATTTCCTGGCGATACGAAGCTCGTTTCCACGCCTCTTCGTCGCGCAGAAGCTTATTACGACTCTTTAACGCCAAATTATAACGCAGCAGGCTCTCCACGTAGCCCGGACAAACATCCGTCAGCATGTCGTCCAAAAAAGCTCGGCGGGTTTCCGGCTCCTTGCGAACCAAAGCATGGTCATCGGGCGAAAAAACAACAATCGGTACCAGTGTTCGCAGTTGAGCGCTAGGAGCTCGCTTTTCGTTCAAAAAAAAGGACCACGAACCCCGCTCCGTAAGACGCATTTCACAAATATTTTCAAAGCCACGTTCTTCGCGAACGTGCACATGAACCCCCGAAGAGCCAGTCGTAGGGGCGCCCGCGGAACGCGCTAACCAATCTTTTCTTTGCGAATAGGGTCTAAAACTCTGCCCCTTCAGGGTGACGTACAGGGCTTCTAAAATGTTTGTTTTGCCCTGGCCATTAGGTCCGACAATCCAATTGAGGCCCGCGACCGGCTTAAGCTCGACCTGCGAGAGATTCCTGAACCCGCGTATTCTGAGTTCAGAAACTCTCACTCGTCATCCTAAGCGCCCAATCAAATGCGCATGGGCATAACGACGATCAAATAACCCGGGTTTTCGGCGCATTTTAGCAATGCGGGTTGAAGCTTTTCACCCAAACCGATTTCAATCGTTTCGCCATCAAGGTTGCTAATCGCATCTTGGAAGAATCGTACGTTGTAGCCCGTCTTGAGTTCGGCACCATCGTACTTGGCCGAAACTTCGTCCGTAGCCTCACCCAGATCGGGGTTGGTAGTGCTCAAAAAGATAAGGTCCTTTTTGAATTCAAAGGTAACGACTCGTGAACGATCGGATACCAAGTGAGACATCTTGCGCAGACTGGACGAAAGATCCTTGCGCGACACCATCATTTTGGACGGCAAATTGCCGGGCATAACTCGCCGAATGTCGGGATATTCGCCGTCAATGGGGCGAATCCAAAGCTGATAGTCCCCAATGTTGGTCCGGAAAAGGTTCTCGTCACAAGTGACTTCAAAGCTTTCCTCGGTGGAGCCTTCCAACAACTTCCGAAGTTCTGCCACACCCTTACGCGGCAAGATCATTCCCTTCTTAAGCTCCAAGGATCCAATACGGGAGGTCGGAATGTCGTACATGGCTAGCCGGTGCCCGTCGGTCGCTACGGCCCGTAGTGCCCCCTCCTTGCCGTCCTGAACGCTTTCTAAAAAGATACCCGTGAGGAAATAACGGATTTCGTCCGTACAAATGCAATGCTCCGTCTTTTGCAGGAGCTTGATGAATTCACGGGTGTTGAGCTTGGCCGTGGAAAGTTGTCCACGCGGGCTGGCTTTGAAATGCGGAAACAAATCCGAGGAAAGTCCTAGAAGTTTAAACTGACTTTTCCCCGAGCTAAGTTCCAGCCGATTCCCATCCGTAGTTTTAATATGGATGGAGGCGTCATCGTCGCAGTCCCGAACGATGTCGAACAAGTTACGCGCCGGTACGGCGATACGTCCCGTGGATAAAGTCTTACAAGGAACCGAAGAACTCATGAATATCTCCAGATCCGTTGCCGAGATCTGAAGCATTCCATCTTTGGCTTCTAAAAGAGCATGATTCAAAGAAGGCATCGTATTGCGCTTCTCACTGACCGAAAGCGTAGGCGCTAATCCCCGAAGGAAGTCTTTTTTCTGAATCTTGAATTCCATGCTACCGCCAGGTCCTTTTCTAATTCTAAATAATACTTATAAAGTTGTTGTTAGTTATATTGTCTAGCCGGATTCCATTGGGAAAGTCACCTAAAGTGCTATAAATATTCAACAAAACCGGTGGATAACTTTGTGGATGGAACATGGGAGTTACATGGGATTGTAGGGAATTCATGACTTTTCCATGAGTTATCCACAGGTTCGCCATGTAGTTATCCACAACTTATCCATCACTCCGAAGCCGTTAATTGCTGCGACAATTGGGTTACCTGAGCCTTCAAAATAGGATCAGCTTTGATTTTTTCGCCCACGTATTCATGACCGTAGAGAATCGTGGTGTGGTGTTTGCCGCCTAACTCCCCACCAACGGCAGAACAGCTTAAACCCGTCAGTTCGCGGGCTAGATACATAACGATCTGCCGCGCACGGGCCACGGGGCCCTTTTTGGAAGTGCCGCGAATATCCGAAGATTTGAGACTGTAAAACTGAGCAACCGTAGCAATGATTTCATCCATAGAGATGATTTTTTGCCGTTCAGAAATGTAGTTGCGGAGCACCTTTCGCACGAGGTCCGTCGTAATGGCCTGTTTATAGAAAGCCGCGTGCCCGGCAATTTTAGTGAGCGAACCTTCGAGTTCTCGAATGTTCGCTTTGACGTAGGTACCAATTAAATAGGCAACGTCGTCACTGAGATGAATGTTATCCGTTGCTGCTCGCGACTTGAGAATCGCAACGCGAGTTTCCAATTCGGGCGGTTCAATGTTGGCAACCATACCCCACTCAAAACGGGAAATGATGCGATCGTTTACATCCGAGATTTCCTTCGGCAAACGATCCGAGGTGATCACGATCTGCTTGCTGGCATCAAAGAGGGTGTTGAAGATGTGGAAAAACTCATCCTGAGTCGACGAAGCTCTCGCCAGAAACTGAATATCGTCCATCAAAAGCACGTCGCATTTGGCGGTGAACGACTCCCGCAGCTCGTGGCGCGTGTTGTGCTGAATGGACTGAATCACTTCTTCCATGAAGCGCTGGGTGGAATAGTAGCAAATCCGTAGTTCCGGACGGGTGGTAGCCAGCTTGTAGCCGATGGCCTTCAAAAGGTGAGTTTTTCCGAGACCCGTTTTGCCCGCAATGAAGAGAGGATTATAGACGGAAGGCTTGTTAGCTACGGCTAACGCCGATGCATGGGCAAACTGGTTGCTAGACCCGACCACGAAGGTGTCGAAGGTATATTTGGGCGTAAGAAGCTCGCCAAAGAGGGTCTTAACGACCACCTCATTGGGCGCTTGGAGCCCTTCCTTCAACTCTTCAATGTTCGTCTGGATCATGCGCTCAAAATCCCCATTTTCATCTCCACCCCAACAGCAAATGCGTACGAATCATTCTCTTACGGAACCCACTAAGGAAGATCAAATGGTTTTAATCGCTTGATTTGGCGCTGAGACTTTGCCATAAGGGCGCCGGTTATGAAGCGTACTTATCAACCTAGTCGTAGAAAACGCAAACGCGTCCATGGTTTTTTGGCCCGCATGTCCACTCCTGGCGGTACGAAAGTCATCAGTTCTCGCCGTCGCAAAGGTCGCAAAAAATTGAGCGTATCTGTTGCGAGCAAGACGAAGCGCGCCGGTTGATACGCTTGTTTGAAAAAACGTTGGATCGGCTGGTTTAGACCGCTCGAAAGAGGTCGTAAGTTTGGACCTCTCGTTTTTGCGCCCATCGGAATTAACGAGAAGCGTAAAAAGACCTCTGCTGTTATTACTGTACCCGGGTCTTGTGGTAACGCCGTCCAACGAAACAGATTTCGGAGGATAGTTCGCGCCTACCTAGCTAAGGAAGGCGTCTTGCACAAACCGGTATGGATTCGACTCTTGGCTCAATACCGTCTGCCCAAGAAAATTTTGATATCCGACTGGGAAAAGGACCTCAAACGGGGTCTGGACTCTATTTTTTCTTCATAAAAACTCTCTTTATGATTTACCGCCTCATTCTTCATCCTGCTCTCTCCGCCTTAGGAGGATTAGGTCAAGAGTGTCGCTTTGAACCTTCTTGTTCCCGTTACGCGGAAGAGAGCTTTGAGCGCTTTTCTTTTTTCCGGGCCACGAAGCTTACGCTTCGTCGCTTGGCTCGGTGCAATCCTTGGATACGAGCGGAAGCTTACGATCCAATTCCTTTGGACGCTGCTGAAAGTGTGAGTCGTTGATAATGAAAAAGAGCTGGGTTCCCGTTGTTGCGTGTTTGGCTTTCATCGTTCTCTGGCAAGTTTTCATTGTTAATCCTTACAATTCGAAACACCGCCCCCTTACCAAACCCATTACGGCTCCGGTAACGACCCCCGCAGACTCCGGCGAGCAAGCCAAGGGAACATTGTCTACCGTGCCCGGAGCAACTCCAGTCATGACGGCTATGGATGACGCTCAAGCCGTATCCATTGATATTGGACCCAAGCGCCAAGTTAAAGTGTTTCCCGATTTCTCTTTAGGCTCCGTAGTTTTCTGGGACTATTTCGTGCGCGGATCTAAAGAAAAGCAAGCCATGGTGGAACTCAAAGAAGGTCTCCACTGGACCTCGACGGACCCTCAAGTGGAATCTTGCTTGCTGGCGCTACGCCAGGGCGTGGTGGATCCCAAAAATTTAGTTCGTGAATCAAGTGTCGCGGCCGGCAAATGTAAAGTTACGCTGGCGCCTGATGCGGCTAAAGCGGGACTTACTCACCTGAGTCTTCAGCTTTCGGGATTCAAAGGTGCGCAGGGCTTCGTTGAACTTAAGGGCACCGACATGGTCGGCGCGGGGCCCGTTCAAGATCACAATTACTTCGGCTACCGGATGGATGAGTCGCGGCACTGGGTAAAGGACAAGTCTTTGCTCGAGGTGACGCGCAAAGAAGGCAAAGTAGATTGGGTCACTTGGGGCGACAAATATTTCGTCACTGCATTTCTTCCTCGCGGCGAATACAACCCCAATGTTGTGTACGGCCCCATTCCTCCGACCGACGGCAAGGACAAGCACGTTTACTTCGGAATTCAGTACCCACTTTTTGCTAAGACCGAAGCCAAC